>JAEETC010000010.1 GCA_016286585.1 Prevotella sp. | reverse complement strand
CCTTCGACTGCTCAACCACCCATGTGGGATCCTCCTGACGCATCTTCTGCAGGGCAGCCATCATCTTCTCGGTCTCAGCCTCGTTCACAGCCTTGATGGCACGTGAGAACTTCGAGTTAGGATATTTAATAAAGTCGAATTTATAGTCCACATCCTTACCATTCAACGTGTTGCCAGTCTTCACGTCCTTCAGTTTCACCGTACAGCCGATATCACCGGCACGCAGCTCGTCGACCTGAATACGGTTGGCACCGGCACAGGCATACAGCGTACCGATACGTTCCTTAGAGCCGCGGTCGGCATTGGTCAGATCGTCGCCGCTCTTCACGACACCGCTCATCACCTTGAAGTAAGACACCTCACCGATGTGGGGCTCCACACCCGTCTTGAAGAAATAGAGAGAGGTGGGGGCAGAAGCATCGGCAGGAACATCCTTACCGGCAGCATTCTGAACCACAGGCATCTCGCTGACGAATGGCACCACGTTGCCGAGGAACTCCATCAGGCGGCGGACACCCATATCACGACCGGCGCAGACACAGAACACGGGGAAGATAGAACGCGTCACAAGACCCTTGCGGATACCCTCACGCATCTCGTCCTCGCTGAGATCTTCGGTCTCGAAGAACTTCTCCATCAGCGTGTCATCACCAGCAGCAGCAGCCTCCACGAGGGCAGCCTTCATCTCCTTGGCCTTGTCGAGCTGGTCGGCGGGGATGTCCTCGATGATGGGAGCACCACCCTCGGGCTTCCAAGAGTATTTCTTCATCAACAGCACGTCGATGACGCTGTTGAAGCCGGCGCCAGTAGCGATAGGATACTGAACAGGCACACAGTTCGGGCCATAGACGTCCTTCAACTGGTTCAGGATCTGGTCGAAGTCGCAGTTATCGCGATCCAGCTGGTTCACCAGGAAGATCACGGGCTTCTTCAGTTTCTCTGTGTTGCGGAAAGCGTTCATCGTACCCACCTCGGGACCGTACTGGCCATTGACGAGGATGACGGCCTGGTCGGTGACGTTCATGGCGGTGATACTACCACCCACGAAGTCGTCAGAACCCGGACAGTCGATGATGTTCAGCTTCTTGTTGTTCCACTCCACGTGAAAAACAGTTGAGAACACCGAGTAGCCGTACTCCTGTTCTACAGGGAAGTAGTCGCTCATAGTGTTCTTACTCTCTACGGTACCGCGGCGCTTGATGATGCCTGCCTCGTAGACCATTGCTTCGGCAAGAGTAGTCTTGCCGCTACCCGCACTGCCAATGAGTGCGATGTTCTTGATTTCGTTTGTCTGATAAATCTTCATATCATTTAGGTTTTAGATGAATGTTCTGTTAAAGCGGGCACTAAGGTAGACATTTTCTGAGAAATAGCCAAGAAAATCTTGCAAATATTAAACTAAATTAGTAATTTTGCATAAAATATGGCAGGAATCTACATTCATATACCATTTTGCAGGTCGCGATGCATCTATTGCGGCTTCTATTCGACGACATCTCTCGAACTCCGCCAGAGGTATGTCGATGCCCTCTGCCGGGAGATGGAGATCAGGAGCCAGAGGTCAGAGGTCAGAGGTGAGAACATCGAAACGATCTATCTGGGAGGCGGCACGCCCAGTCAATTGACCTTTGATCAACTACGCCAGCTCTTTATATATATTAATAAGGTGTATCCTCTCCCCTCCAAACCGGGAGGGGCTGAGGATAGGCCTGAAATCACCATTGAGGTAAATCCCGACGACGTCACCGTTGAGTTTGCTGCTGTGTTACAGCAGCTCCCCGTCAACCGCGTCTCAATGGGCATCCAGACCTTCGACGACCAGCGCCTGCGCTTTCTCCGCCGCCGTCACACCGCCCGCCAGGCCATCGAGGCCGTCTCTATTCTCCGCGCTGCCGGCATCCGCAACATCAGCATCGACCTGATGTACGGCTTCCCCGGAGAGAGCCTTGCCGACTGGGAGGCCGACATTGATACCGCCCTCGCCCTCAACGTCGAACATCTCTCAGCCTACTGTCTGATGATCGAAGAGGGCACCCCACTCCATCGGATGTTGAAACAACACACTGGGGACGAGGAGACCGAACGCCAGATGTACGAGGTATTAATCGACCGTCTGACTACTGCCGGCTACGAGCACTACGAAATCTCCAACTTCGCCCGCCCCGGCTTCCGTTCCCGCCATAACTCTAGCTATTGGAACGGCACGCCCTATATCGGCCTTGGTGCCGCCGCCCACTCCTACGACATCCGCAGCCGCAGTTGGAACGTTGCCGACATCCGACAATACATCGAAGGAATGGAGCGCGGCGAGCGCATCTTCGAAGAAGAGCTGCTCGACGACGATACCCGCTACAACGACATCGTCACCGTCGCCCTTCGAACCCGGGAAGGCATCGATCTCAATGCCCTATTAGAAAAATACCGGAACCACTGCATAAAAAACGCCCGTCGCTATCTGGACGACGGACTCTTGGAACTCACCTCTCCCCTCTCACCAGTCACTTCTCACCTACGCCTCACCCGTCGCGGACTCTTTGTCAGCGACATGGTGATGAGCAATCTCATGATGGTCTAAACCTGATCCTCGGCATTCAGCGAATCGCCTGCGACCTCTTCTGAGGCGACATCCACGTCATCCCCATCAACAGAACGGGTAACTTCCGTTGAGTCGACGACCTCCTCAGCGAAGTTGGTCTCCCGATACTCCGTAGGCACAGGGCCATAGCAGGCCATAAAGACAAAAGGTGTTGCTCCGAAACCCAGCCAGACCAGTCCTTTCGTACTGATCCAACGCATCATCTGAATCATTTTCTGTTTCATCACTCATTGATTTTTATGTTTATACCCTCAGCTTCACCCAGTAGAGCATACCTGCTGAGATTCGCTTGCTTTGGAACTTGTACTCGGGACGGTTGAGGTAGTTGCCGATCTTGCGGAAGGTGTCAGGCTCCTCCTTGTAACCGCGGAAGTGTTTCTTCAGCAGGGCCGAGAGGTCCTTCAGCGACATCCACTGTCCTTCCTCGTCGCCCTGTGCATTGGCGGCAGAAGCCGTATGGCGGGGTTTCTGCACGACGGCCATCAACATCTCGCCGAGGCCGTTCAAGCGCTGGTACTGCAGGTTGTGCTCCATCAGCGCCCGTTCTTCCTCCTTCGTCAGCCAGTAGCGCTCGCCATCGCCAATCTCCTGCATCAGCTGGGCATAGAGCTGGTCGTGCTGGACGGGCGACAGGAAGTCGATGTCGCCGTCGACGGCACAGCAGACGAATCGACGCGAGCCGCTGGGATCCGTCAACGGCGTCTGGTCGTTGGTGGTGCCGATGAACGAGGCATAGCGACGGTTCGAGGTGTAGGCCTTGCCGTAGGGCGGACGATACTTCAGGTCAGCCGTCGAGACAAGATACTTCAAGACGATCTGCTGGCGCTGGGTCACGCGGTCGAACTCGTCGAGGTTGATGAGCGCAAACGACGTGAGGCCGAGGTTCAGATCACTCTCGTTCTTGAAGTTGATGCGGTCGTTGTAGTAGTCCTGTAGATCACGCGGCAACAGGATGCGACAGAAACTCGACTTGCCGCAACCTTGACGGCCTATTAATAAAGGTACGAGGGCGTTTCCCGTCAGCTGGCCCTTGCCGAGCCACATCGCCACCATCGAGCGCATCCAGATATGGAAGAGATGCGTCCACTCCCCGTATTCCGTCGGTACCCTCTGGGCGAGAGCCGTCACACGGTCCTTGCCATCCCAGCGGGACAGGTGCTCCAGATAGTCGTTCACGGGGTCGTAGCGGCGGATATCGTCGGAGTTCACGTAACGGCGGATGTCCTTGTCCCAGCAGCGGATGCCCTGTTCGAGGGCCCTCATGGTGATCGAGTTGCGAGCCTCCTCCGTCAGGTCGGAATACGAGAAGCCGATGCCCGTCCTCATGCGGTATTCGGCCACCCCTCGCATCACGTTCTTCCGCAGGTCGTAGTTCTCATTGAGGAAGATGTTGATCTTCATCGTCAGCAGCGTCTCTGGCGGGATGTTCTTCGTGCGCTGGATACCCTTCTTCTCCATGTATTTCCTGACGTGCTCCTCGTGGTAGGCATTCTCAAACACCTTCCTCACCAACTCGCGATCGCCCCAGAACGACGGTTCCATCATGGCCTGCCACTGGGCTGTTCCCATCGGAAGACCCGTCTCCTGACAATAGGCAGCCAGACGTTTCAACGTGGCGTGCCGACGCTCCGCCTTGTCGGCGATGCCCTCCGTATCGTCGAAGGCCTTCGTCAGATTGTACTCATACACAATCTGGTTGCTCCTGTAGCGGTCGTAGTCCGTCTGCTCCTGTATCGACGGCTGGCGGTTCAGCGCCTCGGTGGGTTTCTCGGCCTTGGCGTAGATGGGCGTCGCCAAAGGATTAAACACCAGCTGAGGGTCGTGGCCCATATAACAGATGCGTCGCGGCGACGGCTCCAGTTTTTCGACCGTCACACCCAACTGGCCGTTGTAGATCAGTCGGGCCCGCTCGTAGAGGTTCTCATGGAAGAGGGCAATTTCTTCAGAAGTTAGAGGTAAGGGGTGAGAGGTGAGAGAATAGTTCTGCGGCTGAGAATCATCGTGCTTGGAGTAATCTCTCACTTCTGACTTCTCACTTCTCACTTCCAACAGTTCCCCGCGGCAGACGATTTTAACCGATTGCCCGTCAGCTCCCACAAAGGCCATCAGCGTCTGGGGCATCTCCCCTGCCCCACGGCGCACGGCGGCGGCCTCGTCCTGCCCAGTCAGATTGTTCACCTCCAGCAGCACCAGCCCCGTGTAGCCTCGCGTCACCAGTTCGTGGTTGCGGTTCTCCTGTTCCAGCGCAAAGCAGATGCGCGGCAGTTCCTTCGGCCAGTTGGCGTAACCCTCCAGCGTGCCGTCGCTACTACGGCTCACATAGCTCTTCAGCGGCAACTCCTTGCGGAACTCCCTGACCTGATCCTCGTATTCTCCCTGACGGATCATCTCTGCCAGCTCCTGCAATTCCACGAGCCGCAGCGTTTCCTTATTTCTATAGTTCTTGACAAGCGTGATTTTAGGTGCCATAACGTATTCTTTTAGATTTTCGGCAAAGGTACGAAAAATTTCTGAAATGTGCAAGAAAAATTTGAATAGAATGATAATAAATAATGATATTTACCTACACAAAATAATATAATTAACTTATAATCAGACAAAAATATTATGTATGTAACTATGTTTTACATACAAAATTATCTACATTTATCGGCTTTAAACTATGATTTCACCCTCTTCGGAGTCTGTCAAAGGATAGCAGTTCGTGATAGTTTAGCATGTGTAAACTGATAGTTTACCTAGACTAAACTGTCAGTTTACACATTCCAAACTATCATATAAGTCTACTGTTTCTATCATTAAACCGCCTGTAAACCAATAGTTTAAATACCGCTTCCACTTGTTTACATTCCTATTCACAGTTAAAAAATGTAGATATTATGTATGTAATACTTAGTTACATACATTGCATAAACTACTGAAATAAAATAAGTTAATAATATTAGTGTATATAAAATCAATTATCAATATAAATTCAAAATCAAATTCTTGAGTATACATTTCTCAGGGCAGACGCTCAATAGTTATACCAAATTGCATAATGTAAATAATGGCGAATTATATTTGTGTGTAGAAAAAGTAACCGATAAAATGAATTTATTATCATTTTTCTTGCATGTTTCAGAAAAAATGCTTATCTTTGCCCCTGACTAAGCCTAAATATTTACATGGCGTTTCAAAGACAATGATGGACAGAGACCGAATAAGCCGTTTGTAAGGCAGACCTCGGAAAGGTATTAGAAACTCCCATACCTTTTCTGCTTCCATTTACCTATTATTTATTAACCGCCGAATTTGGGAGCATAAGAGGCAACAAAAACAATTAACGAAATGAAAAAACTATTAGTTACGTTGGTGGCTTCCGTATTTAGCTTGATCGGAGCCAACGCAGAAGAAAACACTTCATTGGTTGCTACATTGAGTCATGGCAATAGCCTAACGGCTTACTATGGAAAGGGTGCACTTGTAGAAGCATACGATGCTGCGCAACCTGGCGACATCATCACGCTGTCTGCCGGAACGTTCACAGGTAAGAATTTTGCAAAGAATATCACCGTCCGCGGTGCTGGCGGCTGGGCTGACGGAAGTTCAGACAACAATTATACTATCATTGAAGGCTCGTGGACTTTCAAATTGCAGAGTGACGAAAACGAACTGACCATAGAAGGCGTTCGTTTTACCTCTCAATTGGTTATCACAAGTGACGTTTACAAGGCATGTACCATATCTAAGGTGAAATTTGATAGTTACCTTCTTACTCAAACGAAAGTCTTTGCGAAGCTGAATCATTGCGTAACGCTGAATTATCTACAGTTGTATCAAGGTGTTTGCACTAGCTGTGCTCTCAAGGATGTAATAGCTCAAACGGGCACTGACAAAATCACCCTACAGAACTGTGTTATATCTAATTATGGTCTTTGGCACAACGGTAGTTTATCTGAAGACGTGCTTACCAATTGTATATTCATTTGTACCTCTGATTATCAACTTGCCGCTTCCAACGATGTTCATAACTGTGTATATTTTAACACCTCGAAAACTGATTACGACTTCTTCGCCAATGCCACAAACGCCACAAACAAGATTGTGACTGATCGCGATAACTTCTTTAAAAGTCCCGCTGTTTTGAAAAAAAACACAGATCAATATGGCGACCTCTCTTCATATGATATAAATTTTGATGACCTCAATGTGGACGGCACAGGTCTTTTTGAACTCTCTGACAATGCCAAGCAACTCTACAAGGGCAATGATGGCACCGTGGTTGGTGTTTGGGGAGGCGCAGCACCCTTCAATGTGACTCCTTCTAACCCACGCATCACCAAGTGCGAGATTGTGCCGAAAGTTAACGCTGAAGGCAAGTTGAGTGTGACCATCGAGGTGGCACAGTAAATGACGGCATAAGAGTCATAAACTAAATCCGACAACTTATGATACGGAACAAGTTATTCCTTATGCTGCTGTTCCTCGGCATCTGTAGCATAGCGCGAGGACAGACCAGCCAATACTGGTTCGACAGCAACTACGGCGGAGCGGTGTCGAAAAGTGTCAGCAACGGCACGATCGATGTCGACCTGACAGGGTTGGAGCCTGGCGTTCATACGCTACACTACCTCTATAACAATAGAGGAGTCCCCTCAAGCACCTACTCGAAGTCTTTCCTCATACCCAATCCTCAGATAAAAGGCAGTCGCGCAGAGTATTGGTTCGACCAGGACTATTCCAGCCACGTTACGACAACTGAGGTTGGCAGCATCACGATAGATGCCTCAAGTCTGACCCCAGGTGTGCATACCCTGAATTATCATCAGATCTATATCAGTGAAGGCGTCTTCACCCTTCAGGATGGCCAATTGAGGCCTGTACCCAATAACAATCAGACGCCCTCGACCAAAGCCGGCGATTTGGTGTCTTCCACCTATGCCTATCCGTTCCTCGTGCCAGAACCAACGGCAATAGCTACGAAGGGCGAGTATTGGTTCGACTGCAACTACGAGGGTCGTAAACAATTGGCATTGTCGGCACAGGCTGTGCCCCTCGACCTCAGCGGACTGACACCAGGTCTTCATTCCGTGCGCTACCATGCACTTACTGCAAATGGACTCCCCTCGACCACCTACACGGGCTTTTTCTGGATAGGAGCTCCGACAAGCAAGGTGAAGGCCTATCACTATTGGGTGAACGAGTTGACAGACCAAATAAAGACCGTTCTCTTGGAAACGCCTGTCGCCAATTATAATTTGACAACCCAGATTGAGGTTCCACAGGTACCTGTACGCACAGAGAAGTACCACTTCGAGATGCAGAATGGCCAATCGAAGATCTATGCCAAGAATACGTTAAGCATGGTGTTTGAGAACGTTGATGGCACCAGTGTGCGTATTGAGCAGGATTATGTCGATTATCGCGTCAGTAATGATATTGATGCCGTCCTGCTCGAACCGGGAGACAAAAAGACGGTCAACAAGTCTGACGGCATTATGTGGTTCAAGGTGGTTGCCGAAGAAGGCGATATGCTTTCCTTCAAGACCAACAGGCGATGCACCATGCACCTGTTCTCTTCTTCAAACGATGAGCTGTGGACAGCAAGCGGTGACAAGGTACTCTTGCTGAATGGCACAAAGGCCGACACCGACGGCACGTTCTTCTTAGCCGTGCAAGACCTGACTGAAGCGAGCGCCAAGGACATCACCATCGAGTATACCTGGAATCCGAAGGGTGACGCCAATGGCGATAAAGAGATTAACGATAAGGATAGAACCGTTATCAGCGACCATATTGTTGGCAAGAAGGATCCGGAAGGCTATAATGACAAAGCTGCCGACATCAACAACGACGGCGTTGTGAATGTGGCCGATATCGTCGAACTAAACAATATGATTAAACAATAAGTATTAGGTAACAGACAAAAAATCAATGGGACAGTTTTTGATTCCTCTTTGAAAAGAGATCACTCACTTGTCCCATTGATTTTTGATTATAGGCTCAGCCTAATACGACATCACTCCTGCCCCATAATGATTTTCGTAAGGTCTACGTGGTCAGCGACATCCACTTTGCCGTCGTTGTTCAGGTCACCACGAATCAATGAGCCAACGAATTCTGCCTCGGCTATATCAGAATCTATATGGCCTTTCTTCTTGGCACAGACCGTAACCTTGTATTTGTTGGACAAACTGATTTCTGTACCATCGGCAGACTTACTAGAAGTAGGCATGGTTATAGATGACTCAAAACTGACGCCCTCTGTTTCGCAACTGAACTTGATCTTTCCTTCAACCACACTAATCGTTGGCGTGGCGCACTTGGGGACTACGGCCTCAGAACCATCGATTGTCAAAATCTCTTTGAAAGATTTCCAAGGCTCCTCCGTACTATAAAGATTAAAGCCTGAGGCTGGCACGTAAAGGGATACTGCGCTTGTGTTAACTGCAGAATAATTCATTGCAGCATATTTATAAGACACAAATGCTTTTGATGCCGATGGGGGGTCTTCAGCCATACAATATAATTGAGTCAAACTCGTGCAACCCGAAAAAGCATAATCCCCGATGGAAGTTACATTCTCTGGGATTGTTATAGAGATTAATTTAGGGCAATTTCTGAAAAGAGCTGAGGGAATCTTTGTAATCCCAGTAAAATACTTGAATTCATTAAAGGAAGTAATGTCGGAATTACTAAAACTGGGAACATTTGCAGCAGCGGCCTCCCACATGCTGATCTCGCCGTCACTGTTGAAGTCACAACTTTGTATAAGCTTTTGTTTCACCGTTGCATCGGCAAAGGTGATAAACGTATTGTCAACGCCCTCGAATTCACCACCTGATGATGGAACGATTGTGCCAAATGATACCCAAGGCTGTTTTAAGTAAGAAGCGTTTGGGACATGGAGCGTGACGTTTTGATTATAAGGAAATGCATTGCTCCCAATTTCTGGTGCGTTCTCAGATTGAAGATACACATCTGTAAGATTTTGACATCCATCAAATGCATAATTGCCAATATTTGTCACACCGCTGCCAATAGTAACGGAAGTCAGACTGCTGCAATATGAGAATATATATGAGCCTATTGACTCGACATCATCAGGAATTACCAGATTTGTTAATTCTTCTCCATTTAAATACAATTGGTAAGGTTCAACTGCTGTGCGTTGGTCATAACCTTCACCCATACCCATATAAACTTCGTATGTTCTATAAAGAAGAGGTCTATTTAAGGATATTTTGCACCATTTTGACAAGTCTGAAATGTTTACCCTTATATTGCTGCAACCAAAGAAGGCATTGTCTTCGATGGATTCGACCTCACTACCAATTGTTATTGTCTCAATGGATGAAAGACCACTAAACCAATTGCCAATAGTTTTGATGTGCAATTCTACTGATTTCAGGCATGTACAGCTAGAGAAGGTATTGTTTTCGATGGATTCGACCTCACTACCAATTATTATTGTCTCAATGGATGAACAATTACTAAAACAGTTACCTATAATTTTGGCGTGCAATTCTACTGATTTCAGGCTAGAACAATTGAGGAAGGCATAAGCACCAATGCTCGTCACGCTGTTGGGAATAATGATAGAAGGCAGGCTACTGCAACCCCAGAAAGCTGAAGCACCAATACTTAACACACTGTTGGGGATATCGATAGATGTAAGGCCTCCGCAGCCGGAGAAGGCATTGTCTCCGATGAATTTCATACTGCTAGGTATAGTCACAAAGGTCAAATCTGTACATCCTGATAAAACTTTTGCTGCGATTCCCTTTGTTCCTTCTGCTATATTCAACTCCCCTGTTGGCTGATCACCTTTATAGCCAATTAACCAGTTATCAAGATACAGAAGACCATCAGACTGGCTATTATACCATGCTGTACCAGAGAAAGACCACTGTCCAATACTCACTACGCCTTCAGGAATCGAGACGGAAGTTACACTCATACAATCAGCAAAGGCCACATCTCCAATAGCTGTAACCTTATAGGTCTCTTTGTCATAAGTCACTTCAGATGGGATTTCAATAGCCCCGGAATAATCAGCTTTATCATAGTCCTCAATAAAAGTTGTACCAGAATAAGTAATACATTTGCAAGTTACAGTTGCCGTCTTTTGGGAAGAATCGAAAAGATAATAGATTCCATTGACGTCTGTACCCCTGACTTGTCGTAGTGCTGCACTTACAATCATTGGCAGGAGAATTGAGATAATTGTAATAAATACCTTTTTCATAATTATGATAGTTATAGATGTTTGTTTCGAGGGTTAGACATATATTTGGCTGCAAATTTAAATAATATTTCTGAAACGTGCAAATAAATAAAGGTAAAAAAGAACAGGATAATGTATGGTTATCGGATAATTATTACTACCTTTGCACTCATGAATACAACTAAAGAACCACAACAACAGGCGACGGTGTCGCAGGAAGAGGTCTTCCGCGAGAAGGCCAGCCATTATCAGAAGTGCTTCATCGAGAGCTGTCCGCTCAAGGAGCAATGCCTGCACTGGCTCGTGGGGCTGTATGCCGACACGCTGCCGATCGTGCAGAAATCCATGAATCCACGCAATCCGCAGATCGGAGGCGAAAGCTGTGTGAAATACCGTCCGAACGTCCGAGCCATCAAGAAAAAGGGCATGACGCAGTTCTATGTCGACATGCCGGGCCGTATGGAGCACAACATCCGTCAGGAGCTCATCTGGACCTTTGGCCGCTCCCAATATTTCGAGATGCGCAACGGCAAACGCCTCATCTCACCTGAAGAACAGGAAACCATCGCCGAGGCCTGCCGCTCCCACGGCTGGAACGGCCCCTTCATCTACGACGACGAACAGGAAGACTGGCTGTGGTAGAACTGTTCAAATGCTGTCCTGGAGGGAGAGGCGGCGGAGGGCGAAGATGAAGTAGGCGACGAGCAGAGGGTAGCCTATATAATACAAGGTGGTAATGCTGAAGACAACGTAATCAACGGCACAAACGGCCGTGAGACCACTGAGGTAGAGGATGGCGCTGCCCAAAGGAAGGTGCTTCGTCACATCGTCGACGGTGGCGATGCCAACGATGATGATGGCCCAGACGGAGGTAACGAACAGTCCCAAATGAAGCGGCATGCCGAAGGGATTGAGCGAGGGATGGTAATAGAAATGCCGCCACGACTCTGGGCCGAAGAGCTGGATGGAGCTATAGAGTACGGCTGAGGAAGCCACGAGCAGACAAAGGGTTGTAGGATAGAACGAGGGGATGTCGTTGAAATGCACAATCTTCGCACCCCGCCGCATCAGACGGCGTACGCCATAGGCGGCTACAACAACTACACAAAAGGCCAGAAAGACTAACAGATGAACATCAGAGAAGAGGTCAATGAACTGGCTGATTGGATCGTCGGGGGAGACCTTTGCGAGGAGTTCCTTCTCATGAATCCACCCAAAAGTAAGCTGGTCGCGGGCCACCTTCACCCATACGGAGTCGATGGTGTCGGAGGGGACGGTCATGATGTCGGCCACGACGATGCGCTCGTTCTTTCGGAGCGTGATGGAGTCTTTCTGCTTCTCTGATCCGATGGACTCGATCTCGATGCTCACCACCTCGGGGATGGCCATCGCCTCTGGCTGCTGGGCGACAACCACTAAAGAGTCGCCCGTCACGACGAAATTGTAGTTCTGGGTATAGTGGTGGGTGGTATAAAAGGAGATGCTGTCAAGCTGTTGCTCCGTCAGATTCCAGGCATCAGGCGTGATGGGGCCACGGTTATAACACGCTGTCAGGAAAAGTAAAAAGGTGAAAAGGTAAAAAGGTGAATATCTACGACGCATATACGTTCATCTGACAGTTTTTACAATCAAACTCCAAACGGAAGCGACGGCCGTCGCCTAAGACGAGTGAGAGAGGTTCATGCCACGTAGGACGCTGACCGCCATGACGGACGCAATAGCCCAAAGAGTATCGGATGCAATGGCGACACTGCATGATGGGTCCATCGCCACCTTTCAGTTCGTAGGCAGACAATTCCTTGGCACCATAAAACTGCCGGGAGAGGCGGTTGGAGATATTATAGAGGTAATCAAATGGATAATGGACAATGGATAATGGATAATTATCCGAAGACACTTTCGAGCTAGATTTATCCATTATCCATTGTCCATTATCCATTAGCTCTACCAAAGCGCGACGCATCTCTGAGAGGACGCTGTTGGGGATGAAATAGTTGAAATCGTCGGGGATATCGACAGCAGAACAGGTATAGATAGTATCACCAAGTTTCGACAGCTGACGGATGATATTCTCATGAGGGGGCTTCTGGGCTTGCTGATGCTCAGCAGACAGTTGACAGTTGACAGTTGACAGTTGACAATTAGGCTGTGAAATGGAAGCTGAGAGCTCGAATCCATCGTCGACGGCACGGAGGGCGAGACGGATGGGGATACGACGCTCTGCACTCGGTTTCGACAGCAGCCGCTCAAACTCCTGATCATTGTTGCGATAGAGGCGAACACCAGGACGAAGACCGTCAGGTAAGCGATAGGGCCAGATGCGGTTACCCTGAACACGGTTGGCCCGGAAACCTACGAGTTCAGAGGTGTGAGGACGGAAAAAACAGAGACCATCACCATTGGCGAAGCTTGCGACACCAGCCACATTAAAAGAATCTCCTCGCAATTCCTTCACCGTGCCAACAAACTCTCCCAGAGCCTTCGGCGTGTCGAAGGAAGCGATATCCGGCTGACGACCATGCAGGAAATAGGTAGTATAACCGCGATTGAAGGTCTTCCGCAGGTCTGGGGTAAAGGTATAGCGAAACTCACCCAACGAACTGCGACAATACTTGTCAGGATAGCGACGGATGACATCGTTAAGCCGTTGGCTATAAGCGGCTGTGACATTCTTCACGTAGCTGACATCCTTCAGACGACCTTCTATCTTGAACGACGTTGCACCAGCCTCAATCAATTCTTCCAGGTGGTCGCTCTGGTTCATATCCTTCAATGACAGCAGGTAACGGTCGTGCTCCACCTCCCTACCCTCGCTGTCGACCAACGAGAACTTCATCCGGCAGAACTGAGCACATGCTCCTCTGTTAGCACTACGGCCAAAACAATGCTGGGAAGCATAGCAGATGCCGGAATAACTGACGCAGAGGGCACCGTGGACGAACACCTCCAGTTCGACATCGGGCACCTCACGATGAATCTCCGAGATCTCCTCGACAGAGAGTTCACGGGCCAAGACCACCCGCTTGAAACCTAAGTCTCTCAGCCAGCGCACCTTCTCTGGAGTCCGGTTGTCGGTCTGAGTGGAAGCGTGGAGTCGAGGAAAGAGGAAGGAGGAAGATAATTCCTGAATACCCATATCCTGAACGAGGACGGCATCGACACCAATAGATTGAAGGTCTTGAAGGAGTTGACAGGTGTCGTCGAGTTCATCGTCGTAGAGAATGGTATTGACTGTCACATAGACCTTCACCCCGAAGGGATGTGCATAGTCACAGAGCCGGGAGATATCCTCTAAACTGTTGCCCGCAGCAGAACGCGCACCAAAACGCGGAGCACCAATGTAGACGGCGTCTGCACCGTGGTCTATAGCCGCGATGCCGCAATCCAGGTTCTTGGCTGGGGCCAGCAGTTCAAGTGATGTCATCAATATTATAAGGTGTCTCCTGATAGACGTAGTAGTTCACCCAGTTCGTATAAAAGAGGTTCGCATGCGAGCGCCAAGTGACCAACGGGCCATTGGCAGGATTGTCGTTCCTGTAGTAATGCAGCGGCGGCGCCACATCCTTGCGGATGTCCTTATCACGCTTGTACTCATTGTCGAGTGTGTTCGGTGCATACTCCAAATGGCCGGTGATGAAGAACTCACGACCGCCACGGGCCATCACAATGCTTACACCGCTGTCCTCAGACTCAGCAATCAGCGTCAGTTCAGGATTGGCGAGGATATCCTCCCGCCGGATTTCCGTATGACGGCTGTGAGGCATCATGAACTCATCGTCGAAGCCTCGGAAGATGGGTAATTTCGGATCCAGGGGTTTCTGCGGGAAGATACCAAACATCTTCATCGGCAGCGGGTACTTGGGTACACCGTAATGGAAATAGAGTCCGGCCTGGGCAGCCCAACAGATATATAAGGTACTGGTAACGTGAGTCTTTGCCCACTCGAAGATATCGGTAATCTCATCCCAATATCCCACCTCCTCAAACTCTAATTGCTCGACAGGAGCACCAGTGACGATCATACCGTCGTATTTCTCATGACGCATCTCGGCAAAGTCACGGTAGAACATCATCATGTGTTCAATAGGCGTGTTCTTCGGCGTATGGCTCTTCAGTTTCATGAAACTGATATCCAACTGCAAGGGAGTATTGGAGAGCAGACGAATCAGGTCTGTCTCCGTCGTTATCTTCAGCGGCATGAGATTAAGGATCACTATTTTCAACGGACGGATGTCCTGCGAGTGGGCCCGGGTATCGTCCATCACGAAAATATTCTCGTGCTTCAACAGGTCTATGGCAGGAAGTTTATCGGGTAATCTTAATGGCATCTTTCTTCTTTAACTACTATCACTTCTTTAACTACTTTATTCTTATCACACAACAGGATACATTATCGATACCGCCTGCCTCTATGGCAGCCTCACAAAGCGCATCGGCATCGGCACCGTTTCCTAACAATTCACAGAGACGAGGATCGGACACCATATCTGTCAACCCGTCGCTGCAAAGCATGTAGATATCTCCCTTTTGCACATCATGCGTCATCTGAACCATGTCGATGTAGGAAGAATGACAGCCACCGCCAATGCAATTAGTGATAATGCTCGAATGCTTCTCCGTTCCAAGCATGTTGCTCAGGGAATGGTCTGTCGTCAGTTGCACCAACTGACCGTTTCGATGGCGGTACAGTCGGCTGTCACCACAATTCATCGAATAAATATCCCCATTATAATAAGATATACCGACGAGCGTTGTGCCCATCCCCTTATACTGTTCATCGGCCCGACCTTTGGATACTATATAGTTATTGATCGAGTCAAGCCAGCCTACGATGGCCTCATTAAAGTCACCTGCACTTAAAGTGGCAGGAATGTCATGAAAAAAATAATGCAGGTTCTTGAGCGTATCGCTACTGGCCACATCACCTCTGTTATGACCTCCCATTCCATCAGCGACCGCTATCAAATAACGGTCTTCACTGCCTAAAACGACATTGGTCTTGTAACTGTCTTCACGGAGAAACTGGTTATTCACCAGTATCATGTCTTCATTCTGACTTCTCACGCAGCCAATCCTACTGGCTGCCGAAATATCTAATTCTATCATTTGTTACTATCTGATTTTTACCTGCAGATTGATATTGGCTATCGTGAGGATATCCCCGTTGTTCAATGTCATATCCACATCAGGTTGTATCTGCCGCTGGTTCAGACTCGTGCCGTTCGACGAGTGTTTGTCCGTCACACACCAGCCCATGCCAGGATTATATTTCAACTGGGCATGCACACCAGAGACATACGCTTGTTTCTCAAAGAACTGCGTATATGGTCCTTTCCGACGACCGATAATAGCCCCGTTCATAGCGACAATCTTGATATTCAGGTTGTCGTTTGACAAAGTCAGCACAGGCATACTTTCCTGTTGCCCTGGCTGGGAAACGCCATTCCTGAGAGACCCATAGGTGGATAGTCCCGAAATCGAGGCTAAGCCGTTGGCATCCGGCTGTTGATCTCCACCAGGCGCCACCATCAGACCTCCGCAGTATGTACAGCGCCGTCCAACTCCCACCCGGCCACACTGATTACAATACAATAAGGCCTGACCACATTGGTCGCAATAACGGGAATCGTTGTCTATTTCTTCTCGGCAAGTAGGACAAATTATCATATATACTTACGATTATCTATTATACCCTATTCTATATATCTTCAGGCAGGATAAGCTGGTAGGTTTCCTTGGTCACCTGATCGGCCGGCATCTGCGATACCCTGACGGAAAGTTTCTGGATCGTCGTGTCGAGCAGGTTCCTCATCTCACGGGCATTACCCCATGACTCATCCTTGACAAGCACCATCTTGTAGATGGTATCCAGAGCCTTGTATTCTGCCGTCGGTGAGAGCGTATAGTTCTCCTTCTGTGCCATCTGTTTGAGAATGGACAGCAACTCATCCTCATTATAGTCATCGATATGGAGCTTGTGTGTGAAGCGGCTCGCCAGACCCGGATTCATCTGGAGGAAGACCTCCATCTGATCCTTGTAGCCGGCAGCTATCACCACAAACTTACCACGGTCGTCCTCCATTCGTTTCATCAGCGTGTCGATAGCCTCCTTGCCATACTGATCACTACCCTCGCTGAGCGTGTAGGCCTCGTCGATGAACAGGATGCCACCCATGGCCTTGTCACACATACTATTGACGATCTTCGGTGTCTCGCCCATATACTTACCCACCAAGGTGGCACGGCTCACCTCCAAGACCCTGGAGGTAGGCAGGATATCCATTGCCTGGAGAATCTCACCCATCTTCCTCGCAATACTGGTCTTACCTGTTCCTGGATTACCCGTCAGCACGAAGTTCATGGCCATCTGCTGAACCTTTCCGGCACCCATGGCAGCACGCTGCTTCATAAACATGCTCTGGACGGCCAGACGGCGGATAGAGTTCTTGACAGACCGCATACCGATAAACTCGTCGAGTTCGTTGAGCACCTCGTCGAGCGGACGGGCAGTTCCACCCTGGGCCATCGGCAGATCCTCGGCTGTCAGACTGTACATATCGTTTTCCTGGAAGCCCGGATCGTTCATCAGTTTCACCAGACGCTGGCTCTGACGCTCCACAGCCTCATCGAAGATTCTACGTGCCTCACGGGCATTACCAAAGTTCTTGTCTCGGCGCAGATAAAGCTGTTCAAACTGACGGTGAATAGCTGCATTGGTATTCTCGTCGACAGTAAAGTTCTTGCCCTTTGCCAGATTAAGGAATATCTCCGTCAGTTCGTCGGGCGTATAGTCATCGAAATGGATGGTCTGGGTGAAACGGCTCTTCAGTCCGGGGTTCGAATCGATAAAGTCGTGCATCTGATCCGTATAACCGGCCACGATACAGATGAACTTACCGCGGTCGTCTTCCAATCGTTTCAACAACGTGTCGATGGCTTCTGAGCCGAAGGAATCATTGTCACCCGACTTCAGGGTATAGGCCTCATCGATGAACAGCACACCGCCCAAAGCCTGATCTACCAACTGATTGGTCTTGATGGCCGTCTGTCCCGAATAGCCAGAAACCAGTTTCGAACGGTCGGCCTCCACCAGTTGTCCCTTGGATACGATACCCAGGGTCCTGAACACGTCAGCCATGATACGGGCAACCGTCGTCTTACCTGTACCGGGATTACCCGTAAAGACGTAATGCTTGCCCTGGAATGTATTGGTCTCACCTCGTTTGATCTGCAGATTCAGATAAGCCGTCAGGTTGGCAACCTCCTTCTTGACGGCACCCAGTCCTACCAGACCGTCGAGTTTTGCCAGACAGTCAGAGACATCCACCGACTTGGGAGCCTCGTATGGAACATCCTCCCCCCTGATGGTCATCAGTTCCTCGTTACTCATCTGGGCGATGCTCTCTCCCTGCAGACGCTGGGCCTGCTTCTTACAGATCTGGTCGAAGAGAGTACGCATGGTACGACCGTTGGCGAAGTCCTTGTCACGGGAGTTGTACATCTCCGTAATCATCTTCCTGGTCAACTCCTCAGCTTCGGCAGAGAAGATGTACTTCTTATCCTTGGCAAAGACCAGCATGATCTGATACAACTGATCAGGCGTGTAGTCCTTAATATCAAGAAAATAATTGAAACGGCTCCGGAAACCGGGATTAATACGGAAGAGATTTTCCATCTCCATCCGGTAGCCGGCAGCGATGACCACAAACTTTCCACGGTCATCCTCCATCCGCTTCATCAGTTTTTCCAGAGCCTGAGCACCCTGATTATCACGCTCTCCGGCAGAATTCAAAGGTGCAAGGGTATAAGCCTCATCGACGAAGAGGATGCCGCCCATCGCCTTGTCACACAGACGGTCCACCACCTTAGGAGTCTCACCTTGGTAGGGGCTTACCATCTTAGCACGGTCCACTTCCACCACATGGCCACTGTCAAGATATCCGACAGATGCCAGGATCTCTCCCAGTTTTCGGGCTATCGTTGTCTTACCTGTTCCCGGATTACCGGTCAGGATGATATGCATCGACATCTTTTCCTGCTCTCCAAGACCACGTTCTGCCCGCTGGAGACTGTTCTGCACAGAATAGGCCATCTCCCGGACAGCACTCTTCACTTCGTCCATGCCAATGAACTTATCGAGATCCTTCAGGATGTCATCAACGGTTCTCTCTTCAGGAACATAGCCCTGAACATCATCCTTCTCCACCTGCTCGGCATCAGCACCACGGCTGATGAAATGGGTAAAGATATCTTCGGCTGTCTTATTGGCCAAATGACCATAACCGAACATCTCATCCTTGATCTTGACCTGGTATTTGAAGAAGCGGGAGAGTTGGTAATCAGCCTCCTCAGAGAATTTCGTGATACCGTACTTTGTCTTGAGATTCAGTTTACAGATATCCGTCAGCTCGTGATAGCCTGGAGTGGGAATACGGAACGTGTAT
Organism: Prevotella sp.; assembly: GCA_016286585.1. GTDB lineage: Bacteria > Bacteroidota > Bacteroidia > Bacteroidales > Bacteroidaceae > Prevotella. The sequence continues at coordinate 32,998 of JAEETC010000010.1, read as the reverse complement.
TTGAAACGGTTGAGGACAGCCGGATTGCTCTCCAGGAAATCCTCCAGTCCTTTCGTCAGACCCGAGATAACCACAATGGGATTATCCTCCCATTTATCCATCTCCACAAACAACTTGTCGAGCGGATTTACCTGATTGGAATACTTGTCGGGCAACAATTTCTGCACATTGTCGAAGAACAGAATGCCCCCCTTGGCCTTCTTGATATTATCATCCCACTTATCTACAAATCGCTGATAGTCAACGGCATCGACCATGGTCAGCTTTGGCTTCTCTATAATCTTTTGCTGGTAGAAATAGTCACGAAGGATCTCGGCAAGCATCGTCTTTCCTGTTCCCGTCTCACCAATAATAATCGCATTGACAGATATCCGGACTTTGGCGATATCCTTACGAGACTGGAGATAGGTATAGGTGTTCACGATGGTCTTCAGCTGTCGCTTCACCTCATCGAGACCGATCAGTCTGTCTAACAAATCTTGACTGGCAAGAGGTTGTCCACACCACTTGCAGAACTTCGCTACGCTTCGGTTTTCCTTATGACAATTCTCACATACCATTATTCTACGTCTTTTTCTAACTGCCTCATGACCTCCGTGGGAGATTTCATCTTGCTGAAATCCGGGTTGCCGACATTCATCAGAGCAGGGCTGAAGATTATGAAATTAAGTACGAATATCAAAGCCAGGATACTCCACAGTACATAATGAAGTACACTCTCACCACTGATGGAGCGCACCTGGTCGGTAACATCATTGAGTAATCCGAACTTGGAACCCGTAAACTTATAGGACCTTGTCTTGAAGGTATAATACAACGGCTCCAAAAGCGTGGACTTCACATCGTTGTCAAGCACTTCAGAGATGAGTTTGCTATCGGCTTTCTGGTCACCGCGGAAGTCCGTCAGATGACAAATCAACATATAGGCCAGCGTGATGAGGATGATGGCCACATTGAACAGATCCGGATGAGACTGTCCGAAATACTTTAATATTAAAATAGGTATATAGGACGATAGTGCCCCGAGGACGCCCCAAAGACATGAGAACATGAAGTCATATCCGCGGAAATAGGCTCTTGTGCCAACAATGATAGCCGTCATGCCTCCTAACGGCAGGCCGATGCAAAGTGCTGTATGGGCAAGCAGGTAGCTGCGGTCCTTGACACCGATGAAAAGCACCAACAGAATCCAGATGCCGCACAACGAGTAGAAGACGGTCCTCCACAGGTTTTCCCTTCTCTTGGCCCGCTGCCAGTTGTTACGGACATTCTTCACCCGTTCCTTCGTTTCCTCACAAGCATCGACAAAGCGCTTATAATAGGTATGTGACTCATCCAACTTACCCAAAGCCAGCAACCACTCCTCAAGTGCACGCTCATAGGCATACTCTTCAGAGAAGTCGGCGAACGGGTCCTCATGATAGAACACCGACATCCACTGGGAGAAGGAACCATTACGGATCTCCGTACGGACTTGGGCATTGTTACGGACATTCAGGTTACGTCCATCCTCATAAACCGTTCCATCGGGCATCAGATAGACCGGCGTGGTACCCAGAATCCGACAGAAACGATAAGCAGCCGTCTTCTCATCATAGTTCCCCATGCGCTCACGGTTCTCATCGCTCTTCATGTCGAAGCAACGGTTATACTCGCTGAGGATTTCCGACCAGCCATGCAACTGGGCATAGTAGCTGAACCGTCCATCGAGATTCGTCAAGTCACTCATAGACTGCCTGAATTCCTCATCACTAAGAGACTGGGCTTCCTTCAGACGTGCACAGAGATGTTCACCAATCTGCATCGGCGTAAATGCACTCTTCAGGTCGTATGCCGCCTCACGGTCCAGATTGTAAAGCACCTTATAGGCCAGAGCCTCCGAGTGTGTCTGACCATGAGTCAGGATTCTCAGGCTCTCGCAGGCCATCCTGTCTTCATGACTGTACATCCACGACAGCAACCGCCCGTCGGTCAGGCACTGCCAGTCGTCGGCAGTCAGCGTCTCTCTTCCAAATGTCTTTACGATTTCCTTCAGCGAGGATGACGGGTAGCGGGATAGTAGGGGTATCTCTGGATCTATCTCAAAGGCAGTCCGCATAATAGCAACATGGGCATCCTTTTTATCTGTCTCGGTGAAATAGCTGCGGATACGATCCACATTGCACTTCGTATGAGACTCTAGATACAGGAAGAAGCTGTCATTCGAATTAGTCAACAGGATGCCATATTCCTTCTGATAGCTCAACAAGGAGATGGCCAGGCTATGGACGTCGTCACACAGATTGCCCTTCACATCCTTGTAGGGATAGGTGGGTTCCATAGCATAGACAGCCGCCAAGAGTCCAGCCCGCTGATCCACAGGATAACGGTTTACCACGATATCCCTCACGATGGTGCTCAGTTTCTGGTTGCCGCACGACTCCAGCCAAGAGCTGATTCGTCCGTTATACAGATAGCCGATAGCCAACTTCTCGTTATCGAGGAGCATGGGAATCAATTCGTGGATATTGTCTGCCACCAGGTTCTTGTCCGGATCGACGATAAAGCTCTTGTATTTCAGGAACGGCGAAGACAGATCCACCTTTGGCGAACCGCCCAGGAACCACTCCTCAACCTGCTCATATCCCCACCTGTTGGCCGGATTCACAACGGTCAGTCCCTGTACAATCAGCCTGACCCTTTCCGGAAGTTCGTTGATATGGGGCAACCGACCTTCATTCTTCTGCCGCATCATCACCCGTTCATTGGAGCTCATGGGCGACTCCCCAAGCCACAGGGCCATCAGGGTGATACCCAACGAATAGTAGTCGGCAGCAGCAGAGACCTCCACTACACCGTCAATCACATCGGCATACATCTCCGGAGCCGCATAAATCGGTGTACGGGCCTGGGTGGTCTTATGAGCCTTGCCATCCTGGTCGAGCATGCTCGAGATGCCAAAATCGCCAAGCACCAGTTCCGTATGTTCCTTGTCACGGAAGAAGAAGTTGCTGGGCTTGATGTCTTTATGGAGGATATTGCACTCGTGACAATAGGATAATGCCGCCGCTCCCTGTAAGGCGATACGACGGAACTTGTTGATGTCTCCATTCAGCCGATATTCCGACAACGTGCCTCCCTTCAGGTATTCCATCAGTTCATAGAAACGGTGCTTTCCGTCAACATAGGTCTTACCATAATCGAAGACCTTGACGATCATCTCAAAGCCGAAGTTGTAGACTACCTGTAGGATTTTCTTATTGACATCAAAGTTGGGATAATAGATCTTCAGGACATATTCCTCTCCGTTATTCTCCACGAGAAACACCTGCGCCTCTCCGGAGTTATCGCTCAGAATATTCACGTTCCGATAGTTGACACCCTTCAGAATAAAATATTCATTCTTGCCTCCTCCACCCTGCGGCGTCATGCCGTCTGACCGTACCGTACCGTCAAGCGCTACAGGTTGGGCACCAGTCATCGAAGTAACGGAGTAGTCATGCCGTATCGTAAAATCAGCATCACCCCTTTTTGTAGAGTCCAGCGTTCTTTCAGTCATCATGTTAGATATCGTCGTTAATTTCCTTTTTTATATCTTTGCCAAGAATGATCCACTTGCCTCCCAGCTGCGGCTTGGCACAGCCACAAGGACTGGAGTGGAGCGCATGCTTGAAGTTACACTCCCAAGCCAGCCTGACCCCCTGCGGACGACAGGCCATAGCATAGTTACGCACCTGGGCCGCCTTGGGTTGGGGCTTCTGCGCCATCTTGTCAAGAAGGGCCGAAATCATCTTGAGACGGTCCTTCTTCTTGGCATTATATTCCTCCTTGGTCATTCGATGGTTCTCGGCCTCCTTAATCACAGGATGGACTACCCCGCGATCCTGGGCCAATAGCGTCAGTACACGTTCACGCAATTTGATGTTACGCTGATCCTTCAACACTTCATACTCTGAGGTGTAAGGAATCGTCTGTTCCATCTGCTGGATTTCCAATGCCAGCTTCTGCATCTCCTTGAACTCCGGCAATTCATGAACCTGCGCTATCAACTGACGGGCCTCGTCGGTCAGAGCCGTACCGCATTGCTTACAGAAAGCGAAATCGTTCAGTGTATGACAGACCGGACATACGATACCTCCCCGAGGATTGCCACATTCAGGACAGAAAGCATCCCGACTGGAAATCCGAGCTCCACAGAAAGAACAAACGTCGGTCTTGATATATCTGCGACACGACTCGCAGAAATCGGCATCAGGATCCATTTCTGCACCACAGTTCGGACAGGATGTCTTGCCTATCGGTTGGCCACATGAGCCACAATAGATAGCCTCCGGATCGTTGATAGCCCCACAATGCGGGCACTTGACACCCCCCGCATACTGCATCTGCATCTGCTGTTGCGACGCCGTATCGGTATCACGCGTCAGGCTCATTTCCTGACGCTGCATTTCCAGGTTTCCTTCTCTGGACTTCCCAGGGTTTAGCGTAATATCTTCGTTCATACAATTCAGGCGTTATGCGTTAACTTAGGTGCAAAGATATATAAAAAAACCAAACTAACAAAAAAAACCGCCGTAAATTTACATTTACGACGGCATTTTTATCCATTTCGGGGTAAAATTACCACAATTCAAGGCGTTCAGACTTCGGAATGAACATTTTGTCACCCTCTTTCACGCCAAAGGCTTCATACCATGCATCGATGTGCGGCAGGGCTCCGTTCACGCGCCAACGACCCAATGAGTGGGGGTCGCTCTTCGTACGATTGCGGATTTCCTCATCGGTAATATTGCCTGCCCAAACGCCGGCATAGGCATGGAAGAAACGCTGGTCGGCTGTCAAACCATCCTTCTCCTTCAGCGCATTGAACTTCGTAGCGTTCTTATAGGCTGCCCAAGCCACCTGCAGACCTCCATGATCGGCCAGGTTCTCACCAAGTGTCAGACGACCATTGGCCTTCAGGCCGGGCAGCACTTCGATAGCAGAGAAGAAGTCGGCATACTTGTCTGTACGTTCTGTAAAGTTCTTTCCATCTTCCTCCTTCCACCAGTCGTGCATATTTCCTTCCTTGTCGAAGCGGCGTCCCTGGTCGTCAAAGCCGTGAGTCATCTCGTGACCGATCACCACGCCGATAGCCCCATAGTTGAAGGCATCGTCGGCACTCATGTCGAAGAACGGATATTGCAGGATACCAGCGGGGAAGCAGATCTCGTTGGTCGTCGGGTTATAGTAGGCGTTCACCGTCTGTGGTGTCATGTGCCAGTCGTCGCGGTCAACGGGCTTGCCTACCCGATGCTCGAGGCTCCAGGCATGCCAGAACTTGTCACACTCCTGCATGTTTTCGTAATAAGATTTGGCAGGATCAATCTGGAGTTTCGACATATCCGTCCACTTGTCAGGATAACCTACCTTCACATAGAACGTGTTCAGCTTCAACAGGGCGTTCACCTTCGTCGAGTCGTCCATCCAATCCTGGGCGGCGATGCGCTCGCCGAGGGCAATCTGCAGGTTCTTCACGAGGGTGATCATGCGCTGCTTGGCAGCCTCGGGGAAATATTTCTCTGCGTAAATCTTTCCCAGAGCCTCACCCATCACGCGCTCCACCTGACTGGTGCTGCGCTTCCAGAGCGGGTGGTTCTCCTTACGACCAGAACGCACTCGACCGTTGAAGTCGAAGCTCTCGGCCACCGTCGCGTCGCTCAGATAGTTGGCAGCACCCGAAATGAAGCCCCACTCCATCACGTCGCGATACTCAGCAGGCTTGATGCCGGCCACCAATTTGTTGGCGCCTTCGAGGAAGGCGGGTTGACCAACAACCATCTCCTGCAGAAACTTCGTATCTACACCCTGGGCGTTCATCACCTTCACCAGCGGCAGGTGGGGGTACTTCGTCTCAAACTCCTGAAGCGTCATCTTGTTGTAGTTGGCCTCGGGGTCACGGAGCTCTGTGCGCGACTTCGACACCATGGCCAGGGCCGTCTCCACCTTCATAATGTTCTGCATCTTCTTCGTGGCAGCGCCCTTGCTGAAGCCGAAGAGCTGGAACATCTTCACCACGTGCTTCTTGAAGGCCTCGCGGATGTCGGCTGTCGCCTTGTCGTTATCGAGGTAATACTCTTTCTGTCCCATCGAGAGGCCACCCTGATACACGTTCAGGATGTTCTGCGTAGCGTTCTTCTCGTCGGCACCAAAACCGCAGAAGAAGAACTCCTGCTCACCGTAGGGAGCCTGCTCGAGCTGGATATCCAGCAGCTGCTGGTTGGTCTTCGCAGCCTCCAGACGCTTGATGAGAGGCATCAGCGGCGCCACACCCTCCTGATTACGGCGCACGGAGTCCATCGCCAGCTTGTAGAGGTCGCTGAGCTTCTGCTCCAGCGTACCCTTGGCGTAGGTGTTGCTCTGCAATTCTGCCAGAATGCCGTTGATGCGTTTGTCGTTGTCTTCCTGCAGACGGTCGAAGCTGCCATAGCGCGAATAGGCTGCGGGCAGGGGATTGTTCTTCATCCATCCGCCACAGGCGTACTCATAGAAGTCATCACCAGGACTAACTGTCTTGTTGAAGTCCTTCACATTTAGTCCGGATCCCAGTCCGTCTTGTGCCATAGTCATCAGGGAAATTGATGCCATTGCCATCATTGTTACGATTCTTTTCATACTAATTTAAGTTTTGCGGGTGCAAAGATAGTGCAAATCGAGCAAAACACCAAATTATTTTGTATATTTTCGAGCGTGAGTAATTAAGTAAAAATCAGGATCTTGTTTCCTCCAACTCCTCACTAAGACGTTCCCAACGTTCCATTTCCTCGTCGAGGCTGCGCTTGGTAGTGGTGTATTCGGTAACAAGCATCATGTCGGAGGCATTCTCAGGAATCATTAGCAGGTCGTCGAGCTCTTTCAGACGGGCCTCCATCTTCTCAATCTTCGCTTCAGACTCCTTCACGGCCTTCTCGGCACGCTTCTGACGTTTCTGCTGTTCCTTGTGCTCGGCATAGCTGAGGGCTTTGGAGATCTCTGAAGTGAGATCTTTAGAGGTAAGGGGTGAGGAGTGAGAGGTGAGAGAAGTGAAAGATGTGTTCTGCGGCGGAGTATTTGGCTGAGAAGAGACGGGCTTTTCTGCCTTAAAGTCTATTCTCTCACCTCTCACCTCTAAATACTCACTTCTATTCCGCAGGAAATCATAGATGCCACCAAGATGCTCACGGACCTTGCCGCCACCAAACTCGTAGACCTTCGTGACCAGTCCGTCGAGGAACTCACGGTCGTGAGAGACGATGATGGCTGTTCCGTCGAAAGCCTTGATGGCCTCCTTCAGCACATCTTTTGAGGGCATATCGAGGTGGTTTGTGGGCTCGTCGAGAATCAACAGGTTCACAGGTTCCAGCAGCAGACGGATCATCGCCAGACGACTGCGCTCACCACCGCTGAGCACCTTCACCTTCTTGTCGCTCTCCTCGCCGCCGAACATGAAGGCGCCAAGGATGTCGTTGATGCGCAGACGGATGTCGCCCTTGGCCACGTTGTCGATGGTCTGGAAGACGGTGAGACTCTCGTCGAGCAGCTGCGCCTGGTTCTGGGCGAAGTAGCCGATCTGGATGTTATGGCCAATCTTCAACTCGCCCGTAAAGGGGATCTCGCCCATGATGCACTTCACCAACGTAGACTTTCCCTCGCCGTTCTTGCCGACGAAGGCCACCTTCTCGCCGCGTTTGATGGTCAGCGTCACATGATCAAAGACGGTGTGAGCTCCGTAGTCTTTGTGCACTTCGTCGCAGATGACGGGATAGTCGCCGGAACGAAGGCAAGGCGGGAATTTCAGATGCATGGCGGAGTTGTCGACCTCATCGATCTCGATGGGCACGATCTTCTCCAACTGTTTGATTTTCTGCTGCACCTGCACGGCCTTCGTAGCCTTATAGCGGAAACGCTCAATGAAGTCCTTCATCTCGGCCACTTCCTTCTGCTGGTTCTCGTAGGCCCGCAATTGCTGTTCGCGGCGCTCACGGCGAAGCACCACGTATTCATTGTATTTCACCTTGTAGTCGATGACCTTTCCGCAGGAGATCTCCAGCGTGCGGTTCGACACATTATTAATAAATGCACGGTCGTGACTCACCAGCACAACGGCACTCGCCGACTGTGCCAGGAACTGCTCCAACCATTGGATACTCTCGATGTCGAGGTGGTTCGTAGGCTCGTCGAGCAACAGCACATCGGGCTTCTGCAGGAGGATCTTCGCCAGCTCGATACGCATGCGCCAGCCGCCGGAGAATTCCGAAGTGGGGCGATCGAAGTCTGTACGCAGGAATCCCAGTCCGGTGAGTGTCCTTTCGAGTTCAGCCTCACGGCTTTCAGCGCCCATCATCAGATAGCGCTCGTGCTCGTTGGTGTACTTCTCTATCAGGGCCAGATAGCTCTCGCTCTCGTAGTCGGTGCGCTCGGCCAGCTGTTGGTTCATCTGGTCAAGCCGTACTTTCATCTTCGTGATGTCGGCGAAAGCCTTCTGGGCCTCTTCACGGACGGTCGTATCGTCCTGCAGGATCATCACCTGCGGCAGGTAGCCGATGCGACAGTCGTTGGGAATGCTTACTGTTCCTGCCGTAGGTTTCTGCTGACCGCAGAGGATCTTCAGCAGGGTGGACTTGCCTGCACCGTTCTTACCCACCAGAGCAATACGGTCGCGGTCGTTGATGACAAAACCCGCATCAGCGAACAACGGCTTTACGCCAAACTCAACCTTTAAACCTTCTACTGAAATCATTTCTCGCGTTTGTCGACGAATTCATAGTCCTTGAACTGTTCCCTGGGGAAACGGAGCATCTCGTCGGTGATACCCCCTGAGCGGAAATTAGAGATATGGATGGTTGTCCAGACGAAAGCAATCTTGATTCGCACGCTGATGGGGTGATAGGTCTTCCGCTCCACGAGGGCGTGGACTTCCTTGATACCCTTCGCACCTTTCTTGGCCTTCAGCGTCAGCATCAGACCTTGCTCTTCCTCGGAGATACTGTAGTCGAAGTTCTCAGGCTCGAACTTGAACTTCGAGGAATACTTGTCCGACTTGTTGTTCTTCGCGCTGTGGATTTCCACCTCTTTCTTCTTCTTTTTTTTCTTAATGGTATAGACTGTCGTGCCGTCGTTCCAGGAGTTCATCTTCTCATCAACGAACTTGCTCTTCTTGCCCTTATACCATATCGTTCCGTTAGTCTTATAAATGCCGATGATGTTCACATCGTAGTGCAAGGTTGCTCCCTGCTCTCCAAACACCTGGTGATAGGCGCTGTTGAAGATTCGGCGAGCCTGACGGGCATTGGGACTGTCCTGTGCCTGTACAGAACAGAAGGCCGTCAGAAGCAGCATCAGCATGAATACAATCCTTATTCTCATCTTTTATCAACTTTCGGGGTGCAAAATTACACATTTCTCGCGGATTATTATTACTTTTGCACAGAAATTAACGATTTTACCACCAACGTATGGAAAAGAACGTCTTTGCCAAACTGATTGCCACCGCCCTTAACCTACAGGAGCGGGCTGTAGCCAACACGCTGTCGCTGCTTGAAGAGGGCTGTACCATCCCCTTCATCTCACGTTATAGGAAGGAACGGACCGGCGGCCTCGACGAAGTGCAGATTGCGGCCATCAGCGACCGCTTCGACAAACTCAAGGAGATTCAGAAGCGCAAGGAGACGGTCACGAAGACCATCACCGACCTCGGAAAGATGACGCCCGAACTGCAGCAGCGCATCGAGGCCTGTTGGGATGCGACGGAGCTGGAAGATATCTATCTGCCTTATAAGCCCAAGCGTCGCACCAGAGCCCAAGTGGCCAGAGAGCAGGGGCTTGAGCCTCTCGCCCAAATCCTCCTCGCCCAGCGTGAGCGCAACCCTCATCACGCCGCAGAGCGTTTTGTATGTGGCGATGCCATCGCCACTCCCGCCGACGCCCTCAAAGGCGCCCAGGACATCATCGCCGAGACCGTCAGCGAAGACGAGCGCAGCCGTCAGCAACTCCGTAATGCCTTCAGCCGTCAGGCCATCATCTCTTCGAAGGTCATCAAGGCCAAGGCTGATACCGACGAGGCCTCAAAATTCAGCGATTACTTCGACTGGTCGGAACCCCTGAAGCGCTGCTCCTCCCACCGTCTGCTGGCGATGCGTCGCGGTGAGGACGAGGGCATTCTCCGCGTCACCATCTCCCCTAACGACGAGGAGGCTGTAGAACGGCTGAAGCGTCACTACGTCTATGGGAACACCCCTTGCGGGCAGCTGGTGGCTGAGGCTATCGACGACGGCTACAAGCGTCTGCTCAAGCCTGCTATCGAGACGGAATTTGCTGCCCTCAGCAAGGAGAAGGCCGACGAGGAGGCCATCCATGTGTTTGCAGAGAACCTACGCCAGTTGCTCTTGGGTGCTCCCCTCGGACAGAAGCGCGTAATGGGCGTCGACCCCGGATTCCGTACAGGCTGTAAGATCGTCTGCCTCGATGCCCAAGGCAACCTGCTCCACCACGAGGCCATCTTCCCCCACCCGCCCGTCAACAAACGGACGGAGGCGGCCATTGCCATCCTGAAGATGGTCAAGAAATATCAGATTGATGCCATCTCCATCGGCAACGGCACCGCCAGCCGTGAAACGGAACATTTCATCAAGGATGCCCTCGCAGGCCGATATAACATTGATGCTGGCAGTAAGACCATTGACGTGAAGCCACAGGTGTTCGTCGTTTCCGAATCCGGAGCCTCCGTCTACTCCGCCTCAAAGATTGCCCGCGACGAGTTCCCCGATGAAGATGTCACCGTCCGTGGAGCCGTCTCCATCGGCCGCCGACTCATGGATCCGCTCGCCGAACTGGTGAAGATCGACCCGAAGAGCATTGGCGTTGGACAATACCAGCACGATGTGGACCAGACGAAACTCAAGCATTCACTGGACCAGACCGTAGAGAGCTGTGTCAACGCCGTAGGTGTCGACCTGAACACCGCATCCCAACACCTGCTGACCTATGTCAGTGGCCTAGGTCCAGTACTGGCGAAGAACATTGTAGAGTATCGGAAAGAGAATGGCGCCTTCACCTCCCGTGCCCAGTTGAAGAAGGTGCCGCGTCTTGGCCCTTCGGCCTATCAGCAGTGTGCAGGATTCCTACGCATACATGGGGCCAAGAACCCGCTCGACAACTCTGCCGTCCATCCAGAGAGTTATCCCATCGTCGAACAGATGGCAAAGGATCATGGCTGCACCGTTATAGACCTTATTAATAATAAGGAGAAGCGCGAGGCGATCGACATCAAGAAATATGTCACCGCAGAGGTGGGCATCCCCACCCTCACCGACATCATGAAGGAACTGGAGAAACCGGGGCGTGACCCGCGTGAACAGTTAGAAGAGTTTGAGTTCGACAAGAACGTTTCCACCATCGATGATCTTGTAGAGGGAATGGTGCTGCCGGGCATCATCACGAACATCACCAACTTCGGTGCCTTCGTGAATATCGGGGTGCATCAGGACGGACTCGTGCATATCTCACAGATGGCCAACCGTCGTATCGCCCATCCGCTCGACGTGGTGAAGCTCCACCAACACGTACAGGTCAGAGTGATTGAGGTAGACCATCGTCGCAACCGCATCTCCCTCTCCATGAAAGGGTTATAGAATTTTAGTACACATTATCTATTTTTGTCCATACCCATCCCTTGGCTTCTTGCAGGATGGCGTTCTTCAGTTGTTGTACGTTCATTTTTCTGTCCTCTGTTGAACTACGTTCGACAATCCTCACGTTCGGAAGAGCTCGAACAAGTTCGGTTCTTCACTCACTTAGTCGGATTGTTCATAGTAATAAGAATAATCAATACCCTTCATGAAGATTTCGCGATCGTCAATACGATCAGTCATTGCACCTTGGAGCAACGACTTGATGGCATAAGCATCCGTCGTACTGCGTCGCATGGCCTCCAGATACTCTTTCTTGTCTATCTTGCTCCAATCTACACAAAGCTTCAGTTGTTTCTTAAAGATGAGGTCGAGCCAAATACGGGTTGAACGCCCATTGCCTTCCATAAAGGGATGAGCCACGTTCATCTCTACATATTTGTTGACGATCTCATCGAAAGTGGCCTCTGGCATACCCTCGATAATCCTCAAATTCTGCATCAGATATTCTGCGCGACAGAACAGGGTGCCATCTTTCCAAATGGTTTTAGTACGTATCTTACCAGCAAAATCGTAGAGACCACCAAAGATATATGCGTGTATCTGTTGCAGGCACTCAACGGTTCCTGGCTTCATGCTGTCAAGCAAACCACTCTCAATAAGTGTATAGGCCTTTTTCTTGCTCTGCCCGTCGATACTATTGTCGCTTAAAACAAACCAGTCGAGGAATGGCATCGCACGATTATTAGGATAGTTCATAGCCACAGTCTTTACACTCTCTGAATCAATCACATCAGCAAAGCGTTGTTTACCATCTGGAGCTTCAAATTTGAAGTGGTTAGTGACACTAACCAGTTGAATGCTGTTCTTAACCAATTTGCCTTTCAAATATTTCCAGTAGTTACGACATTTTTTATAATCCTCTTCATCGTTAATAGCACTTACAATATCAGTTGCCGAGAACCACCACTTGCTGTGTTCCTCGTCCCAAACGGCTCGCACCTCTCTATCGTTGAAAAACCTTATTGATTTCTTGCTCATACTTTCTTACTTGATTTCACCCCCCAACATCTGCAGGATTTCATTCAGTGTCTGATCGATCTTGGCGTTGATATGCGCTCAAACAGCAGGTCAACCCATGCTAAATCTTTTATCTCCTGTTCCATATTCGTCTACAAAGTTACACTTTATTTTTGATTCCACCAAAACTTCTACACCTTATTTATATATATGTAGGGAAAAAGCAGAAATGATACGCCAACTATACCTTGCGCCCCGAACCTTTAATTGCTATTCAATAGCATTAGCCTATACACTTAGGCGGGGATTTTCTGGAATCCCCGCCTGTTTTATATATCAATACTTTTTCTCAAAGGAGTGCGATCCAGAAAGAGGACCATCCATTAGGTAACGCATCATTTGCCAAAAACGACCACCTTCTATATTTGTGTAACCGCCTAGTTTCACCATTGTATGCCACAAGCGAGTTCCCTGTGGGCAACCCTTTTCATCTATAGGGCCACCGTACTGCTGTTTCCTCATGAGATTATAGAAGCCAAAAGTCAATGAAAAACCCAGTCCCAACACGATATACATCTGTACATCTATCGATGCTCCTAATCGCCAAGAAACCATCCATATTAATACCACCATTATGTTAATCATTAAAATAAATAAAGCAGCACAAAAATGCGAAAACCCCATATCAATAAACAGATGGTGTAAATGATTCCTATCAGGACGGAAAGGAGACCCGCCTCGAAGAATTCTTAACAGAAAAACCCTTGCCGTGTCGAATACAGGGATACATAGCACTGCCATAACAAATGCCGCTACCCCAACACCTTTCTCCATCAACACAATACCATGATGCTTTGAACTCATCATAAAAAACACCAGCACTGTTATCAACATCCCTAACATCAGTGTTCCACCATCACCAATAAACATCTTCGACTGTATTCCAAATACATTATGTAGGAAAAATGGTAACAGCGCTCCAACTACTATAATTGCCAGACATCCGATCTCCAAACTCCCAGCACTCCATAAAGCCAGTCCAAAACAAATACATGCCAGCATTCCATAACCGCTTAAATAGCCATCCATACCATCAATCAGGTTTACAGCATTAATGATAGTCAAGCCTGCAAACACACTAAACGGTATACCTATATATGTATGAAGTTTGTATACGCCCCACAGCCCATGAAAATCATCAATATATGTTTCCGTTACCAGAACAAATACTGTCACAAGAGCTGTCTCAATCATAAACCTTAGCCCTACAGATAGATCCTTCACATCGTCCCATACTCCAATTAGCATCATCACGGTCATACCAATCAACCCATATGTCAAAATGCTGCTATACATCAACGAGTTTAGAATTAATCCACTCACAAGGATACCTATATACACCACAACTCCCCCCATAACTGGCACTGGTCTACGTTGCAATTTCCTATTGCCTGGCTTGTCTAATATACCGTGTTCCTTAGCAAACTTAAGAACCAGTGGATAACACAATGTGCTTACCACCAGTGATACCACCATAAGCAGTATTCCAATATTAGTATAATTCATCTATCAACTATTTATGTATGCCAAGACACTTCGTATGGATATTTGAATCCTATCCACATTTCATGTTCTTGGAAACGGCCAAAAAACTAATTCCACCTTATTGGCTGCAAAATTAAGCAATAATCCTAAAACCTCCAAAGAATATGCGAAAAAGTTCCATGATGTTCGTTTTTGCTAAGATCGTTGGTTCTTCTGCAATTTAGTTGAAAAAGGATAAACATGTACGACTTCACGTGCCATTAGGAACGCCATTATTTGGCTTAAGGCATATCCATCTCAGATAATTATATTAAAGAAAGGCCAAGTGTCAACTTTTCAACTAAATTGCAGAAGAACCAGATAGATTTTCTTTTTATCGTTTGTAGATTTGGAGATTTTGTTGTATCTTTGCCGACAAAATTCATAATATAAAGTGAATGATGTGTGCTTCTTTCCTTACAGTATTAAACATTTGTAAAATCAATAGTTCAAAATAACTTTGCACCAGAACTTGTTTTAATTATATATGCGCCACAATTCTAATCTCTAGAAATAAACAATTATGGAAAAGAACAACATAATCAATATCAACCTCTCGATGGTTGTCAGAATGCTTATTGCTGACAAGCGCAAGGTCATCATCTATACATGTGTATCTGGCCTCATTGGTTTAATTTTGGCTTTTTGTACACCTAAGATATACAAGTCAACAGTCATTTTAGCTCCAGAAGAATCCGGAGCAGGCTTCTCAGGCAGTTTGTCGTCATTGGCATCCTTGGTAGGAATGAACATCAAAGTGGGCCAGACGGGCGATGCAATCTACCCTGAGATATACCCCGATTTGATGTCATCCACCAATTTCGTTGTTGACTTGTTTCCCGTCACCGTCACCAAGAACGAAACAGGTGAGCAGTATACCTATCAAGATTATTTACAACATCACCAGAAGGAAGCCTTTTACATTTATCCAGGAATTTGGATTACCAATTTCATAAAAGAGTTAACATCTAAGCCATCCTCAGGCACGCACAAGGTGAATCCGTTCCGTCTGACCAAGGATGAAAACAAGATAGTCAAGGTAATAAAGAGAAGAATCAGTTGTTCCGTCGGCAAGAAGACGAATGTCATTACGATTACTGTAGAAGATCGGGATCCGCTCATTGCTGCTATTATGGCAGACTCCGTTCAGGTACACCTGCAACATGCTATTACTGACTATCGCACAAAGAAAGCACGTATTGATCTCGAATACATGCAACAGCTATTCGATGAAGCTAAGGAACAATACAAACAAGCCCGTCAAGCATACGCAGCCTGTGCCGATTCCTATCAGAACGTGAAGCTCAAAACATATGCTCAGAAGGTAGATGAACTTGAAAACGAGATGCAGTTGAAATACACGATCTATCAGCAGATAAGTGAACAGCTGCATTTGGCCAAGGCGAAAGTACAGGAGCGCATTCCTGCTTTCACCATTGTGCAAGGAGCCAGCGTCCCCATCAAGCACAGTAGTCTTCCAAAGGTGGTATTGCTTTTTATTTGGATGATACTTGGTTTTATGCTACGCGCCAGCATGCTACTATGGAAAAATCGTCAACAGTTCATCAACATCTAAATACAGCTTTCCTTGAAAAGACATCCCTATATCGTCACGACTATCATAGCCACACTACTTGCCATGGTAGTATGGCTTTTGGTGCCTAAGGAGTATACAGCTATTACCAAACTTAGTGATGAATATAAAGAGGTTGATTTAGCTATTGGACTTGATAAGATAAAAGCCCAAGTCAAAAAAGTTTCAGGTGGAGCAAAAAAAGGTATCAATGACATTGAAGTATATGCAAAAATCTTGAAAAGTAGAGATTTCGCCCGTACCATGTCTCAGTTAAAGATTCCTAATAAAAACATGACGTATGGTGAGTATTTGAATAAAAAAGACACCATAGATACCATTCTTGATAATATCAACTACAACCTAAGCGTCAAACACCAGACCCTCACCATCAGTTTTACTGATCGTGACCCTGTTGTCGCTGCACAAATGTTAGACAGCGTGACAGCCCATCTACAAGCCACTATCACGAACCAACGTCATCAAATAGCTGAGGCTGCGCTAAAAAATGCCACAGCCGAACTTGAGAGGGCGAAAAGGGATTATCAGGAGTTATGTCATAAATATAATGCTTTTGTTGACTCACATCTCAATTTGCATTCAGAACAGAGGATTCAGGAAGAAAATGCGTTGAAGAATGAATGTACGCTCAGCTATCGTCACCTTAGAAACATTACAAATGAATTGGCACGAGAGAAAGCCCTCATGCAACGTGCCTATATGTCGTTTGCTGTGATACAAAGCAATTCAATACCTATAGAGCCCAATAGTTTTTTCATTGGATACCTTTTTAGTTTTATTTTCATCGCGCTTCTTTTTTCGCATGGTCTTATCTGCTATAAAAGAAAAACGAAGGTATTTGATTTAACTGCATTAAGTGATTGTTTTTCACCATGGAATCTCACTATCTTTATTTGGGTACTGATTTTGGGATTGTATTACATTTTAAATACACAATTATATCCGATTACTGAACAGTTTTATTACTGCCTTTTCATTTGGATTCCCATATTTTGTGTCTGTTCATATCTTTCGTATGAATTTACAGATTCTTTTAAATACAATAATATCATTGGATTTAATAAGAATGTCTTTTCATTCTTCTTAATAATTTCGATGATTATTACACCACTCTACGTTTATCGTATTTATCAGATTGTCTCTATGTTTAGTTTCGATGACCTAATGATGAACATTCGAATACTAGCTGTTTTTGGTGAAGGTCAAGGAATTCTCGGTCAGTCCATTATTCTAAATCAGGCTTTACTAATTACCGCATTATGGGCATATCCGCGAATTCCATTATGGCAGGTTATAATTACTGCTATAGCATGTTGTTTGTCTGCATTAGCAATTATGGAAAAAGGTACACTGTTTTTTGTCTTTATTTGTATAATCTTTGTTTTACATCATAAAAAAGTAATCAAATTAAGAACTATTATTATAGCAGGATTATTACTTGTCGTTTTTTTCTATGTTTTCACTTTACAGCGCGCAGGAGATGACAATGATTATTCCACCATAACTGACTTTATAGCAATGTATGTTTTGTCACCGCCTGTAGCTTTCTGCCAACTCATGCCAGAAATAACTCCTCAATTTGGAACAAATACATTTGGAACCATTTACCATTTTATGATTCGCTTTGGCATAGATGACGTTGTCGAGAAATTAAGGACTCAGGATGTTGTTATGGTACCTATTCCAACCAATGTTTATACAATTTTCCAACCTTTTTATATCGATTTTGAGTATAAAGGAATTGCATTCTTTTCCGCATTATATGGTATAATATGCGGTTTCCTATATCGTCTGTATAAAAACAACAACACTATCGGATGCTGTCTTTATACGTTTATTGTATACGTCTTAATACTTCAGTTTTATCAAGAAAATATATTTTTTAACCTTGCTACAGTTATTGAATTTGTAATTTTTGTATATTTAATGACTCAGCAACATATAAAAATCCAGTTCTGAATGATTTATAATAATGGAAGAGATAAATAATAAAAGGTCCAAACTAATACGTAATAATATCATTCTTTCCTTCTTTACTAAAGGATGGTCTGCTATCATACTGCTTCTGACAGTTCCTATAACGCTTAGTTGCTTAGGAGATTATAAAAACGGAGTATGGTTGACAATCAGCAGCCTTCTTTTGTGGATTGAAAATATGGACATTGGATTAGGAAATGGTTTGAGAAACACACTTGCTATACATCTGGCACACAATGACATTCAGAAAGCAAAATCTGTTATATCATCAGCATACGCTATGCTGATATTGATTATGATACCAATTGCAATAGTATTGTTTGTTCTTATCAAGACGTATGACACATATGTTCTATTTAATGTATCCACAAAAATTATCACAAACCTTGATTCATTACTAATTGTTACGTCCCTTTTAGTCTGCACTTCCTTTATTTTCAAACTAATAGGAAACTTCTATATGGGCTTACAACTACCCGCTATCAGTAATCTTCTAATAGTATGTGGTCAAACACTGACTTTATGCTTTACTTATTTGGTGTACCTGTCAGGTAGCCATTCTATGATGCACATTGCACTTGCAAACACCCTCTCGCCCCTTATTGTATATTTTACTGCATACATTTATTCTTTTTATTACAAATACCCACATCTTCGGCCAAGCATAAAAGTTGTTCATCTTAGGCAAGCAAAAGAAGTTATGGGTATTGGGGTGAAGTTTTTCATCATCCAGATTTCTGGTGTTATTCTTTTTATGTCTTCAAATATACTAATCTCAAACTTGTTCACACCATCAATGGTAACACCCTATCAAATCTGTTTTCGGTATTTTAGTTTGTTAATGGCAATATTTACCGTGATTTGTATGCCCTACTGGACTGCGACAACTGACGCATACGAAAGGCACGACATGGAATGGATACGTATGACAACCAAAAGATTGGATATTATGACGCTGGCAATCTTTATTTGCATGATGATTATGATTGCCTGTTCTGATTACATATATTCCATTTGGATTGGAAACAACATCAATATTGACATGAAATTGAGTATTTCCATGGCTACGTACGTTTTCATACTCATATATAGCGAACGATACAGCTACATCATTAACGGATTTGGGATGCTTCGCCTACAGCTTATTTTTACCATTGGGGCAGCCATTATTTTCATTCCGTTAGCATACCTTGTCGTTAGCTGGAAACATAGCATCATATGGTTTGTTGCTGTAATGTGTTTTGTAAATATCCCAGGTATGATTGTGAATCGTATTCAGTTTTATAAAATAATCAATTATCAAGCAAAAGGAATATGGAGCCGATAAAAGAAAAAGTATTAGTTTTAATGTCTACATACAACGGCGAACAATATCTTCAACAACAAATAGACAGTATCATCACACAAAAGAATATTGACGTGGAATTGATAGTCAGAGACGATGGCTCTACTGACAAAACGATTGATATCCTAAAAGATTATCAACAAAAAGGATTGTTATCATATTATGTAGGTGAAAACCTAAAACCCCAGTATAGCTTTTTACATTTACTTCGCCATGCACCAAAATGCAATTATTATGCCTTTGCCGACCAAGATGACGTGTGGTTAGAAGACAAGTTGTCTTCAGGGATCAAGGAAATCAGCTCGTATGGCAATCAACCAGCCTTATATACTTGTCAGACTCAGATGACCAATCAGTATTTGGAAAAGATACCAACTCCCCAACTTCACCCCATTTGTACCTTTGGCGAATCACTTGTTTACGCTTATGCAAGTGGATGCACAATGGTATTCAACAATGCTCTTAGAACTATTATTACATCATATCAACCATCCTTTATAGATATGCATGATTGGTGGATTGTAAGTGTCGCTGCGGCCATGAAAGCACATATAGTCTTTGACCATAATGCACACATTCTTTATCGACAGCATTCAAAAAATGTCAAAGGACTTAATGATACGAAGCTCAAGGAGTGGAAACAAAGAAAAAAACGATTATTGCACAAGCAACAAATACGCTACCATATTGCCTTAGAACTCTATAAAGGCTATTACGCTCTATTCCCACAGGAAAGCAAAGAACTGATAGATCTATTTATTATATCAAAAAAGAGTTTCAAGCACAGATTGCATTTACTCATGGACTCACGCTACAAATGCGGAGATAAAAAAACGTGGGTTCTTTTTAAACTATCCATATTATTAAATACATATTAGGTCGCTTTTATTTTACCCATCTTATAAGGACGTAGTAAAAAAGCCAATACCTATAGGAAAGTTTTTTGTATAAAGGAAGTGGACTAATACCTGTAGTAAGTGCTGATGTGTTACTTCCATGCCTGCGATAACGTAGCAGTTTGTCTGGAATAAAGATGGTCTTATAATACAAGTCGGCAATCTGTCCTATCCAATAGTCATGCATGACGATATGGGGAGGAAAAGGTAGTAGCTTTTTCAATATCGATCTGCGAAAGGCTGTACAGCAGCCAATATAAGTGGTATGATAAAGCGTTGGCCAAAAGCCTTTGTGAGGTTTGCAAATATCATAAAGCGATTTTCCGGTGCTTATAGCTTTCTCATCGCATATCCAGGCATCGCTTACCACCAAGTCTGCATCCTGCAATGCAGCCACCATGCACTTCACCTTGTCAGATTCCCATACATCATCTTGGTCTGACAAGAATAGATAATCACCATTTGCATGATTGATAGCATTCTCGAAGTTGTAGGTTAGCCCTGTGCGAGGACCGTTAAATATCTTGATACGAGGGTCCTGAAATGTATTCAGGATTTGGAGAGTTGAATCTGTAGAACCATCATCAGATACAATGAGCTCGTCATCCTCGCTCAATTGTTTCAAAATGGAAGACACTTGTTCCTTGATATATCTTTCACCATTATATGTGGCCATGCATACACTAATCATGTTGCAAAGATAATATAAAAAAAAAGAAACGAGGTGATATTTCTCATAAAAAAACATTCGTGTCTATTCTTATTTCAAAATGTTTGGTTGTTTAAGATGGTACCGAGACCCAATGGTGTTATTTATCTCAGCAGTTCGTATCCCTTCAGTTTCGAATGCCACTGATAATGCTCAATGACTGTAAGACGCCCCTTTTCTATCATCCTTTCACGAATTTCTTCATCTTCAAGAAGTGAGATACACGCGTCGGCAAAGGACTGATTGTCATCGCGAATGAAACAGTTTTCGCCATCGTGCAGTTCTGGAATTGCTTTGGCAACAAGGGGTGTCAAGACAACGGGAATGCCATTGGCCATAGCTACAAGAACTTTATTTTGTATGCCTGCTGCGGCTTGTAGGGGTGCAACGGCAATGCAAGAATCGATAACGTACTTGTTGAGGTTGTCCACAAACCCTGTAACAAAGATGTTCTTTCCATTATCGAGTTTCAAAATGCTTTTGGGAGGATGTGCTCCAACGATATGAAACTTTATATCAGGTTTCTTAGCCAATATGAATGGGAAGATGTCATTGACGAAACGAATAACGGCATCCTGATTCTGCAGAGACTGCATGTGGCCGATGAAGCAGATTTTTTTAGTGTCAATGTGATCGCTGATTTCTGAAGGGCATTCTACTCCGTTGGCATGAAATTCCAATGACTCTATGTGTTGTCCCTTCATGTTAGCACTAAGAAAGTCGATATCAGATTTCGAAACAAGAACCACCTTGGGATAGCGCTTGATGACATACTTCTCATATTTTAATATCAGGTGTTTCTCTATCATATAAATGTAGCGAAGCAACGTGCTACCCTTAGTCCTAGTTGTTAAAGCATAAGTTTTCGACAAAGCGTCAGTCATTTCAACGATAGACTTCTCTTGCAGCTTTGCTTTCTCTAGAAAAGGAACCATGCGTAAGAGGTGAGAAATGTATAAGTCGGGATTCTCCGCTTTTATAACTTTCTGGAACAGCGTATTGAATGAAAATGAATAATAGTAACCACACTGAATAGGGCGCCCCATCAGCATAAACAACGCGGAGTAGAACGCAGAGGCAATCTTACTGCGTTTTACCGTATAAATTTTGTCATATAATTCATTGGCCGCTTTAATGTCTGGCAACTCTTCGGTGTATGACACCAAGACCAACTGATGCCCCTGGGATTTGAGATATCGTGCAATGTAATTTATTCTCAACAAATCACCACCGCATTCAGGCAAGGGAAACCTTGGGGCTAGTATACATATTTTCATTTCATTCTATTCTTTTTTTGAGGCGGTGGACATAGTCTTACAAAAAGCTTTCAGATTTCTTTATTCTCTTCCATTCTTTACTTTATCAAGTTAGCAATAGTGGCAGCCATAGTACCGAGGGAGGCTGCACTGGTGCCGATGCTGAGCCATTCTGTCAGACCGAGAGCGCGCCCCTTGCGTTTGGTAGGCACAACGATCTGGCATCCTGGACGTGGCTCGTGTTTGCTGTCGGCTCTGGCCACCATGCCGTTCATGTAGATGATAATGGTCCGGCTTTTCTTGGCAGTAGAGGTAGTGCCACCAGCCAGATCGATATAGTATTTAGCGTTCTTGCCTTCCTTGAAACGGACTGTATTCGGGTAAAGAACCTCACCGTTGATTTTCACCGTGCCATCGTAGATTGGCACAATGATGCGGTCGCCATCACGCAAAATGGGGTCATCGTCGCTGCCTGGATTTTCCAAGGCCTTGTCCATCTCAATACCAACGGGGTAGTTGGCATTCGCCATCAGTTTCCCCACGTCAATAGAGTCGTTGCCAGTGTTACGCTGAGCCGTACGCAGCATGGTTTCCAGCTGCTCACGCTCTTCCGGAGTCATCTGTCGCAATAGCTTGGTGCCCTCAGGATAGGCACGTTCGGTTAATCCACCAGCTTGTTTGATGACGTCGCTTAATCGCTGACCTTTGTTCGACAGGGCATAGGTACCTTTAAACTGCACCTCTCCCTCGATGGTTACATTCTGCTGTTCGTTATAGTTTGGTGAGCGGCGTACATGGACTTCGTCGAAGGGCTGGAGCGTAAAGTCCGGCTGTCCGTTGATGGCAAAGTCCGGTGTCAGTTTGAAACTGAACGTCTGCGCTATCTGGTCATTGGCCTCCGTGGCATTGGGGTCAGTTATACGACGGGCTACGTCGACCTTCACCAGAGAGGCTGCCTCCGTAATACCGCCTGCCTGTATAATCAGATCCTCAATGGTCTCGTGGTCTGCATATTTGTAGGTTCCTGGATGGTGCACTTCGCCTTTGATGGACACTGTCCTCCGGATTTCGTTCTCCTCTTTGGTGGCAACAGTGATGACATCCTCGTTTCGCAAGGGTACGTCGGGTACTGTTCCTTCCATAATTCCGTTAATGTCCAGACTCAGCACCTCCAGTGAACGGTCTGCTTTCATGCGATGCATCACGGCGTGTTGGCCAATGGCTCCCTCTTTTAGTCCAGCGGCTGCTTCCACCAAAGCCTTCACGGTACTGATGTCGCCACCCACGTGATACATGCCAGGACGGAATACAGCTCCCCTGATTTCCACCATATTCTGATAGCGTGCGAGGGTAGAGTCTACACTGACGGAGTCTTCGTCCATCAGTTTAAAGGTGCTCATGTCGAACTCACCTACGCTAAACACCGAGTAGCGTTCACCTGCCTTACGGTTGATACGGATGGCCTTTGTATAGGCGTCGCCCGTGAATCCGCCGGCATATTTCAATAGGGTTGCAGCACTTTCTGATTTCTTCATCTCATAGAACATGGGGCGCTTCACCTTACCTGTGATATTTACCAGCGACTCGTAAGGACTGACCGTAATGATGTCGTTGTCCTCCAGACGGACGTCACCACTTAACTTGCCGTTCAGCAAGAAGTCGTAGACATCGACATTCGTAATCAACTTTCCTTTACGGTACACCTTTACATTACGCAACGTGCCGATTTCGTTAGGGCCTCCGGCCATATATAGGGCGTTGTAGACAGTTGCAAAGGCCGACATGGCATAGGTGCCTGGAACCTTTACCTCACCCATTATGTTGACGGTGATGGTACGGGTCTGTCCCAAGGTCAGGTCAATCTTCGAATCCAGATAGCGGGAACCGAGCACTTTCTTCAAACGGGCCTTTGCCTGACTGACGGTCAAACCTCCCAAATGGATGACACCGATACCATCAATGGTGATGGTGCCGTCGGGCGAGATGGTTTCGGTAACACTCTCCTGTGACGCTCCCCAGATGTCTACGTTGACGGCATCGCCAGGACCAAGACAATATTTCTGAGGGGTAGCGAGGTTCATACTGCTCTCAAAGGTCAGGTTCTTGTTGTTGAACACGTCATGACCGAATATCTTACGCTTACCATCTTTCTTTTCCTTTTGGAAATACTTCAACGAGTCGGGCATCATGAAGTCCACAGCCTCATCCATCTCCTTGAAGCCCTTATTTGCCTGCTCTTCTCGCTTGTCACCATTGGCTTCGCGCATCCTTGTCTTGGCAGCCTTCGAACCAGCCGTGATATCTTCAGCACTTAATACGCCGCTATTCATCTGATTCTGATACTTTTTTTGGATACGTCGCAGCTGGTCGACGGTGACTCCACGCTGCATCAGTTGGGTGACAATCTGCTGTCGGGAAACACCCTTGGCATTCTGCTCAATGACGTAGTCCATCACTTGGTTATCGGTCATGCCCGACTGAGCCCAACTCATGGTGGCACACACCACGAGACAAGCTATAACTGTTGCAATTCGTTTCATAATT
The DNA here is from genome assembly GCA_016286585.1 of Prevotella sp. Taxonomy (GTDB): domain Bacteria; phylum Bacteroidota; class Bacteroidia; order Bacteroidales; family Bacteroidaceae; genus Prevotella. Next base: position 8,449 of record JAEETC010000010.1, on the reverse strand, counting down.
TTGTTGAGTTTATATTCTCATTTGGGCAAAATATGGTGCAAAGGTACGAATAATTGAGGGTAAAACCAAATATTTTGTGTTAATTTTGACTCTACGAGAGAACCTTTTCCGACTGCATTTCTCATTTTTTTGCCAACTGCTGTATTGTTGCCAAAATTTATCAGAATAACTCGGATAATTCAGACACCACGCCGCTACACTGCTACACTGTCCCATTTGGTATTTTATGAAAGTTATTCTGATTAGGGGGCATGGATGACTTCGAATACAGAGGGGCGTCTCTTTTTGTTTTTTATATATTTATTATATTATATATATTATAATATATATAATATAATAAATATTAGATATTGCCTTTCTTCAAACTTCGTTTTTCGAAATGGGACAGTGTAGCAGTGTAGCGGCGTGGATGTTCTCAATATGAATTGTCTTTACAATCTTCATTGCTAAATAATGGGTCTGGATTTGTGGCTTTGAAACCTGGAGTTTGCAGGCAGGAAAGTTGGACTTTGGGCTAATGAAAGTCGGAGTTTCATGGCAGGAAACTCGGAGAGGCTGAAAAGCACTAAAAAAGGCAGCTTAAGGCTGCCCGAGATATTGGTAAATAATGTTTACTTCTGCCGGAAGGAACGTGCAGCGCTTCAGCTGCCAAAAATGATAGTAGCTGCGCTCACGGCATTTCTGACGGCGATCAGTACGACCAGTTGTATGGGCGTAGGGCCGTTCTAAGAAGAGTAATGAGGTGTATTAAAAAAAGGCCCGCATCTGCGAGCCTTTTTCTGTTTCTTCTTACTTCACTTCCCCTATAATCTTGGCGCCCTCTTTCAGGGCCTCCATATTCAGAGGTATCAGGTCGTGATGGCGCTCAGGCAGCGTCTTCTTGAGGGCTTTCTCCACACCCTTGTCGCTCACCACGGGAGCTACCTTTAAGAGTCCGCCGAGGACAATCATGTTGAAGACCTTGCCGTTCTTCATCTCAGCTGCTTTGTCCATAGCGTTGATCTCGTAGATTGTAATATCCTTACGCGTAGGCTTGTTGATGATACCAAAGCCGTCATAGATAAGGATTCCGCCGGGCTTGATCTTCGGCTCGAACTTCTCCAGTGATGGTTGGTTAAGCACTACGGCAATGTCATACTTGCTGAGGATAGGCGAAGAGATGCGCTCGTCGCTGACAATCACCGTCACATTGGCCGTTCCACCACGCTGCTCAGGACCATAGGCCGGCATCCAGGTCACTTCCTTATCCTCCATCAGTCCACTATAGGCCAGAATCTTACCCATCGAGAGCACACCCTGACCTCCGAAACCTGAAATAATTATCTCTTTCTTCATCTTAATTTTCAATTATCAATTTTCAATTTTCAATTAAAGACTCGTAGTGTCTTTCAGGTCACCTTTGGGATAGAAGGGGAACATATTCTCCTTCATCCACTCATTAGCCTTAGCGGGAGAGAGTTTCCAACCGCTGTTACAGGTAGAAACGAACTCAACGAGGCTTGAGCCTTTGCCAGCCATCGAAGCCTCGAAAGCCTTGCGCAGAGCCTTCTTCGCCTTGAGGATAGAAGCCACACTCTCGACACTCTGACGAGTGACGTAACAGGTGCCCTCCAGTCCAGCAGCGATATCAGCCATCTTCAGGGGATAGCCATGAAGCTGAGGATCACGGCCATAAGGACAGGTAGAGGTCTTCTGACCAATCAGCGTGGTAGGCGCCATCTGACCACCCGTCATGCCGTAGATAGCATTGTTGACGAAAATAATCACGATGTTCTCACCACGGTTCAGAGCGTGGATGGTCTCACAGGTGCCGATACAGGCGAGGTCGCCATCACCCTGATAGGTGAACACCAGACGGTCGGGCCAGCAGCGCTTGATACCCGTAGCCAATGCAGGAGCACGACCGTGGGCAGCCTCCTGCCAGTCGATATCTATATAGTTGTACGCGAAGACGGCACAGCCTACGGGCGATACGCCTACGGCCTTGTCTTCCATACCCATCTCTTCGATGACTTCAGCAATGAGCTTATGTACTACGCCATGCGAACAGCCCGGACAGTAGTGCATATTGTTGTCGTTCATCAGCGTCGGCTTCTTGCAGACGATATTCTCTGGTTGAACTATTTGATTTCTATCCATATACATATTAACCATTTAAAGACAGAATAACATACGAACATAAATTTTGATTACGTTAATATGCCTGTTTGTCTGTTAGTATGTCTTATTTCATTATTTTCTCTTTGAGTGCATTTACGATTTCCTCTGGCTCAGGCACTATACCTCCCAGACGACCAAACTGTTCAACGGGCACAGCGCCATTCACAGCAAGGCGAACGTCCTGCACCATCTGTCCGGCATTAATCTCTACCACCAGGATACCCTTCTTTGTCTTGGCCAGTTCGGCAATCTGTTTCGTGGGGAAGGGGAAGAGGGTGATCGGGCGGAACAAGCCAACCTTGATACCCTGTTCGCGAGCTACCTCGATAGCCTTTTCTGACAGACGGGCAGCACTTCCAAAAGCAACGATAGCATATTCGGCATCATCCATCTGCTGTTGCTCGAAACGCACCTCATTCTCCTCTATCTTGCGATACTTCTCCTGAAGGGCGATATTACGCTGCTCCATGATCTCAGGCTTCAGCTCGAGCGAGGTGATGACCACACGCTCACGGGTCTTCGGTTTACCAGTCGAGGCCCAAGGGCACTGCTTGATGACCTCCTCATCTGTACGACGGGGCTTGAATGGCGGTAACACAACCTTCTCCATCATCTGACCGATGACGCCATCGGATAGGATCATAGCAGGATTGCGATACTTGAAGGCCAGTTCAAAGGCGAGATCAACGAAATCAGCCATCTCCTGAACACTTGACGGAGCCAGCACAATCACCTTGTAGTCACCGTTACCACCACCACGGGTTGCCTGGAAATAGTCACCCTGAGAAGGTTGGATGGTTCCCAGACCTGGGCCACCACGCTGCACGTTTACAAACACACCCGGCACCTCGGCACCAGCCATATAGGTGATACCCTCCTGCATCAGGGCGATGCCAGGTGACGATGACGAGGTCATGGCACGCTTACCGGCTCCAGCAGCCCCATAGACCATATAAATAGATGCCAGCTCGCTCTCAGCCTGTACCACCTGCATACCGGTAGTCTCCCAAGGCTTCAGTTCAGCCAGCGTCTCAATCACTTCACTCTGCGGAGTAATAGGATAGCCGAAATAGCCGTCGCATCCGCAACGAATAGCAGCATGGGCGATGGCCTCATTGCCTTTCATCAACACAACTTCTTTCTCTTCTGCCATAACTTAATCCTCCACTTTTTTGCGATACACGGTGATACATCCGTCGGGGCAAACGATGCCGCAAGAGGCACAGCCGACGCAGGCCTCCTCGTTGACGGCCTCCACGTACGGATAACCATGCAGATTCACTTTGTTGGCCAAGGCAATGACCTTCTGAGGGCAAGCAATGATGCACAGCTGGCATCCCTTGCACCGCTCAGTATCCACCACGATGGCGCCTTTCATTTTTGCCATATTATCCTGTAATTAATGCATTAAAAGTCGAATTCGGGTTGCAAAGGTACGACTAATTGGCCGAATAACCAAGAAGAAACGCCTCTTTTTTACAAAAAGGCGTCTCTTTATACCCAAAAGAGAATAATTATTTATTATTTATCGTCAACAGTCATATCGTTTTCAGAACTTACCCTGTATTTTTTCGGCAGGAATCTCAATGGGAGTCTCCAAACCAGGCCAATAGAATTTCTGGGGCTGGGCGCCATGGAGGTTATCGCCCTGATCGATACTCTGGCGGAAGGCGCTCTTCACAACATAATACTTGCCTCCCTTCTGGTAGAAAGTTTTGAACTGCATCTCCTGCACGCTGCTGTACTTCTCTTTCAGGTCAGGATAGTTCTGAAGAGGCAGACCTTGCCAGGCAAATGATGTGCTGTAGGTGCCAAGAATCTTCGTCGGAGCAAGCTTCTCCTTCACCTTGGCATTTACCTTGGCCTTGTAGTCGGCCACAGCCTTTGCCTGACGGTTCTTGTCTGTGAGGTCGTCAAGCAGATAGTTCTTGTTGATGATATCCTGTACATAGGCATTATCAGCCTCCGCCTTCTTCTGCTCTGCGCTCTTCTCGGTGGCACCCGTACGGTCCATATACATCTTCTTCACACGGGCAGCTTCAGCCTTGATGGCTGCAATATCCTTGGCAGGCACTGCTGCACCACTCTTCGAGGCCTTTTCTGCACGCTTCAGGTCGTCAGGTATATTATTATTAAAGATGTAGAGCACATGGTTGGTGTCCTTATAAAAATCAAAGGTCTCCGTATTGCCCTTCAGATAACGAAGCACCTGTATGACATACCTGGCCGCACTCCAGGCGTTCTTGATCTGCGAGGTTTCCCACTGTTCCATGCTGCCATACTTCCAGAGGATACGTCCGTTCTCAGTCTGGTCAAGACCCAGATACTTATCCATACCACCGGCTTTCTCGGCTTTCTTCTTCTCCTGCACTTGAGGATGATCGTTCTCATACTCTTTCAGCACTCTCTCCTCCTGTGCCTTCTGAGTGGTTTCTTTCACAACAGCACTCTTGGCCTTCTTCAAGACATTACCAAACTGTGCGTTAGCATTCGTGTTCACTGCGAAGAGCATGACTCCAGCCACTGCCACCTTCAAGATTACGTTAACATTCTGTTTCATCGTTGATTCATTTTGACGCTGCAAAATTACGATGAAATCAGGCTAAGTTGGTTGTCCGAATCTTATATTCTGTTGTCCAAATCTTATAAAATGCTGTTATCTGGTGTTTTTTGCGTATCAGACTTCAAATAATCCGTGGGTGACATGCCGAAATAACGCTTAAAAGCCCGACTGAATGATGCCTTCTCCTCGTAGCCACAGCGCAGGGCAATGGTCCCCATGGCGAGCGATGGCTGGGCCATCATCAAGTGTCGCGCCTTCTGCATTCGGATGCCAAGGATATAGTTCTGTGGCGTCTCACCTGTCAGTTCACTAATACGGCTACGCAACTGGGTGGTACTCAGACAGAGTTCCGAAGCGAGGGCATCGACACTAATATTACCCGTCTCCATCTGTTGGTTGACGATGCCGATAATCTTTAACTGGAACTCGCGCGACTCGTCGCTCATCACTTCTTCCCCTTGATGGTTCAGTCGTTTGTTTTCTGCCGTCAATTTATCAAGCGACTCTTGTAACAAGGCATTTTCCTGTTGCTGCTGACACTGACGGCGGCGCATCAAACGGTAGTGTAGAAGCCAACCCAAGAGCAACATTGCCAGCAACGCGATACCCATTATGATATATAAGCGGTTCGTGCGAAGCATCTCCTGATTCTCCGACTGTAGTTCGTAGTTATCATATTCAGCGGCATACTTTGAGAGCAATTCGCCCGTCTCCGAGTCATAGATGGAGTCGCGCAACTCCAGATATCGGTCGTTATGCTGCATGGCGAGCGCTGGGTCTGTGGTCCGCAATGCTTCGTAAAGGCCTTTCCGAGACGTACTCTCATTATAGAGGTCTTTTTGGTCAAGGAAGATTCCAAGAGCCTCGTTGAAATAACGCACGGCAGCCGAGTCGTTCTCCTGCTGATGTAGAAGTTGTCCCATCTGGTTGCAGGCAATACCAAGGGAGTGAAGGTTACCACTCTCACGCAGTCCTGGTATCGCTTCACCAAGAGCCTTCTCCGCATCCACATTACGCTTCAATGAGATCAATGCCGCTGCCCGCTGTGCCTGTCGTACGGCCATTTTATCCTTTCGTCCCAGTTGTTGCTCCAATTTGTAGGCACGGGTAGCATAGTCGAGCGACAACTCTTCCTGACTCAGGTGGTGATACACCTCCGATGCCATACCAAAGAGCACGGCCTCGCGCTGAGGATTGTCCACCTTCCGTGCATACTCCATCGCTTTCAGGATATACTTCTCTGCCTCCTTTGGCTGACGCATCGACATATAAATACCTGTCAGTGTGTTATAACTCGAAGAGATCATATCAGGGTCGCCACTCTTCAGATCAAGTTCGTTGCACTGTTTGGCATACTCTGCCGCCTGTTCAAAATGTCCCTGTCGCACGTTGATGACAGACATCAGATTCAGCAGGTCGCCCTTCGTTTCCAGTCCATCGGCATCAGGTTCGTTTTTGCACTCACTGAGTTTTTCAAGACCTTCGAGAGCGACTACCTTAGCCTCGTCATACCGCTGGACTTGATAAAGACTGTCGGCTTTATCACGCAAGTTCTCCGCCGATGCCGCAACACCAGTTCCAGTCTGTGCCCACAGTCCAACATCCATCAACAGAGCCACAGCCACAACTGCGTATCTGTTTATGGTTCGTGGAACAACACACTTCATGGATCTGTCAGTTTTATATTACAGCTATAAAGTTCTGACAAGTCAATACTCCGTCTTATCTGTCTTTTCGCTCCAAAGGCGGAAGGTGACCAGAGCCTCATCACGGAGAAGAGGGATGATAGGCACGGTGCGGTTACCTAATGGACGTTCAAGTTCCTCGTAGATAAAGTCATCGGCGAATTGGATGTCTCGGGCATCCTTACGGTTGTTACCGTAAAAGATACGACTGATTCGGGCCCAATAGATCGCGCCAAGACACATGGGACAGGGTTCGCAGGAGGTATAGATCGTACAGCCCGAGAGATCGAAGGTACCCAGACGGCGACAGGCCTCACGGATGGTGTTCACCTCAGCATGGGCTGTTGGATCGTTATCGATGGTGACGCTGTTGCTACTACCGGCAATCACCTTGCCATCCTTCACAATGACGGCACCGAAAGGGCCACCACCACGATTAACACTCTCGTTGGCCAATCGAATGGCCTCACGCATAAATTGCTTATCTAGTTCAGTTATCATAATACTTAGGGATTATACATATCTTTACAATAGAAAGCCATGATGTCATCGAGCATGCGCTTGGCTTCGACGGCCGGACTGTCGGGGTCGAGCGAAATAGCCTGAATATAATTATTGATAGCCTCGTGCCACTGTCCCTGCTTGCGGGCCTCGTTGCCAAGCTGATAATACTCCTCCGCCGTCATCCGTAAACCGTAAACTATTTATAGTATTCCCGTTTGCCGGCAGCGAGGGTATTTTTCATCAGCGAACAGATGGTCATCGGCCCTACCCCACCAGGAACGGGGGTGATGAACGAGCATTTCGGACTGACCTCATCAAACTTCACGTCGCCATTCAGGCGGAAACCGCTCTTCCGGGTGGCATCAGGTACACGGGTAGTACCCACGTCAACAATCACAGCACCTTCCTTCACCATATCGGCTGTAACAAAGTCGGGCTGTCCAATGGCTGCAATGATGATGTCTGCCTGACGACACTCCTCCTTCAAAGTTTTGGAACGTGAATGACAGACGGTCACGGTAGCATCGCCATATTGTTTCTGCATCATGAGCTGGGCCATGGGCTTGCCGACAATGTTCGACCGTCCGAGGATCACACATTTCTTACCGCTAGTCTCAATATTATAACGCTTCAGCAGGGTGATGATACCAAGGGGCGTGGCCGAGATAAAGCACGGCAGACCAATGGCCATACGTCCCACGTTGATAGGATGGAAACCGTCCACATCCTTCCGATAATCGATGGCCTCGATGATCTTCTGTTCATCGATATGCTTGGGCAAAGGAAGCTGCACGATGAAGCCGTCGACATCCTCATCCTTGTTGAGTTTATCAACACAATCCAAGAGTTCTTCCTCCGTAATATCTGCCTCGAAACGAATGAGTGTGCTCTTGAAGCCACAGGCCTCACAGGCCAGCACCTTATTCTTCACATACGTTTCAGAGCCACCGTCGTGACCCACCAATACAGCTGCCAGATGCGGCTGCTTACCACCACTGGCCATGATTTCCTTCACTTCCTCGGCTATCTCTGCCTTGATAGCTGCTGCTGTTGCTTTTCCGTCAATTAGTTGCATATTTTTTCTGTTTACAGTTTACAGTTTACGGTTTACAGTTGATTACTTCTATAGGCGGTATCCTCAGAACGGCTTGCCAGCATATCATCTGTAAACTGTAAACCGTCAACTGTAAACAAAGACCTTAGAACTTGGGCATGCCTCCTCCCTTCATGGCCTTCATCGCATTCGCCATCTGAGCCATCTTAGAGGAACCCATACCAGAGACCATGCGCATCATCTTTCGTGTCTGGTCGAACTGTTTCATCAGGCGGTTCACGTCGTCGAGTTTCGTACCGGAGCCGGCTGCGATGCGACGGCGACGGCTTTGGTTGATGATATCGGGGTTGGCACGCTCCTTTGGCGTCATCGAGTTGATGATGGCCTCGATACCCTTGAAAGCGTTGTCATCGATGTCGAGGTCTTTGATCTGCTTGCCTACACCGGGTATCATCGCTGCCAAGTCCTTGATGTTACCCATCT
>JAEETC010000269.1 GCA_016286585.1 Prevotella sp. | reverse complement strand
AGGGCTCCCCCACCCGCACCGCTAGGATTGCCGACATAGAAGTCGCCTTCTATCGCCCAGTCGTGGGGTACGTCGAGCTGTCGCCACCAGGAATCGTCATAGTCCACCTTCGACATCTGCACGGAGTCGCCAAGCACGAACCGCCAGTTCTTATCGAAACACTGACGTTCCCGCGCCTGAGCCGTCATACCTGTCAGCATGACGGCTATTATCAACCATAAGTTTCTTTTCATTTTACCAGTCATCATCGTCAGCACCAGTGATTCCGTTCTTGATGGCTTCTTCCACCTTGTCGATGATGGCATTGGAGTAGGCATGAGTCATCACGAGTGCCTTCGAGCAGGTGCGCTTCTGCGCATCTTTCTCCACGAAGGGATAGTGCTTGGCAATCTCCCACTGCTCGTCGTAGAGCCGACGGTCTGTCTTGTCAGCCTTCATGCGTTTGCCGTCGCTGTAGATATTCTGGTCTTTCTGTTTGTCGTTATCACTGCCCAGACCACCCAGCCAGCCACCGTCTTCCACTCTCAGGACATCATAGTTCTGTACAGTATACGTGATGCGCACCTTCCCATCCTTGATGTCAAGTTTGATGACAGGCGTGATGCTCACCACATAACGGAAAAGCGTACCCGTATGGTCGGCGATGGCATCGATAGTCGACGAAATGATGATACAGCCAGCTTCCTTGTCGTTCAGCGTGATGGCCTGCTTGTCCTTAAAGGTAGCCGTTGCCCAGTAGTTCAGAGCCACATAGAGCTGTTGCTTCGTCTTGCCAGGGGCATCAATCACCTGCTGGTAGGTCAACGATTCGTTCTTGTCGAGTGTCAGTCCACTGGCCAGGTTGGCGGCAGCATCGAGCCACTTGTCACCATACTTGCTCTTGGCATATTTCTCCAAATCAGCAGCCTTCATGGTCTGCGCCTGAACATTTATTGCGCCACAAAGGAGGATGGCGGCCAGCACCCATTTTATCATCTTATTCATTTCCTTCGTATTTGTTAAGACATATCAGAGTTGTACAGAAACGGCCTTGCCGTTGTACTGCACGAGTTTGCCCTCGGGATTGTCGAGGTTGAGAGGCTTGGGAGTATCCTTGGAGACCAGCACCACATTGAACTGGCGGGTCTTCAGCATGCCGGGGAACTGGCCCTTGCGGGCACCAAAGGAGACGGTCCTGGAGGCATCGTCGTAGGTGATGTCGATGGTGGCATACTTACCCTTCTCATAGTTGTAGTTCGTGCCCTCGTCCTCGTAGAGTTGGAACGAACCGTTCTCGCCTGCGTAGACATAGAGGTTGATGAGCTCAGCGGGCTTCTCGTCGCTCCACTCCATCTCAGGACCGAAGGGGATGATGGCTCCCTCACGCACGAAGACGGGAATCTGCTCGTAGGGTGCATCGACCACAAGGCGCTGGCCTCCCTCGACATACTCGTTGGTGTAGAGGTTGTACCAGCCGCACTGCTCCGGGAAGTAGACACTACGATTGCGAGCCTTATAATAGCCCACGGGACAGGCCATCAAGGCTGGGCCGAACATCCACTGGTTGCCAATGTCCTCAACGTTCTTATCACCGTTGAAGTCCATCACCAGCGCACGCATCAGGGTATAGTCGTTGAAGTGGGCCCAACCTGCCATCGAGTAGAGATAAGGCATCAGACGGTAGCGCAGTTTGTCGTAATAGACAAATGACTGATAGGCGGGATGATTATCCGGGGCGATGTTCCAGATCTCACGCAGTGGGAACTGACCATGCGCACGGAAAAGAGGAATGAAGGCACCGAACTGATTCCAACGGCACTGCAACTCGCGCCACTCCTTCAGATCCTCGTTCTCCACACCAGTACGATCGTAGATTTGCTGGGCTGCCGCATAGCGGTTCTCTACAGAGAAACCGCCCTGGTCCATGCCCCAGAAGGGGATGCCAGACATGGAATAGTTCAGACCAGCCGTCATCTGGGCACGCATGTCTTCCCAACGGGTGCCGATGTCACCACTCCACGTAGCCGTAGAGAAGCGCTGCTCGCCTGCAAAGCCGCTACGGGTCAACAGGAACACACGGGGTTCATTAGGCTTGCCTTTATAAACAGAGCGCTGACCGTTGTAGATGGCATCTGCATTGACGGTCGAATAAGCATTGAAGTATTCCGTAGAGGTGCCGAGGGCCGTAGGGCCACAGAGAGCCTTGCGATACCACATCGGGGTGCAGTCGCGGACGTTGGGCTCAGAAGCATCCATCCACCAGGCATCGACAGTTGAATATTGACCATTGACCATTGACCATTGACCATTAGGCTTTGACAAACCACTATAGAGGTTCTCGTCCATCTGGCGCCAGAACATCTTGCGGGCATTTGCGTCGTAAGCATCGTAGAACGAACCGCGGAAGCCGAGCCAGTCGTGGATATCGTCCTTCAGAGCCTGATGGTACATCCAGCCGTTCTTATCCAGTTCCTTGTAGTTGTCAACCGTATCGTAGAACTTTGGCCATACGGAGATCATGAAACGTCCGTGCATCTTGTGGACATTGTCGAGCATAGCCTGCGGATTGGGAAAGCGCTCTGCCTCAAAGACATGGCTGCCCCAGGAGTCGAGTTTCCAGTAGTTCCAGTCCTGAACGATGTTGTCCACTGGGATATGGCGCTTGCGGAACTCAGCCAGCGTCTCCTCGATTTCTGCCTGCGTCTTGTAGCGCTCGCGACTCTGCCAGAAGCCCAGCACCCACTTCGGATAGAGCGAGGCCTTGCCCGTCAGCGTGCGATAACCTGAGATCACCTGGTCAAGGTTCTCGCCAGCGATGAAATAATAGTCCATGTCCTTGGCCATCTCACTCCAGATGGTGAGTTGTCCACGCTCCTCAGCGCTGCGGGGCTCAGCCACACGCAGACCACAATAGGCCTCACCGCCATCAGGCTGCCACTCGATGCGCAGCTGAGCCTTCTTGCCCTTCTGGATCTCGGTAGCGAACTTATAGGCATTGGGGTTCCAGGCTGTGCGCCAGCGCTCGGGCACCACTTCCTGACCGTCGATATAGACCTTCACATAGCCAGAATAGTAGAGGATGAACTGGTAGAGTTGCTTCTTGCCCTTGCATTTACCACAGCACTC
>JAEETC010000268.1 GCA_016286585.1 Prevotella sp. | reverse complement strand
TCACATTCCAGCCTATTATCTGGAGAGACGAGAATCTGAACAATGCAAGTGCAGGGATAGGCAGCACGACATGCCATGTGTTCGGTGAGACCAAGGAACAGTTATTCGAGAACATCAAGCAAAAGATTTGGGCGATGTCCTCAGAGGCCCACATCCTCGACGAGGAAGTGGCTGCAGAGTATAACCAGTGGATTGCCGACAGATGGAAGGCAAAGAGCATACCGGCAGAGATCAAGAACGTGGGAATGCGGGATATGCGCTATGCCCTTCCCTACTCCAAAGAGTTCAAACTATGGCTCAGAAAACATAACTGATATGGTGAACATCAATGGATTCGACTTCTATGAGGAACCGGGCATATGCGGAACATGCCCCTTCCTCATTACTGGCAACACCAACGTGCCAGGCATTTCCTGTCATAGCAACCGAGGCCTGTGCATCCAATGGAATGAGGCGCATCACACATGGGCGAACATACCACGCCGATGCAAGAAACTCTTCAAAAGTGCCTTTGCTCAATACAACGACAGCGGAGAAACATTAGTAATAACCAATAAGGAATAAGGTATATGAAAACGATTATTTGCAAATTCAAGTCCGATAGTACGGACATCAGAAAGACAGCCGTCATCAATGATTCGCTGGATGCTCTCAGTAAATCAAAGAAGAACGAGGCAACTGACATCATTGAGCCAGACACGCTTGACTTCGAGGGATGGTGTATCTACTTTGAGATAACAGACACGCTTGCCTATGAAGTAATGTTCGTATATGATCAAGAGAACGGCATCAAGACACTGAAACCTGTCAAGGCCATCACATGGGATGGGTCAGACATTGACCATGTAGTCATTTCCGATGTGCAAGCGGTATGCGTCACAATTCGTTAGGAAATAAAAGTGTTAAAATGCCGTCACAAGTGAGATTATAGTTAATTTTGCACCCATTTAAACGATGATGAAGATGAAGAAACTCATGATTTTACTGATGCTGATAGTGGCAATGCCATCGACAGCCCAGAAGACAGATAACCCATTCCCCAAGAAAGGCTATAAGGTCAAATGGATCAGGAGAACGCCAAATGGCTTTGAATCATACGTCTGCACTATCAGGAAGTTCGAGGACAGCGACACCATCTACTGCATGACCTATTCCCCACCCGACCTGCAGCCCTATTGTGTCTGCTTCAGTCTGATACACCAGAAAGGGGCAGAGATGATTGCTGATGCGATGGAGCATCTGAACAAAAGCGAACGTATCAAATGGATAAAGGGATATTTGAGATACACCCACGCCAGTCAGGTAGATCCTGTCAACAGGTACAACGACTATTGGACTTATTTCAAACCCAAGATACGGGAGAGAACACTGGCCAAGAACTTTTCCTTATCCACAGCCATCTACGCCTACAACAGAGACCGGGCCAAAGATGCGAGGTGGGCTGACACGACGCCTGAGCAATGGCTACAGCTCTATCAGGCAGCAAAGGTGGTTCTGCCGCTAATGGGAGCCGGAGAAGACACGAAAACCCTCTATGACAAGATATGTACCGAGGGTGGCTATTGATACACCAAAGTATTTAATCTTTAATAAAGAAGAAATATATGGTAGATAAAATACTGTCCTTTACCGCCTTTATAATCCTATGGGCCATCCTCTTCATTGGATTGGTGATAGTACCGAGAGAGAAAAAAAAGGATGTCCCACATACCAAAGAGCCTAAAGACAAGGTGCCTAAGGAGCGTAAGCCGTCAGAGAAGCCCCTGAAGAAGGATGCCCCTCGTGCTGATAAGGAGCGGAAAGAAGAGGATAAGCGCCAAGAGAAAGATGAGAAAGCCCGTCGCAGGCGCGAGAAGGAGTTGGCCAAGAAGCAAGTACAGGAACGCGAGGCACTGGAGCGTAAGACCCGTGAAGAGAAGCGACGCAAGGAGGCTGAGAGGAAAGCTCGCGAAGAGGAAGAACGCAAACGGGATCGTGAGCGTAAGAAGAAGCGTGAGCGCGAACGTCGCAGACGGGCAGAGGAAGACCGCAGGAAGCGGGAATACGAGGCGATGCTCTATGACGAGTACCGCCGCCAGCAAGGTTTCAGCTCATAGCACTCATGGTTGTACGAGTCTGTCATAACGAAAGAGCTGATATTTGCGGATAATCTGTTCGCAGAGCTGGACATAATCCCTGGCAGTGGCGTAGCCTGCGGCTTTCAGGGCAAGGAGCCAGTGGTGATAGTCGGTAGAGTGATAGCTATGGCAGCGTTTGTAACGGTCGGACATCAACAGTCGGGAATGATGGTCGATACTCTCCTCGACGGTGGCGTAGTTGCAAAACTTCTCATCCGGCTTGTCATCATTGTGCAGACTATAAGGCCTGCCCTCGGCCAACCACTGCGGACTACACTTGATGCCAAAGTAGTTATTACCCTTGCGAGCCAGGTCTGAACGGCCCCAATCGCTCTCAAAGGCCATCTGGGCCAGCGTCACTGAGGCTGGGATGCCGTATTGTCGCTGTTGTTCCATGGCGGCAGGGGCATAGTGCGAGAGAAACGTCTTACGATCCATCCGTTGGTGTTGGCTGATACTGTCAATGTCGGCAGTAACACCCTCGCCCAACAATGCCGTACAGGCTTCTGCCCTCACGTCCCCTATATATAATAATAATGTATAGGGGTCTGTCAGTGCGCCCTTATAGCGGCAAGTGATATGCAGATGACTTCCAGTGGAGCGCCCGGTATTCCCGCTGATGGCCACCACGTCACCGGCAATCAAATCGTCGCCCTCACTGACCCAGACCTTCGACAGGTGGCAGTAGCTGATAGTGTATTCCCCATGCTGCAACACGACATAGTTGCCAGAGCGAGGGTCAGCGCCAACCTTCTTCACCGTGCCATCGAACATGGCATATACCTCTTCATAATAGGCTTTCAAGTCGAGACCGTTGTGCGAGGCCTTGGCTCCAGTAAACGGGTCACGGCGAGTACCAAACGGCGAATTGACCTTTACATGCTTCAACGGATATGATACGCTCAGGTATCGCTGAATCCAAAAATCTCTGTCCGTCGCCCACGCTTGGACTGACAGACAGAGCAGGATAACGCATAAAATGAGTGAACAAACTCTTCTCATTGGATAAAATAATTTTTTAT
>JAEETC010000267.1 GCA_016286585.1 Prevotella sp. | reverse complement strand
TCCTGCATCTTCACGGAATTATTAATCGAGCAACCATCACAGATAATCGAATTCTCACAGATCACGCCTGTTCCGATAAACACTGGAGCGTCCATCGAACTCATCACGGTACACTCCGACAGTCTCGCGGCGCCACTGATTTCGCAGTCACCCTTGATGATTGTATTGGTAATATCTTTCGCGTTGATGATTTTCACGTTGTTACCGATAGTTCCCCTTTCAGGTCTCGACACCCGCAACTCATCTTCTATCATCTGCTGCAGCCTCTGCTTCAGGCCTCTGTCACCGTCGTGTTTCACCATCAGCGCAGCCAGTTGCGAGTTCAGCTCCCTGAAGATCGTCACGTTACCGTCGCCCATCTCGTTCAGCACCGAAATCACAGATCCCTCACCATAGGTGGCGTCGTCCGTCGTCTCTAAGGTGCAAATATTTGAGATATAGCAGTCGTTACCAATCGTGTAGTTATTGATGTAGTTACCCACTTTCTCTATCAGGCAGTCGTTGCCCACAGTCACGTTCCTCAGCGTGGCGTCGTTGATACCTGAGTGTTTCGTGAAGCCCTTGCTCACCTCCACGCTCTTATTAAACTCACCCAGCCGGATGTCACCATAGAAAACCACACGGTGGAAGTTATAAGGTTTGAACCCTTCGGCCACCAATACGCGTTGCCAGTCTTCTGCCCAGCACATGTTGTTCTCTAACACATCTAACTCCTGTTGTGTCAATTGTCTGTATTCAGTCATAGTCTTGATATAAAAAATCGTTATACGGATATTTCTGTACGTGGAGTTCGCGAACCCTTTTATATAAGGTGTCGCGCAACTCGTCTATATTCTCCTTCTCGCGTGCCGAAATGAAAAGACACTCCAGATAGCGTTGGTTTTCTCCCATTCTGGCCATCCAGGTCATCTTTAAATCGTCGAGTGTGTAATTCTCCTTCTGCATGGGAGTCAGATCGTCTTCGTCCTTCTCCACCCATGTGTAGGCATCTATCTTGTTGAACACGAGCATGGCAGGCTTGTCGGCACAGCCCAACTCCTTGAGGGTTTCCTCCACCACCCGAATCTGTTCCTCAAAGTCCGGATGCGAGATATCCACCACATGCACCAAAAGATCTGCCTCCCTCACCTCGTCGAGCGTGCTCTTGAAGCTTTCGACAAGATCTGAGGGTAGTTTACGGATAAAGCCCACCGTATCAGCCAGCAAGAATGGCAGGTTCTCAATCGTCATCTTCCTGACTGTCGTATCCAGTGTGGCAAAAAGCTTGTTCTCAGCAAACACCTCACTCTTGGCCAGCAGATTCATCATCGTCGATTTTCCCACATTCGTATAGCCCACCAGAGCTACACGAATCAATCTTCCACGATTCTTCCTTTGGGTGGTCTTTTGCTTGTCGATCTCTGCCAGACGTTGCTTCAACAGCGTGATGCGCTGCAGGATGATACGACGGTCCATCTCCAACTGAGTCTCACCAGGCCCACGCAATCCTACAGAGCCTTTTCCGCCTCCGCTTCCAGATCCGCCGCCCTGTCTTTCCAAGTGTGTCCAAAGCCGTTGTAGTCTCGGCAACATATAACGGTGCTGTGCCAGCTCCACCTGAGCCTTCGCCTCAGCCGTCTGGGCTCGCATGGCAAAAATATCCAAAATAAGAGAGGTACGATCCAAGATCTTCACCCCCAGTTCCTTCTCGATATTCCGTATCTGCTTGGCGCTCAGTTCATCGTCGAAGATCACCATTCCTACAGGCTGTGGAGCATTCGATTCATCCAGCAGGCCTTCGGCAAACAGCGCGGCATCCTGAGCATCGAGCCACTCGTCGTAGGCATCCTGACATTGTTTGATATATTGTTTAATCTCCTGCAGTTTGCCACTGCCCACATAGGTTGTCTGACTCGGCCCACCCACTTTCTGGGTAAACCGTTTCACAGTCACAGCCCCTGCCGTATCTGCCAGGAACTCCAGCTCGTCAAGGTATTCTTTAGTCTTGGCCTCGTCCTGTTCCTTGGTGATGAGTCCTACCAACACCGCCGTCTCAGCTTTGGCCTCCGATATTACAAATTCTTTCAATCCTTCATTAATTTGTGCACAAAGATACGGCTTTTCCGTTAAAGTATATGCATATTAACACAGATTAATAAAAAAAATAGTCCAATTCTATTTCACTTTTTCAGAAAATTTGTACTTTTGCAGCAAAATTACAAACCAATTAAACAACAAAATTATGAGAGTTATTATCCAATCTGACTATCAGAAACTGTCCCAGTGGGCAGCTAATCATGTGATTAAGAGAATCACAGAGTTCAACCCTACCCCCGACCACAAGTTCGTTCTGGGCCTTCCCACAGGCTCTTCACCTGTCGGCATGTACAACGCCCTCGTAGAGGCAAACCGTGCAGGCAAAATTTCCTTCAAGAACGTTATTACCTTCAATATGGATGAATATGTTGGTCTGCCTGAGACTCATCCTGAGAGCTACCATGCTTTCATGGCCCGTAACCTCTTCGACCACATTGACTGTCCAAAGGAGAATATCCATATCCTCAACGGTAATGCCGCCGACCTGAATGCCGAGTGCCGCCACTATGAGGAGATGATCCAGGAAGCAGGAGGTATCGACCTTTTCATCGGAGGTATTGGCCCTGATGGCCATATTGCCTTCAACGAGCCAGGCAGTTCTCTGAGCAGTCGTACCCGCATGAAGACCCTCACCACAGACACCCGCATTGCCAACTCACGTTTCTTTGGCGGCAAGCCCGAGAATGTGCCTGCCCATGCTCTGACTGTTGGTGTAGGCACCGTGATGGATGCCCGCGAGGTGATGATTCTGGTCAACGGACATGGCAAGGCGCGTGCCCTTCAGGCTGCTGTCGAAGGAGCCGTCAACCACATGTGGACCATCAGCGCCCTGCAGATGCACGAACACGGTATCATCGTCAGCGACGAAGAGGCTGCCGATGAACTGAAGGTCAGCACCTACAAGTATTTCAAGGATATTGAGAGTGACAACTTACTATAGAGAAATGAGACGATTACTCTTATCAATATTACTGACGTCATCAGTCCTGGCTTGGGCTGATGACGTTATTGTTTTCTCCCCTGACGGTCAGCTGCAGCTTACTGTCAGCAACGACAACGGGAGAGCTTACTACAGCGCAT
>JAEETC010000266.1 GCA_016286585.1 Prevotella sp. | reverse complement strand
GACCTACGGCTATGACGACAAGGGTAGGGCGATAGCCGACTTCCAGAACTGCGAGACGGGGGTGATGGTGGAACCCTTCACGGATCGTTGTAAGGTGCAGCGTTGCAGGGACGGCAATCTCTACGTGACCCGTCTGCCCAAGCGCATCAGGAACAGGCCGTTATTCAGGCAGGACCACAGCAGCCTGAGCAAGGGAAGGGACAGGAAGTACTACTTCGTGATGATCATGGACGAAGCCGACGTACAGGAGATGCCCGAAACGCTCGAGAAAGAGGCTCGTGAGGCTGCGGGTAAACTGAGGACGTATCTTTCGCAAGACTAAACGCTCTGAATGGTCAATTACATCTATATCGACGCGGACGGGCACAAGAAAGCCCGCCGCGTTACCAACCGAGATGAGTATCTGGCGCTACGCAACACTCCCGATAACTGCCGACACTTTGAGCTGGGTCGCAAGGGCGACGAGAAGGAGAAGGCGAAGCAGGCGCAGTTCAACTACAACGACCTGCTGCCCGATGGGGTGCTGAAGGGTTGCCGCCATCCGAGTTCGACCTTCTCGCACGACATCGACTGCGGCGATGAGGCAGACTGCAGGCACATCGCCACCCTGCTGCTCGAGATGCGCGAGGAGATAGGATTGCTGGAGCTGTCGGTATCTGCCCGATGGGGTCTGCACGCCATCTGTCGCAGGGAGCCTCATAGGACTATCCTTGAGAATATGGTGCGTGTGTCGATGCTGACACAGACCGAGATGGACACTTCTCCAAAGGACTTGCAGAGAATCCTGTTTGTTGGCCCAGCCGATCCGGAAACGCTGCTCTTCCTGGATGATGAGCTCTTCGAGGAGCCGTTGACGGTAGAGGATTCGGAAAAGGAGTACGAGCTGCTGAAGGAACGTGAGCGCAAGGGTCAGGAGGAGGTGCCGCCCGGGGCTAAGAAGGCGAATAAGCATTATCGACCGTGGAATGTGGAATGTGGAAGGTGGAATGAGAACGGTGCGATGTCGAAAGGTGAGGGTGAAACGAGACCTGTTCAGCCACAGCAGTCTTATCCGGATCATTATCACGGGATTCCGTTCGCGGAGATACTGAAGAAGTATTGGGAGGTGAATAACCGAGGCTTTGAGCCTACACAGGGTGATCGTGATACGCTGACCTATCAGCTGGCTTGCGACCTGCGTCACATCTGCGGCAAGAATGCTGACTGGCTCGATCAGGTGATTCCCTGCTACGACGGATTCCCGCCTGAGGAGAAGCGCAAGAAGATTGAGAGTGCGCTCAGTTCGGAACTGGAGTCGTTCCCCATGAGGTTGCGTAATGTCCTGAATCTTTTTGTAACGGACAACAGGAGGACGGGGTCTGCTGCAGATGATGAAGACGATGGCGATGATGATGCGCTCATCGAGTCGGCCTTTAGCGGACTCAAGATGCCTCAGGGTGTGAAAGAGTCCATCGAGGCTGTGGGGTCTCAGCTGGCGATGCCTGTGGTGACAGCCATCTGTCCTTGCATCGGAATGCTGGCAACGGGTGTGGTGCTTGACGTTCATAGTCAGAAAAAGAACCTGAATCTGATTGCCTACATCGCCGGAGAGTTTGCCAGCGGAAAGGGTTCGATAGATCCCGTGATAGAAGCCTGGATGAGTGAGGTGTCTGCACTGGATGATATGTACGTGAAGCAGGAGGAGGAATGGCGCCACAAGAAGAACGCGGCTAAAAACCAGAAGGAACAGCCCGAGGAGCCCAAGCTGCCCGTCAGGTTTATCCCCTTGAACAACACGGTGGCCAATCTGGCTGAGCGTCTGGCTAACGTCGAGGGTAAGCACGCTTTCTCGTTTACGCCTGAGGCTGACACGGTGGCGCAGAAATGGAAGTCGGCCATGAGTGATTTCTCCATCATGTTGCGTCAGAGTTACGACGGCAGCCGCTACGACCGTGAAGCCAGAAGTTCGGAGGCTGTCAATGTTCATATCAAGCATCTTTTGTGGAATGTGACGATGTGTGGCACACCGGACGCCCTCTTTCGTGTAGTGAACAATTACACCGACGGATTCCAGAGCCGTATCGCCTTAGCCCGCACGCCCGACAACACCTTTGCGAAGCTGGACGATAATCCCAGTGTGTTGACCTCGCGTCAGGCGGAACGCATTCATCAGATTGCCCATCTGTTACCCTTGATGGTGGGTGAGATTGTGCTGCCCAGACTGGAACAGTGTGGTCGTGAGTGGTTGGAGAAGATTCGTCTGGAGACGATGAAGAACGACGATAAGGTGAAGGCCCGTCAGCGTTTCCGTATCTGTGTCACTGCCCAGCGAATGACTTGCTGTCTGATGCTCTGTAAGGTCTGTGAGAATCTCATCAGGAAACACGGTCTCAACGGTGCTGAGACGCAGCTGAAGCAGAAACCCAACCTCTGGAAAGAGCAGCTGATCAAGGCTCAGACACCACAGATGCTGCAGATCTATGATGTGATAGCTGACACGTTGATGGATAATGCCCTGTACTTCTTCCGGGAACGTATTGAGAACGCTATCTACAGTCGTGACTATAAAGGGTCTGTGAGTGGAGAGCGATCGAGAAGAGGCAAGAACGATACCATCTATGAGCGACTGGATCCGCAGTTCACTTTCGATCAGGCTATGCAACATTCCGTAGCTGTGAAGGGTGCAGGCGTCACTCACAACGGCGTCAGGCAGATGCTGAAAAACTGGCGCAAGCAGGGTCTGGTCGTGCAATCTGAGGATGGAGGATTTCGTAAGGTATCCTGATATGGTCATTTGGTCATTGGTCATTTGGTCAAAAACGTTTTCTGATATGGAAATCCAGAATACCCAAGAATGCTTCGTGCAGCTCTGGCTCAGGCTGGAGCGCACGAGGCGCCTCCTCAGAGGTCAGTGTAAGCGATACTGCATCCGTCGTGTGCTGCAAGTATGGTTCGGGTCTGAGGCTACTGATGACTTCATCTGGGAGGTATGCACGAAGTGCGAGCAGGCTGGTTGGGATGAACTGCCGCCACCGTCGCTGGCGCCGCTCAAACACCGTGAACTGTTGCAGGCTCTCGTAGAAGTGAGATTAGGTCTCGGCCCGCGCAAGGTCAAACTGAAAGACTTAGACGCAGCCTACAGCATCGCATTCCCCAAGAGCACGCCCATCAATGTGAATAAGAAGAAACGCCGGAAGTAGCAACCAACACCCCAGCCAACAA
>JAEETC010000265.1 GCA_016286585.1 Prevotella sp. | reverse complement strand
CCGCACGGAGTACTTCCAACAGATGGTCGACAGTCTCTTCCTCGAGGTCGGCCTTTTCGATGAGCATCTCTCGCGGTGCGTTAAGCACAGCCTTGGCGGTGTCGAGTCCGATAGCCTTAATGGCATCGATAACCCACTGATCCACCTCATCGTCGAACTCATCCAGATAGATATCTTCGTCAGCTTCACTCTCGCTGACCACACGGAACACATCAATCGTATATTCTGTCAGCATAGAAGCCAACTTGATGTTCATACCGCCACGCCCGATGGCCAAACTTACCTCCTCGGGCTGCAGGAAGACCTCAGCCTTACGGTTCTCCTGGTCAAGGGTGATGCTGGAGATCTTAGCGGGACTCAGGGCACGCTGAATGAACAGCTGAACGTTTGAAGAGTAATTGATCACATCGATATTTTCGTTGCCAAGCTCACGGACGATACCGTGTACACGGCTACCCTTGACACCAACACAGGCGCCAACCGGATCGATACGCTCGTCATAGCTCTCCACGGCCACCTTTGCACGGTCACCTGGCATACGAGCCACCTTCTTGATGGTAATCAGACCGTCGTTGATCTCAGGTACCTCGGCCTCGAGCAGACGCTCCAGGAACACAGGGCTGGTACGGGAGAGGATGATGCGTGGGTTGTTGTTCTCGTTCTGCACCTCCTTCACAATAGCTCGGATGGTCTCACCCTTATGGTAGTTGTCCGAGGGAATCTGCTCACTCTTCGGCAGATGGAGCTCGTTGCTCTCATCGTCCATCAGCAGCACCTCGCGCTTCCAGATCTGATAGACCTCGCCGCTGACCACTTGTCCGACTCTGTCCTTATACTTCTGATACAGTGAGTCGTGTTCCAGTTCCAGGATTTTCGAAGCCAGCGTCTGGCGCAGGTTGAGGATAGCACGGCGACCGAACTTCTGGAAGTTCACCTCTTCTGATACCTCTTCACCCACCTCATAGTCAGGCTCAATCTTCTGGGCTTCGGAGAGGGCAATCTCCTTGTTCTCATCCACCACATCGCCGTCGGCTACCACCACACGGTTACGGTGAATCTCAAAGTCACCCTTGTCGGGGTTCACAATCACGTCAAAATTCTCGTCAGAGCCATAGATCTTGGCGATGACGTTACGGAAACTCTCTTCGAGCACACTGACAAGTGTCGTGCGGTCGATGTTCTTGTTCTCTTTAAATTCCTGAAAGGTTTCAATCATTGAAGGGCCTTTCGCATCTTTCCTTGTTGCCATTAATATATCTTTTTATTTTCAATCTTCAATCATTTAAACGCCAGCAGGTACTTGGCATATTTGATGCCATCCATATGATAGGTCTTATCAACCTCCACCAATACGGGACGCTTCTTGCCTTCCTGCTTCTGTTTCTCCTGAACGGTGACCGTAAAGTCCGTTCCGTCTACCGACTTCAACACACCCTGAACTTTCTTGCCTTCGAGGTCAAGCACCTCAACGGTATCTCCAATATGGTTAATATACTGTTGCGCCACCTTAAAGGGTTGTCCGAGTCCTGCGCTGCCCACCTCAAGCTCATAGTCGCCGAGTTCATCGCCCAAGCGTTCCTGCAAGAAGCGGCTCAGTTCAGCACAGTCCTCAATCCACACACCGTCGGCGTGGTCGATCTCGATGACGATCCTGTCGTCAGTTCCAAACAAAATGTCTACAAGGAAATAGTCGTTGCCCTGCAACCACTCTTCCGTCAATGCTTTAATTGTCTCTTTATTGATCATCTAACACTTATTAATATCGAAAATGAGAGACCCTTTCGAGCCTCTCATTCCGCTGAACGGGTGCAAAGGTACACATTTCCCCGTAATCCACCAAATATTTTATTAAAAAATTCATCTATTCATTAAAAAATGCACAATTCAATCGTTTGTTGATGTTTTATTTGTACCTTTGCAGGCCGTTATCAACCGATTATAAACTAAATGAAGATATGTGGTCAACTATACTCTCTGTTGTACTGATCGTCAATGAACTGATGGCCTCTAATGCTGGCGAGGTCATGAGTCCCGCCACCAACTTTGACAGTTGGATAGAATTATATAACCCCGATGACCTAAGCATCAACCTGAGCGGGATGTACCTGAGCAACGATCCGGAAAACCTGACGTTGTGGAAGATGCCCAGTAATATGGGTAGCATTCCTGCCAAGGGATTCAAGGTGATATGGCTGGGATCAAATGATATCAAGACCGACCAGGCTACTTTTAAGCTTGACTGCGATGGTGGCACCATCTTCCTGAGTGACAAGGACGGCCATCTCATTGTCAGTCAAGACTACCCCGAGGCGATGAGTCGCACATCCTACGCCCGGAAAACCGATGGCGGCGATGAGTGGGGATGGACGGCCACAGCTACCCCAGGTGCCACAAATGCCACAGCTGTCTTTGCCGATAACCGTCTGTCGGAACCTGTTGTCGACCAGGGCAGTCAGTTGTTCAAAGGCTCACTGAAGATCAAGGTTGCCATACCGGAAGGTACGACACTGATGTACACCACCGATGGTAGCGTGCCCAAAACAGGCAACACCGCCAGTCGCCAGAGTACGGACGGACAGTTCACCATCAGCAAGACTACCAACTACGTGTTCCGCCTCTTCAAGGATGGTTATCTGCCGAGTGTACCCGTCACCCGTAGTTATATCCAGTACAACGGAACCTACACGATACCCGTTATCTCCATCGTCGGCAACGAGAAATACTTTACCGACCCGATGTGGGGCATCGACGTTGTGGGTAAGAACGGGAAAAGCGGCAATGGACGTGATGATGCTGTCAACTGGAATATGGATTGGGATCGTCCTGTGAACTTCAGCTATATCAGTCCCACTGAGGGCATGCTCTTCAACCAGGATGTGAACATCAGCGTGTCTGGCGGCTGGACGAGAATGATCGACCCTCGTTCGATGAAACTGAAGTCGAACAAGATCTTCGACGGTCAGAACCGTTTTGACTTTTCTTTCTTTCCACAGAAACCCTATATCCGTAGCAAAGCAGTCGTCCTGCGTAACGGCGGCAATGACGTCTGGCGCAACCACGCCCGTTTCATGGATCCAGCCCTCACCACCATCATCCAGCGCTCCGGCATCGACCTCGACCTGCAGAGTACCGTTCAGGTGGTGGAATACATCAACGGCAAGTTCCGTGGTGTGGTCAACATGCGCGAGCCAAGCAACGACAAGT
>JAEETC010000264.1 GCA_016286585.1 Prevotella sp. | reverse complement strand
CTCGTACACTACCTGTCGATGCTCCATCTCTGCGGTGCTTTCAAGATATGGAAGAACATGAGCGAGGATATTGGCTGGAACTACGATGTCCACAAGGATAACAAGGTGAATGTTGCCGATGTTGTCGATGAGGTGAAGCGCATCAAGAACAACAATTATGGTGTGGAATACGACTTCGTCGGTGACGGCAAATTAGATAGCAAGGATGCTGATGCTGTCGTGAAATATATCCTAAAGAAATAAGCCGGAAATCTTATTTGAAAAGAGCACGCACGACGAACCAGCAGTGCATGAGGAATGTGCTGACGTGACCGTAGTGGCGCACCATCACCTGATAGCGCTCTTTGAGCGATTCACGGTGGTGAAGGGTGGTCTGGCCCTCCTCGGTGTAGTTGGCTACCACCATGTGAAGGTTCTGGAGAGGCACACGTTCCTTAGCGGCAGCCTTCATGATGCGGATGCACCAGTCCACATCGGCAGAGTAGCGGAAGCGCAGGTCGTAAGGTGTGGCGATGGCGAAGTCGGTGCGGGCATAGAAGGCCTGATGGCAGACAAGCATGCCGTGGCAGAACGATTTCCACGTGAGATTCTCAGGAGGGGCGAGGCGGCGGTGGCGCAGGAAACGGCCTTCACCGTCGACGATGTCCGTATCGCCATATAGGACGGCAGGTTTCTCACAAAGGGGACTGTCCCCGTTGTGAGAAATGGAGTCCGCAATGCGGCTGACGGTGTCAGGAGAGGGGAGGAAGTCGCCGGCATTGAGGAAACAGACGTAGTCGCCGTCGAGCGAGCGGATACCTTTGTTCATGGCGTCGTAGATGCCGTGGTCAGGCTCGGACATCACTTGGATGAGGTGCCCGTTCTCTGCCTCGTTGGAGCGTTTGATATAGTCGTCGACCATCTGGAGGGTGCCGTCGGTAGAGGCCCCGTCGATAATGAGATGAGTGATATCAGGGTAATCCTGCGAGAGCACGCTGTCGAGGGTGCGCTGCAAGACGTTGGCTGCGTTGTAGGTGACGGTGACGTAAGTGATGGTCATCTTTTCGTTTACAGTTTATAGTGTTTGAAGGCCATAGCCTGCTGGTAGACTTCGGCATAGCGCAGGGCAACGCTCTGTTGGGAGTAGTTGTGGGCCACCTTCTGGATGGCATTGCGGCTGAGCGACTCGTAGTCGGCCTCGTTGAGGATCCACTGGATGCCACGGGCCAGGTCTTCGGCGCTGCGGTACTCGGCTACGTAACCGTTGCGCTTGTGGTCGATCTCCTCAGGGATGCCTCCTACCTTGAAGCCCAAGCAAGGCAGTCCGCAGGCCATCGCTTCCATGATGGTGTTGGGCAGGTTCTCTGAGAGTGAGGGCAACACGAACACATCGGCGGCATTATAGACATCGACGATACGCTGCTCATCGTTGATATACCCCAAGGGGTAGGTATCTAACGGCAATTGCCCCGTTATCTCCTCTGCATGACCGCCAAGGATGACGATGCAGGGACTGGGCGCTCCTGACTCCTGACTCTTGCCTTCTGCCAATTGCCGACATGCATCTATCAGGTAGTCCATACCCTTGAGGGGCATGGTGACGCGCTGCGAGGCGAAGAGGATGATGCGACGATCCTGAGGCAGTCCGAGACGCTCACGGGCCTCCTTCTTATTATACCTTTTATATATATGGGTGTCGATGGGGTTGGGGATGCTAGTGATCTTGTGGCCTTTGAGCAGGGCACTGGCCTTCGCCTCCGACTCGAGCCAGCGGCTGCAAGCCACGAAGTAGACGTTCTCATCTTCGAGCATCCGGAGCTTCCGCTGCCAGACGGTGGTGGAGAGGTCGTCGCCGTCGCCTTTGCCCAATAGCCGGCAGCCACGACAGCGGGTGGTGAAACGCCGGCAGCCAAGGGTAACATGACAGATGGCGGTGGCGGGCCAGATATCGTGCATCGTCCAGACCACAGGCTTGCCTGAGCGCAGGATCTTGCGAATTACGCTGAGTGAGAGCATGCCTTGATTGATCCAGTGGAGGTGGATGATGTCGGCCTCCTGAAATTCTCTCAGACGGGTGATGTCTGTACCAGTGTTTGCCAGGTCTATCTCGAAGAGATGCTTCCGAGAGAAACGGCATCTGATGAAGATGACGAGACGCTCCCAAAGGAAGTTCCATCGCAACCATGGCGAACGGGGCAGAGCCGTGACCGTCAGGGTGTCGGTCTCCTTGTCGCGTACCAGCATTTTCGCCTTGACACCATGGTTGTTCAAGGCTTTCATCAGACGGTTGGCTGCAACGGCAGCCCCTCCAGTGCGCTCGCTGGTATTGACAATCAGAACCCTCATGCCTCCTTTTCTTTACGCTTAGCTTCCTTACGGGCTTCTTTTTCCTTGCGCTTGGCCTCTTTGCGTGCTTCCTTCTCCTGACGCTTCTTCTCTTTCTCCAGCTCACGCTCACGCTTGCGCTGCTCCTTCTGCAGTCGCTTTAGTTCCTTGGCACTCTGCTTGGCAGCTTCCCTCTCAGTCTTAGCTTCCTCTTTCTGCTGGAGTGACTCCTCCAGTTTCTCACGGATCATCTCCTTGTCAAAGGTGTAGACGAATCCAAACAACCCCAAAGAGAGTACATTGTCCTCACCTTGCAGACGGACATAAGTGGTATTGAAGAGATAGTAGTTGTTTTCCTTCAACTTGGAGTTGAGGGCTGTCTCAACAGTCTTCACGACCACACCCTTTCCCAGCTTGGCCAGTACATTGTCTCCCAGACGGTCTTTTGCCTCTTCATCGACATACTCCTCAATGGCCTTCATCATGGCCTCCTTGTGCTGTGCCTTGTCGGGGCGTGTCTGAATCATCAGGACAGCCAGCAACAACACGATAAACACGCATAATAGTTTCTTCATGAGTTCTTATATCTTTAATTGGCTGCAAAATTACGAATAAACAAGCGAAAAACAAGCTAAAAACCATAAAAAGTTGTTGTTACCGCGCACATTCCCTTGATTTACATCAAGAATAAATGGCATTTTTACACTTAAAACATATATTTTCTTGTTTGGATGAAAAAATCGTCGTACCTTTGCATCGTCAAAAGGTTAATAGATTGTTTTAGGTTAGTAGTAATATTTATAGTTTTAGGTTTTTAGTTATTGGTAAAAGAAAGTTTTCAACTGTAGGATAACAGGAGGCAATTGCGAAATTCCCTTTTAAACTTTCAAATTTTTAGCTCTTGTGAGCTGAAAATTTCTTT
>JAEETC010000263.1 GCA_016286585.1 Prevotella sp. | reverse complement strand
AGGGATGGCGCCGTGGGGGGCGAGGGTGATACCGAGGGCTTCGAGGTTCAGGCCTTCTGTTCGCGGCTTGCGGCCTGTAGCCATCAGGATGACATCGGCCTCAACGCTCTGGGTATTCCCTTTCTTGTCCTCGAAGAACACTTCGCCATCAGCCACCTGCTTGACGCCACATTGCATGTGGAACGTGATACCCTCCTTTTCCATCTGCTTGCGCAGGCGTTTGGCGATATCGCCGTCGAGGGCTGGCAGACACTCCTTCAGATATTCAATCACCGTCACCTCTGAGCCGAAGCGATGGAAGACGCTGGCGAACTCCATGCCGATAACACCTGCACCGATGATGGCAAGGCGTTTGGGGAGTGTGTCGAGGTTGAGAAGGCCTGTGGAATCGACCACGTGGGAATCGTCAGTCCCGGGGATGGGGAGCCACTTGGTCTCAGAGCCTGTGGCGATGATGATGTTATCAGAGGTGAGAGGTGAGAGGTGAGAGGTGAGAGGTGTGACCGTGTGACTATCAACAAACTGTGCCTTTTCGCGGATGAGTGTAATGTTGGGGTTCGACAAGATGCCTTCGACACCCGCACGGAGCTGGGGCACAACAGCGGCCATGCGCTCGCGGGCCTCAGCAAAAGAGGCAGAATGGACGTAGGTCTTCGTGGGGATGCAACCTACATTGAGGCAGGTGCCTCCTACCTCGGCGCCCTCGAAGATAACGACCTTCAGACCTTGTTTGGCAGCGTATTCAGCGGCGCGGTAACCGCCTGGCCCCGCGCCGATAATAATCAAATCTGTTTTATTCATTGAACATTGACCATTGAACATTAGGCTTCTGCCTTGAGTTGGCGATAGGTTGTAACAGGATGCTTGGCGGCGAGGACATCATCCACACGACCGATGGGAGTGTCGTGAGGTGCCATCTTCACGAGGTCGGGATCGTTGGCAGCCTCCTCGGCTATCTGGCGCATCACGGCGATGAAATCGTCGAGTGTCTCCTTCGACTCGTTCTCAGTCGGCTCAATCATCAAAGACTCATGGAAGAGCAGCGGGAAGTAGATCGTCGGCGCATGATAGCCGTAGTCGAGCAGACGCTTCGCGACATCCATCGTGGTCACACCCGTTGACTTATCCTTGAGACCATCGAAGACGAACTCATGACAGCATGTGGTGTCGATAGGCAGTTCATAGACGTCCTTCAGACTCTCCTTGATGTAGTTGGCATTGAGCGTGGCCAGAGGTCCAACCTCCTTGATGTGTTCACGACCCAACGAGAGGATATAGGCATAGGCACGCAGCATCACCCCGAAGTTGCCCTGATAAGGCGATACGAAGGGGAAGTAATCCTGCAAGCCCTCACGAACGCCCACAGGACCAGCACCCGGACCGCCACCGCCATGAGGCGTAGAGAAGGTCTTATGGAGGTTGATGTGCATCACGTCGAAGCCCATATCACCAGGGCGACAGGCGCCCAGCATCGGGTTCAGATTGGCACCATCATAGTACATCAGGCCGCCACAGTCGTGGATGAGTTTCGCAATCTCGGGGATACGCGTCTCGAAGAGTCCGAGGGTATTGGGATTGGTCATCATCATGGCAGATATCTCGGCACCTTGTTCAGCGACGATACGCTGCAAGTCCTCGAAATCGACCGTACCGTCGGCGAGTGACTTCACCTCGATAATCTCGAGACCACAGACAGCAGCAGAGGCGGGGTTCGTGCCGTGGGCAGAATCGGGTACAATCACCTTCTTACGGGCCATATCGCCACGCGAACGGTGATAGTTGTCGATGGTCATCAGACCTGTCAACTCACCATGGGCACCAGCGTAGGGCTTAAAGGTGAAATGTGCCAAGCCCGTGAGTTCGCACAGCGAGCGTTCAAGCAACGTCACAATGGCCAGAGCACCCTGAACGGTCTTGGCCGGCTGCTTCGGATGCAGGTTCTGGAACTGGGGCAGGGCGGCCATCTCCTCGTTGATCTTCGGGTTGTACTTCATCGTACAGGAACCAAGGGGATAGAAGCCTGTATCCACGCCAAAGTTATTATTCGAGAGGTTTGTATAGTGGCGCACCACCGTCAGCTCGTCACACTCGGGCAATGCGGCATCCTCAGCACGCTGCATCGAAGCAGGAATCTCGTAATCGCCATAATTGTTCCTTGGCAGACTGTAGCCCTTGCGACCCTCCTTCGAAAGTTCGAAAATCAAAGATCCATATAGTTTGTTATTCATATCGCTGCAATCTTTACGAGGTTATCAATTTCTTCTTTTGTACGCTTCTCCGTGACAGCAAAGAGCAGGCCATCGTCGAGTTTGACACCACCCAGGAAGCCAGCATCAATAAAACGCTGGTAGAGGCTATCCACATCACCGTCGTACTTCACATAGAACTCATTAAAGAAAGGCTGGTCGTAAGCCAGATGGAAACGGCCTGTCTTCTGGAGTTCGTCACAGAGATAGTGGGCACCTGCATAGGAAAGCCGGGCTGCTTCCTTCAAGCCCTGTTTACCCATCAGCGAACAATAGACCGTGACAAAGAGGGCCATCAGCGACTGGTTCGAACAGATATTAGAGGTAGCCTTCTGGCGACGGATATGTTGCTCACGAGCCTGAAGCGTCAACACAAATGCCCGCTGGTCGCGGTTGTCTTTTGTCATACCGACGATACGGCCAGGCATCTTGCGGATAAGTTTCTCCGTACAGCACATATATCCCACGTAAGGACCGCCGAAGAGCATGGGAATACCAAGACTCTGTCCATCGCCCACAGCAATGTCAGCGCCCCACTCGCCTGGTGTCTTCAACACAGCCAGATCGGCAGCGATGCTGTTGATGATGAAGAGTGCCTTATTCTCGTGACACACATCGGCAAAGCCCGTGAAGTCCTCGACGATACCAAAGACATTCGGCTGCTGCACAATCACCCCAGCTATGCCGCTGAGAGTGGAGAATTGAGACTTCAGGACTGAGAGGTCAGTCACACCCTCTTTCTGAGGAATCGTGATCAGTTCGATGCCTTGATGCAGGGCATAAGTATCGAGGACCTTGCGGACATCGCCATTCAAAGTCTCAGATACCAACACCTTATTGACCTTCTTGCCGGCAGCTACCGCCATCATCATCGCCTCAGCCGTCGCGGTGCTTCCGTCGTACATCGAGGCATTGGAGATATCCATACCCGTGAGTTCGGTCATCATCGACTGATACTCGAAAATATAGTGGAGCGTGCCTTGTGAGA
>JAEETC010000066.1 GCA_016286585.1 Prevotella sp. | reverse complement strand
GCCCCAACAATCAAATAGTCGTATTGTTTGTCCATAAATTGTTTATTTTTCTGCAAAAATAGAGAAAAATTTGGAATTATACAAATTTATTCGTATTTTTGTCGTCGTAAACTAAATAATCAGATGAATAACGAATCTGTCCGACAACAATTCAAGGATAATCCGAAACTGAAGAAGTTCGTGGATTGGCTCATCATGAACCAAGTGGAGACACGACCACGTTGGTATATCAGATTACTTGCTCCACTCTACCAACACCGGGGCAGGCACTCGGTGATTCACAATTCCGTGAGAATGGACACGCCTCCCTACCGAAAGTTCCGGTTAGGCAGATATTCGGTCATTGAATCCGGCGCTTGCATCAACAACGCTGTAGGTGATGTCATCATCGGCGACTACACCAGAGTAGGGCTTCACAATACCATCATCGGACCTGTGAACATAGGCCATCACGTCAATCTGGCACAAGGTATCACCGTGACAGCATTGAATCACAACTTTGAGGATTCCGAGAAGAGGATTGATGAGCAGGGAGTCAGCACGACACCAGTTGTCATTGAGGACGATGTCTGGATTGGTGCCAATGCTGTCATATTGCCAGGTGTAAGAGTAGGCACACACTCTGTCGTTGCTGCGGGTGCCGTAGTGACAAAGGAAGTGCCACCCCATTCCATCGTGGCAGGCATACCGGCTAAAATAATCAAGAAAATATGAGAATAGGTATTGAAGCACAGCGCATTTTCCGCAAGAACAAACACGGCATGGACTACGTCGTGTTGCAGGAAGTAAGAGAACTACAGAAGATGGACAAGAAGAATGAGTACTTCGTGTTCGTCGCCCCCGGTGAGGATCCCTGTGTAGAGGACACAAGGAACTTCCATATCATTGAGATTGGCGGTAACTCCTACCCTATTTGGGAGCAGTTCACTTTACCTAAAGCCGTCAAGGAACTGAACCTGGACATGCTGCACTGCACCAGCAATACAGCACCCATACGCTGTAAAGTTCCTCTCATACTGACACTTCATGACATCATCTTCTTGGAACCAAGGGACAAGTCCAACAAGTCATTCTATCAAAATCTTGGCTGGTACTATCGGAGGCTCGTCGTACCAAGGATCCTCAAGAAATGCCGACGCATCATCACAGTATCCAACTACGAAATGCGAAACATCATGACGAAGTTGGATATTCCCCAAGAGCGTATGGCGATGATTTACAACGGCTATAACGAATGGTTTAAACCCTTGGAAGATACCCAAGAGGTTTACAAGAAATACATCGAAGAACCTGGCTATTTCTTCTTCTTAGGCAATACCGATCCGAAGAAGAACACAGAAAGGACACTTATCGCATATTCCAGATATCTGGAAAGATCTGAAGAGAAGCGTAAACTCCTCATGGCCGATCTCGATAAGGAATATCTGGATGATATCGTCGAAAGGAATCATATCGAAAACATTAAGGAGAATATCGTCATACCAGGCTATATTGTCAACAGCGATCTACCTTATATATATAATAATGCCTTTGCCTTCCTCTATACCTCACTGAGGGAGAGTTTCGGCATACCGTTGCTGGAATCAATGGCCTGTGGCACTCCTGTCATCACCTCCAACACGTCATCAATGCCGGAGGTAGCCGGGTCTGATGCCATTTTTGTCAATCCAGAGGATCCTGACGATATTGTGAGCAATATGCTACGGTTGGAAGAAGATGACCAGTTCTACAGGAAACAAGAGAAAATTGGACTTCAACGAGCACAAGAGTTTTCCTGGCAACAGACTGCTGAGCATCTGCTGAACCTCTACGAAAGAGTATATAAACACAGATAGTCAGGCAAACAAATCCAAAGAGAGGTCTTCGACGGGCTTCTCTTCTTTTTCCTCAGTCACAGCTGTTTCACGGAACTCCAAAACCAACTGACGTGCATCAGCATTAGACTGGGTATTCAGACGATAATATCCACGACGTTCCATGCTCTCTATCAAGGAAGAAGCGGATTTCGAGTTTTTCAGCAGATACTGCTGAACATACGACCGGATGGCATCCATGTCAGGTGTATAGAACAACGAAGCATTGAGGTTATAGACATGTTTGGCCAACAGTTGGACACTGATGCCCCGTTCATCTACATCAGAAAGAATCCTCAGTATCTGTCTGTCGTATGTCATATACAGATTAAAGAAGGTCGGTAAAAAAGAATTACCGACCTTCTTTTATTGTACGTTAGGATTAAGCCAATGTAACTTTCTCTCCATCGTTGGCGAGCTTGCCCTCCTTGAAGAGCCAGCCGAGACCAAGAAGAGTCTCCTCCTCAGAAATCTTTGCAGCCTTGGCAATCTCCTTAACGGCGAGAGCCTTACCTGCTGCTGCCAGTGCCTGATAAACATCTCCGGCTTTGAAACCTGCATTCTCAGCGTTGATAGCGAGAACAGACTTTGCAGCTGCCTTGGGAGCTGCGGCCTTCTTAACGGTTGTGGTTTTCTTAGCTGCGGCTGCCTTTGTCTCAGTAGCCTTCTTAGCTGTTGCTTTCTTTTCTGCCATAATTCTTAAAAATTAATACTCGAATGAAGTTTAACTGCTTCTCTTAAATTTCCGTGTGCAAAAGTAACACAATTTGTTCAGACAACTTATTGATAATTAAATATTTTTGACAGAAAGCAAATTATTCTTGACGTAAGTCAACTGATAGATTCAATTCCTCAAGCTGTTTCGGGTCCAATTCACCAGGAGCATCGAGCATCACATCACGACCAGAATTGTTCTTCGGGAAAGCGATGCAGTCACGAATACTGTCAAGGCCGGCCATCAAACTCACGAAGCGGTCGAGGCCAAAGGCCAGACCTGCATGGGGAGGAGCGCCATACTTGAAGGCATTAATCAGGAAGCCAAACTGTGCCATCGCTCTCTCTGGCGTAAAGCCGAGAATCTGGAACATCTTTTCCTGCAATTTTCCGTCATGAATACGGAGAGAGCCACCACCGACCTCGACACCATTGCATACAAAGTCATAGGCGACTGCACGAACCTTGGCAGGATCGGTATCGAGCAATGGAATATCATCGGGATTTGGCATCGTGAACGGATGGTGCGTAGCCATCAGGCGTTGCTCCTCATCGCTCCACTCAAAGAGCGGGAAGTCGACAATCCAAAGGCAGACGAAGTTATCCTTATCACGCAGTCCAAGACGATCACCCATCTCCAAACGAAGCGTACAGAGTTGGATGCGTGTCTTATTGGCATTGTCACCACTAAGAATCAGCACGAGGTCACCATCCTTGGCACCCATCACCTCCTTCACCTTAGCCCAGACCTCAGGCTCATAGAACTTGTCGATGCTGGACTTCACCGTACCATCTGCATTGAACTTCACATAGACCAGTCCCTTGGCACCCACCTGTGGACGCTTCACGAAGTCTGTCAGCTGATCCAGCTGCTTACGGGTATAGTCAGCGCAACCCGGCACACAGATACCACCGATATAGTTAGCCTCATTGAAAACGGGGAAGGTACCTGTACCTTTAAGTACATCCATCAGCTCCACGAATTCCATACCAAAACGGAGATCTGGCTTATCTGAACCAAAGCGACGCATAGCCTCATGCCAAGTCATCCGCTGAAGCGGTGGCAACTCCACCCCACGCACCTCTTTAAACAGATGGCGGGCCATATCCTCGAAGAGCTGCAGCACATCCTCCTGCTCAACAAACGACATTTCGCAGTCGATCTGTGTGAACTCCGGCTGACGGTCTGCACGCAGATCCTCATCACGGAAGCACTTGGCAATCTGGAAGTAACGGTCGAAACCTGAAACCATCAACAACTGCTTCAAGGTCTGGGGAGACTGGGGCAGCGCATAGAACTGTCCAGGATTCATGCGGCTAGGCACTACGAAATCTCGGGCTCCCTCAGGTGTCGAACCAATCAGAATCGGCGTCTCAACCTCTATGAAGTCCTTGCCATCCAAGAAATTACGAATCAGGATGGTCATACGATGACGCAACTCCAAGTTCTTGCGAACAGCAGCACGACGGAGGTCGAGGTAACGATACTTCATGCGGATGTCATCGCCACCATCGGTATTATCATCAATCGTAAAGGGAGGTGTCAAACTCTCACTCAATATATTCAGTTCCTTGACCAATATCTCAATGTCACCTGTAGGCATCTTGGGATTCTTGCTCTGACGCTCACTGACCTCGCCTTTCACCTGAATACAAAATTCACGGCCCAGTTTGTTAGCACGATCACAGAGCTCCGCATCGTCAGCCTCATTGAAAACCAACTGAGTCAGTCCATAACGGTCACGAAGATCCACGAAGGTCATACCACCCATCTTACGGCTACGCTGTACCCATCCGGCCAGTGTCACTATGCTACCGGCATCTGAGAGTCGTAACTCTCCACAAGTCTTACTTCTATACATATTTTGTCTATTTTTATTCTTTTGAGGTGCAAAATTAAATAAAAGAGGTGAGAGGTAAGAGGTGAGAGGTGAGAAAAGTATTGTCCTTTAACTCCTTTTAACTCCTTTAACTCCTTTAACTCCTAATTTATTTCGTACCTTTGCCCCCGATAAACCATATAAACTGTTTAGATTATGAAGAAGATTTTAGTATTAACTATGCTGTTTTTCTGCGGTATGAATGTCGCACTGGCTCAGAAACCCGCAGAGATTAAGTTCGATAAACTGACACACGATTTCGGAACTTTCTCCGAAAAAGATCCTGTCGTGTCCTGCACGTTTGCGTTCACTAACGTCGGTGAGTCTCCCCTGATTATCAATCAGGCAGTAGCCTCTTGCGGATGTACAGTCCCAGAGTACACCAAGACACCTATCCAGCCTGGTGAAAAGGGAGAGATTAAGGTAACTTACAACGGTACAGGTAAGTTCCCCGGACATTTCAAGAAGTCTATCACAGTGAGAACCAACGGAGCCGTTGAGATGACACGCCTCTATATAGAAGGAGAAATGACAGAAGCCAAATAAAACAAAGAATCCCTGCCAAGATCGGCAGGGATTCTTTGTTTAGAACTTATAGGCAAATCCGATGGAACTGTACTCCTTGAACTCCCAGTAACCCAGATCGTCATCCCAGATGCTGGCATCGTCGAAGCGCGGGAAGAGGAACAGGTTGGCTGTAATATACTTCGAGACACGTAGCTCAAACGTGTTTTCCCATTCCAGTTCTACACGCTTATACGACGTGAAAGCATAGAAGCGGGTCTTCCATGTGACATTGTCGTTCATCTTCCACTCCAAGTCGGCCGTCAACTGTGAACCAAAGTCGAACAAAGAGTGTTTGCCCTCCTTCACACCAAACATTGAAGGGAACCAAGTCTTACCATCAAAATAACTACGACCCACATAGCGGTAGTTGACGGCAAACGGTGAGATGTTGATCGTACCAGTCAGGCGCTCGTTCAACTTGTTCACCTTATAATCCATACCAAGACCGAGATTCAGGTTCAACGGAGAGAAGAAATCTGAATAGATTTTGGGGTCATTAGCCTTCAAGCCCTTGGTGAACTGGGTATAGGCCAACAGCTGCAAAGTGTAGTACCAGTTCTTGGCGGCCTCAAGACCAACCTTAGATGTCAGACGGATCAGGTCTTCATTCGACTTGAACTTGTGGAGAGAGTCTGAACGAGAACGGAGGAATCCAAGCTTGGCCTCCAGTTTGTTGTCCCACTTCCATTTGTTCTTGTTGTCGTAGTTGGCTTCCAGCGTCAGCGAACCTACTGTCGAGTAGTTCGACTCACCTCCCTTGTACCAGTTGCCTGATACGTAGTTCTGCATGAACTGCAGGAAACCGTCCCCCTTGAAAGTCCAGAACTTAGGCTTTTGTACCACAACAGAGTCGGGTGCATCCTCAGGCAGGTCAATAATGGGCGCCTCTACCTTCTCCACAAGCTCCACCTGGTTCTCGATGGGCTGATCAAAGTCTTCAAGGATAGCACCTGTTTCACGGAGTTCAGACTCTGTAGTACTTACCAAGTCAGGACGGTTCAAATACACATTCAGTAAGGTGGCATCCACCTCATCGGCCACAGCATCCTTCCCTGCGGCATCAGAGTTAAGAGCCAAGGCCTTGTCGGCCACATCGTGATAGAAAGTCACTGGCGCGAACAGACGGTAGTATCTTGCGTCGAGACTGTCATTGGGCTGTGCGGCGCTGGCGCTGAGCGTCAGGAATGCCGCGGATAATAATGCAATCTTTCTCATAACTGACTGCAAAGATACAAAAATAAGTGAAATGTGAATAGGAAAAAGTGAAAAAAATATTCCTGCCTACATAATTTTTAATTATCAATCATCAATTATCAATTATATTTCGTACCTTTGCACCTTGATTTTAAAGAAACTTACAAGATTATGGACAAGAATACGATTATCGGATTTGTATTGATTGCTGTGGTACTCATCGGTTTCAGCTGGTACAACCAGCCCTCAGCTGAGCAGATAGAGGCCCAGCGTAAGGAGGACAGCATCGCCGCAGTCATCAAGGAAAATGCCGCCAAGAAACAGCAGGCTGAGGCAGAGGCCAAAAAACAACAGGCAGAAGCAGCCGCCCAAGGTGACACGACTTCACTTTTCTTCTCGGCTCTTAACGGAGAGAACCAGCCTGTCGTACTTAAGAACGGTAAGGTGGAACTGACCATCGGCACCAAGGGTGGTACCATCTCCAAGGCCATCATCAAGGGATTTGAGGACAAAGACAATAAGATGGACGTCACTCTCTTCGACGACCAGACACAGAAGATGAACTTCATGTTGGCTGGCAAGCAAGAGAACATTATCACACAGGATCTCTACTTCACGCCTTCCAATGTCAGCGACTCTACCGTCACCATGACCGCCGAGGCTGGTAATGGCGGAAGCATCGTGCTGGACTACCGTCTTGGTAAGGACTATATGCTCCACTTCTCACTTGCAGCCAACGGGCTGGCCAGTGCCTTTGCCCCCAACTACAAGGAGATGGACATCGAATGGACAGACCTGGCCCGTCAGCAGGAGAAGGGCTTTACATTTGAAAACCGCTATACCTCCGTCACCTATAAGGAGAAGCTTGGTGGGACAGACTACCTGAGTGAAACGGCTGAGAAGGTTGATGAGAAGATCGACGAGACACTCGACTGGGTGGCCTTCAAGAACCAGTTCTTCTCTGCAGCCCTCATCTCCAAGGACGACTTCAAAGGCGGTTCTCTGCTTACCAGTGTTCCTCAGGAGAAAGGCTCTGGCTTCCTGAAGCAGTTCAACGCCAAACTCAAGACCCAATTCGACCCCACAGGCGTACAACCTTCGGAGTTTGAGATGTATATCGGCCCCAACGACTTCCGTCTGATCAAGGACGTTGAGCTTCAGAGCACCTTCGGTAAGGACCTCGACCTTGAGCAGCTCGTCTACCTTGGATGGTGGCTGGTTCGATGGATTAACCGCTGGTTCACCATCTACGTCTTCGACTGGCTCACTTCCTGGGGCTTCGGCATGGGTATCGTGCTGATACTGATCACCCTGTTGCTGAAGGTCATCACCTTCCCGATGGTCAAGAAGAGCTACATGTCTTCAGCCAAGATGCGAGTACTGAAGCCGAAACTCGACGAGGCCACAAAGGAGTATGACAAGCCTGAGGATGCCATGAAGAAGCAGCAGGCCATGATGCAGATGTACTCGCAGTATGGCGTTTCGCCCCTTGGAGGCTGTCTGCCCATGCTGATTCAGTTCCCCATCTGGATGGCGATGTTCTTCTTCGTGCCTAACGCCATCCAACTGCGTCGCGAGTCGTTCATGTGGATTGACGACCTCTCCACCTACGATCCCATCATCGAATGGGGGACGAACATCTGGGGTATTGGCGACCACCTCTCTCTGACCTGCGTGCTCTTCTGTGTTTCGAACGTGCTCTACAGCTACATGACCATGCGTCAGCAGAAAGACCAGATGGTAGGTCAGCAGGCTGAACAGATGAAGATGATGCAGTGGATGATGTATCTCATGCCCATCATGTTCTTTTTCATGTTCAACGACTACTCCAGTGGTCTGAACTTCTACTACTTCATCTCCTTGTTCTTCTCTGCCGCTATCATGTGGACCCTCCGCAAGACCACCAACGATGCGAAACTGCTCGCCATCCTCGAGGCCAAGTACAAGGAGAATAAGAACAACCCATCGAAGAAAACTTCTGGCCTTGCCTCCCGTCTCGCTGCCATGCAGAAGCAGGCTGAGGAACTGCAGCGCCAGCGACAGAACCAAAAGAAATAACGATATGAGAAAGACTATCACCCTACTCGCCCTCCTTACCCTACTCCCCCTAACCTCCCAAGCCCAGGACGAAGTGAAGATCGGCAAACAGAACATAAAACTCAGTAGTGACCTGATGACCCCCGAGGCCCTCTGGGCGATGGGTCGTATCGGTACTGCAGAAGCTAATGCCGACGGCAGTCAGATTGTCTACCAAATAGGCTACTACAGCGTGAAGGCCAACAAGAGCCAGCAGAAGATTGCCATCATCAATGCCGATGGCACTGGTAACACCACGCTGACGACAGGTCAGAAGAGTGAGAGCGATCCCACCTGGTTCAATGGCAAGATTGCCTTCCTCTCTGGAGGCCAGCTCTGGACAATGAATGCTGATGGCACAGATCGCAAGCAGATATCGAAAACCACAAAAGATATCGAGGGTTTCAAGTTCTCGCCTGATGGCAGCAAGGTCATCCTCCTCCATAGCATTGATTTCCACGAGATCATCCAGAAGAACCCTGATGACCTGCCCAAGGCAACCGGTCGTCTGGTGACTGACCTGATGTATCGTCATTGGGACCACTATGTGGAGTCAATCCAGCATCCTTTTGTGGCTGATGTCACTGAGGATGGTATTAAAGATGGCATCGACATCTTGAATGGCGAGCCCTATGAGTGTCCCATGGAACCATTCGGAGGTATCGAGCAGCTCGCATGGAGTCCCGACTCAAAGTCCATCGCCTATACCTGTCGCAAGAAGACTGGTCTGGCCTACTCTATCTCTACCGACTCTGATATCTATTTATATATAATAGGTACGCGCGAGACCAAGAACCTCTGCAAGCCTGAGGGCTATGTGGAACCAGAGATCGACCCTACCACCTCGATGAAGTATCAGAAGGTGAACGCCAAGGAGAACCTCGTGAACAATGTGGGTTACGACACCAATCCCCAGTTCTCCCCTGACGGCAAGTACGTGGCCTGGCTCTCGATGGAGCGCGACGGCTATGAGGCAGACCGTAACCGTCTGTGCTGCTACGACTTAGCGACAGGCGAGAAGAAATACTTGACAGAGACCTTCGATTCGAATGTCGACGCCTTCGTATGGAGCGACAACAAGGATGCCATGATCTATTTCATTGGTGTGTGGCACGCTACAGAGAACCTCTATGCCGTCAACTGGAAGGGTGAGTTGAAGCAGATCACCAACGATTGGGCTGATTTTGGTTCGCTGAGTCTGATGAACAACGGCAAGCAGCTGCTGATGGAGCGTCACAGTTTCCTGAAACCTGCCGACCTCTATATCGTCACGCCCAACTTCAAGAAGCCCGAGAAGACCACCATCACCCAACTGACTCAGGAGAACAAGCACATTCTCGACCAGTTGGCCAAGCCCACCATCCAGCAGCGCTGGGTGAAGACCAGCGACGGCAAGGAGATGCTCACTTGGATTATCCTACCCCCTAATTTCGACGAAACGAAGAAATACCCCACCCTGCTCTTCTGTGAGGGAGGCCCGCAAAGTCCAGTCTCTCAATTCTGGAGTTACCGTTGGAACTTCTTCATCATGGCTGCCCACGGCTATGTCGTCGTGGCTCCTAACCGTCGTGGTCTGCCTGGATTCGGACAGGAGTGGCTGGAAGAGATCAGTGGTGACTGGACAGGCCAGTGCATGGAGGATTACCTCGCTGCCATCGACGATGCTGCCGCCAACCTGCCTTATGTAGACAAAGACAAACTCGCTGCCGTTGGTGCCAGCTTCGGAGGCTTCAGCGTCTACTATCTTGCAGGCCACCACAACAAGCGTTTCAAGGCCTTCATCGCCCACGATGGTGCCTTCAACCTCGCAGCCATGTACCTGGAGACGGAAGAGAACTGGTTCAGCAACTGGGAATACGACGAGGCCTATTGGCATCGCCCGCAGTTGCCCAATGCCAAGAAGACCTACCACGACTCACCCCATAAGTATGTAGAGAATTGGGACACCCCCATCCTCTGCATCCACGGCGAGAAGGACTACCGTATCAACTACACCCAAGGTATGTCGGCCTTCAATGCAGCCCGCATGAAGGGCCTGCCTGCAGAACTGCTCATCTTCCCTGACGAGAACCACTGGGTGCTGAAGCCCCAGAACGGCATCCTCTGGCAGCGCACCTACTTCAACTGGCTCGACCGCTGGCTGAAGCAGTAAGCTAACGACCTAAGTGCATCCGCAGGCCGAACTCAATCGAGGGCGCCAGCGGATGTTCCTTATAATAATGTTCCAACTGAGTACCGTCGCTGAAGTAATAGCCCAGCGACGGTTCTAAGAATGCACCCAGCGATGGCATGAAAGCATACTCTGCACCAGCAGCCGCATTGACAGACCATTGCCAAGGCTTCTTACCCGTATAGCCGCCATCCACGTCAACACTCACGCACTTCTCCACCATCGCACCACCTGAGAGATAGAAGCGGAAATGACTGGCCTTCCACAGTTGCCAGGTCACGCCAAGCGGTATTCCTACATAGTGCAGCCGCTGACTATAGATGATCTGACTATAGCTGATATTATGATAAAGCGAGAGACTGAATTCAGAAGACAGTCGTGTATAGCTGATACCACTCAACAAGGCCAGACGAGGATTCAATTGATACTGAAGGCTCAGTCCCAAACGCAGCGGGAGATGATGCTTCGAGGCATATTCGATAAGAGTATATGCATAGCAACTCTCCACACTATTGTAATTAT
Organism: Prevotella sp.; assembly: GCA_016286585.1. Classification (GTDB taxonomy): domain Bacteria; phylum Bacteroidota; class Bacteroidia; order Bacteroidales; family Bacteroidaceae; genus Prevotella. The sequence goes on along the minus strand of JAEETC010000066.1, from coordinate 4,995 downwards.
ACATATAGGAGAGATCATAAACACTCCCCATAATACTCTGACTATAATAAACTCCTTCTGTCCGTTGGGAATTATTGGCAGCCAAGAGTCCCCCTGAAGCCATCAACCCCACAGACCACTTATTTGGTGAAGCAGAGGTCTTAGGCGAATCCTGGGATGTCTGATACTGATGCACCGTCTGAATCAAGGACCTATCATCCTGACTCTGCACCTGAGTCTTTGCGGGCTCCTCTTGTTGACTTGTTTCACTTGGCTCTGTATATGAAGAATTTTCTTCACTCGTTATTGGTTCCTGTTCTTCAGCAGGTTCAGGGATGATTGGATTGCTTATATGATGATGAAAGATGATGGCCTTGGGCGACTGCTGGGAAGATGACAGCTGAGCCAAAGTCTGCTCTGACGATGGCTCTTCACCAGATAACTGTTCAGGCGCCTGCTTCTGAGAGACGGCATTCGCCTGCAAAGGCTGTTCGCTACGAGGATTATTGAACACAAAGAAACCAACAAGTGCCAGCACAACTGCTGCCGCTGCCCACCACCAACGTTTGGTGGCAGCGGGTTTCTTAGCAGGAACAGGCTCAGGCTCTATTCCCATCTGGTCGCAGATGCCCTCCCACAGTCCAGGAGGCGGATCCATCTTGTGACCCTCCAGTTTCCGTTGCATATCGTTTATCCAGTTCTCGTTCATCGCTTGCTGTTTATTATTTCCCTGATTCTTCTTGCCAATTGCCGCTTGGCGAAATAAAGCTGCGAGGCTGATGTGCTTTCTGTGACACCCAGCAGTTCTGCAATCTGACGATGTGAATAACCCTCGAAGACGTAGAGGTTCAACACCGTGCGATAACCGTCAGGCAGTTCACTGATCAACTGATGCAGCATGTCTGGCGAGATCTTCTCTGGCTGCGGCTCGTCGTCATCCAGGAGTGTCATATGTGCCATGACAGACTCAAAGTGCAGTTTCTTTTGTCTCCTCAAGAACAAGAGCGCCTCGCTAGCCACCACGCGTTTCATCCAGCCCCTAAGAGCCTCATCGCTGCGATACTCGATGGTCGGAAGCGATGTGAATATCTTCACGAAGCTGTTTTGCAGCACGTCCTTTGCATCATCCTCGGAAGGCACATAGCGGTAGCAGACCGATGACAGCTCTCGGATGTACATCTGATAGAGCTGGCTCATCGCCCTCTGGTCTTTCTGCCGTATGCGCTCAACGAGATTATCGACCATATTTCCTTGTTCGTTCTACTTTTATAATACCAAAAGTACAAAAATCTTGTATGGGATTGCCCACTTTTTGCTTTATTTAACACAAATACATACAAGATTTTCGTACTTTCGGTATTACCTTTGTAGAAACATTAAGCAAAACGTATATGAAGAAGGTAAGTATTCTATGGATGAGCGCACTCTTGCTGATGCTGGCAGGATGCAGCGGTGATGAGCTGATAGTGGCAGGGGATAGCGGTGATGAGCTGATGGTGGCAGGGGATAGCGGTGATGAGACAGGCGATGCATCTGATCTAGTGGGCTACTGGAAAGTCATAGATCAAGAGAAAAGTGAAGGCAAAGACCCTAACACAATGGGGGGATTATGCTTTAAGGAAAACGGTGAGATCATTGCATGGGGAAAGGGTTCTGAGAACTGGTATGAGAGATATACAGGGAAATGGTGGGTTTCTGACGAAGGAGAACTCTTGGTCGATGTTTATGAAGGCTCCATGTGTCATGTATATACCGGAATTGAGAGACTTTCAAAGACCCGTCTTGTCATTCGCAATTGGGGTGGTTTTGTTGGTACGTCACGTGAAGAAGGCTATGATGTGGAATATATGAAATTAGACCATGCACCTAATTACGACAACTTATCGAAATACGAATGGTAACAAATAATAATGATTGCATATGAAGAAGAAAAGTCTTTTATGGATAAGCGTGCTCCTGCTGATGTCAGGAATGCTTTGTGCTTGCAGCAGCGATGATAGCGACCCTCTATTGAACAACAATTGGATGCTGAACAGACTTCTAATCACCAATAGTGATAATGTTGATGCAGAAGAATGCACTGTGACAAACAACCATTTTTATATCGACAAGATGCCTACGTTTGATAACAATTGTCCTGGATTTATTTTCCACTGTGGTATAGAGAAATCACTTGATTTACGAGAACTAGTCATTAGAATTATAGGCGTGAAACAAGATATAGATGCATTTCAAGTGGGAGAGACATTCCTATTGAACCAGTTCAATGCCAGTTTGATTCCTTTCGAAGAGTGTGCCACCACACCTATGCAATTTGGAGCCACGAAAGGGAGCATCAAACTGGTGAATAAGAAAAAGGTGGGCGACAAAGACGTATTAACCTTCCTAATCAATAATCTGACTTTCGAAAGGGGTTACACCATTAGTGGCACTGTGGATTTCGAGTATGAGGGAACCGTGTATTGAATAACATATAGCAAAGATGAAAATGAAAAGTCTATTATGGATAAGTGTTCTGATGCTGGCAGGATGCAGCAACGACGATGAGGGTAGAGGATATATCACTCCTAGGTACACGTCTCAGAATATACTCCCATCAAAAGATGAAGAAGTTGTTAGCAACCAAGGCTCTTGGACAATAACAACTTATGCAAATATGATCACAAAGGCGGAGTTTAACTCGAATCCGCCATCATCAGAAGATTCGTTCTTCAAAGACAATACGCCTTTGACAACTGACAACGTACTTAAGTTTAGCGATTCATTTAAGAATACATCGACGAACTATAAAAAATTTGACCAGTTATATAAAGGTATGCAGGTAAACCGATGTGGATACATTTGCTATTATGATAATAAAGACGTGCTAGAAAGCATAGAAGGCGCATTTGTGCCCATAGACGATTTGGATGTCAATCCGACAATCAGTCAAAAAGAAGCAACACGAATTATTGTGAAGCACCTTCATCTTGATAATAGTGAAATACCTCTGCGACTTCAAATTACTCCTTTTTATTCAAATGGCATCATTGACGTTCGATTAACTTATTTGTATGAAAACTGGTATGGATGCTTCTCTCATTACGAATGCTTCATTGACGCTCATTCAGGAGAGATACTGAGTTCCAACTTCCCTTCAAAATGGTATTCAAGTAATTAAATATGAGAAAGAAACTATTATTATTAGCGACCATCGTACTGAGTGGTGCAATGCTGTCGTGCTCATCCTCGGATGACGATGTGGATCTTGGCGAGGCCAAGACGGTAGTGAAAATGTTGTCGGAGTCGATTCCCATCAGGCTGACCCAAGAGCAACAGGTCTTTGCCAACGACAACAACCGCTTCACGCTGAACTTTCTGAAGACGGTGAATGACGGAGACCAGAGTGGCCAGAGTTTCATATACTCGCCCCTGAGCATCACCTACGTCTTAGGTATGGTGAACGATGCTGCCACAGGCCAGACGGAACAGGAGTTGGAGCAGACCTTAGGCTTCCACGAGGGAGGCATCCAGGCCGTGAACGACTACTGCAAGAAACTGATAGACGGCCTGCCAAAGGTGGATAAAGACGTAACACTCGACATCGCCAACGCCATCTTTGTGAACAAAAACAACGCCAAACTGAAACCCCAGTTTGAGCAGGATATGCAGACCTATTACAACGCCAAGGCCGAAGCCCTCGACTTTACTGCATCCAGCACCCTCGACCACATCAACGGCTGGTGCGATGAGAAGACCAAAGGCATGATTCCAAAGATTCTCGACGCGGTGGAGCCAAATATGGTGACCTACCTGCTGAATGCCATCTACTTCAAGGCAGACTGGACGTCGAAGTTCGACACGAAGAACACCAAGAAAGAATCATTCAGCAAAGAGAAAGGCGAAGGCAGCACTACCCTGCCGATGATGCACCAGAACGTGCTGATCAACTATCTGAAGAACGACACCTATCGTGCCATCGAAATGCCCTATGGAAACGGTTCTTGGAAAATGACTGTGATGCTGCCAGAGGAAGGAAAAACGACTGACGACATCATCAATCGCCTTGCTAACTGCGGTATCTTAGAAGGAAATGGTTTCTGTGGTACGATGGGCGATAATTATGGCCATTATGAGGTAGACCTGAAACTGCCACGCTTTGAGACGTCATCAGATACGGACTTGGTGCCTGGCAGATTGATTGGATTGATGCAGAAGATGGGCATCCATCTGGCCTTCGACAGACAGTTTGCAGAAATACCGAATATGTGCGAAGGGCCTATTTATATCAATATGATGCGCCAGAAAGCCAGAATCAAGGTCAATGAGGAAGGCTCTGAAGCTGCTGCTGTGACGATAGCAGGAGGTATGTATACTTCCGGAATAGGTCCCATCGAATATCCCACAGCCACATTCCACGCCAACCGTCCCTTTGTCTATGTGATTAGTGAGCTCAGAACGGGTATCATCCTGTTCGTCGGCAAGTTCACAGGGATGTAGACATATCATCAAAATGCGTGCTGACTTGGTGTGAGCCGATTGACTGACTCCAGTCAACCGATCTGCTGACTGATGTCGACAGATCGGTTGACTAAAGTCGGCAAACAGTCCAAACGGTGTAAACAATGAGCATACTCGGTTTGGACTGTCAGTTCAAACGGTTTAAACGATGAGTTTAAGCCGTTGTTTTTGTTTGTTTAAAGGAACAAATCTTTTGCTGGGGGCTGCATTTTTTGACATTTCCTTTTGCGTTTCGTTCGTTTTTTATTAACTTTGCACCCAAAATAAACAATAACACATTAAAATGACACAAGCAATTCAAAAGACTCTCAGAGACTCCGCCGCGATGCGCTGGACGGCCTTGCTGCTGCTGGCACTCGCCATGTTCTGCAGCTACATCTTCATGGACATCCTCTCTCCCATCAAGGACCTGATGCAGGAGACGCGCGGCTGGGACTCTACCGCCTTCGGAACGATGCAGGGTTCCGAGGTGTTCCTCAACGTTTTCGTGTTCTTCCTCATCTTCGCAGGTATCAT
>JAEETC010000262.1 GCA_016286585.1 Prevotella sp. | reverse complement strand
TGAAGAGGGGGATGACTGAGCCGCGCGAGCCCATCACATTGCCATAACGGACCACGGAGAAACGGATGTCTCTGGAGCCCTTGATATTGTTGGCGGCGATGAAGAGCTTGTCGCTGGTCAGCTTGGTGGCACCATAGAGGTTGATGGGGGCGCAGGCCTTGTCGGTGCTCAGGGCAACGACATCCTTCACGCCACAGGCCAGGGCTGCATCGATGACGTTGACGGCGCCATTGACATTGGTCTTGATGCACTCACGGGGGTTGTACTCTGCGGTGTCGACCTGTTTGATGGCGGCTGCATGGATGATCACATCGACGCCCTCGCAGGCCATCTTCAGGCGCTCGGCATCGCGGACATCGCCAATCAGGTAGCGAAGCATGGGGTAGTCCTTCTGGGGATACTTCTGCTTCATGTTGTACTGTTTCAACTCGCCGCGTGAATAGATCACAATCTTCTTCACGTTGGGGTAATCGCGGAGTATCGTCTCTACGAACTTGTTGCCAAAGGAACCTGTTCCGCCGGTAATCAAAACGACCTTATTGTTTAGCATAATAACTTATTTTTTCTGAAGTACATAACTTCTCTTCCTCGCGGGTGATTATATATACGTGACAATCAGCCCGTTAGGGAATAATTAATATTTTTTAATAAACAGAAAAGATGGGAACCAAGGGGAACCGGTTCCATTTTTCCGCTGCAAAGGTACAACTTTTATAAGATAAAAACAAATATTTTGCATAAAATATTCATTTTATCATTCATTCAGAAGGTCTTGAGAATGCAGGGATTCCCCTGCAGGGGTCACAACCACCTTATCCTCCTTGTCCTAAGGAGGACGGATTCCTTACTTTCTCTGGCGCAGAGAAAGAAGCAAAGAGACATCCACCCCCTCCAAACCTCCCCCTATATTGGGAGGCTTAACACAGAAAATCGCAGAAACCGACGATTTTCTTCCGTTTTGGTATCGCGGGACACGCGATGAGTTTTTCTCGGCTGGCGCACAGGCTCTCTTCTGCGCCGAAGTGAGCCATGGGTAGTAATCTGCCTCAATGTGAGCCCCTTTGCAAGGGGCGGCGACAGCAGGGATGTAGGAAAGAAATGGCGAACCCCGTAGGGGCGAAAGCTTGAGAGCCATACCAAAACTCTGATGGAGAGGGTTTCCCTCGGAATCAGTTACATCCTCTTGCCAACGATTGGCGAGAGGCTTGGAGAGTGGTTCGAGATCCTCCTTAGGACCGCTCGGCTTTGCCGCTTGCTACCGAAGGGACGCAAGAAGGAGGATAAGGTGGATGTGACCCTGCAGGGCAGAGCCCTGCAAAAAAAATATTTCCCAAATAAAATTTGGTTTTTCATTCGATTTGCACTATCTTTGCAGGCGGTATGAGTGCAAATAGGGAAGAACAGATCTGGTATTCGCTGGGATGTACGATTCAGCAGCGGGAACTGAGGGTGAGGGATGACGTGCGGAAGTACGGACTGGGGGCCTTTGTGCCTCTGCGATATACGGTGAAGACCGTCAGGGGACAAAAGCAGAGGGCTCTGGTGCCTGCGCTGAGCGGCCTGATCTTTGCCAAAGGGACTCTGGAGGAGGTGAAGGACTATCTGCTGGAGGCACATTATCCGGTGTATATCAGACGGTCGACGTTCTCGAACAAGGAGGACTATCTGACTGTGCCCACGAAGGAGATGGAGGACTTCATCGCCGTGACAGAGAGTCATGAGGAGCACGTGACGTATTTCAGACCTGAGGAGATCAGCCTGCAGGCTGGTGACCGGATCAGGATCAAGGGTGGCCTGTATGACGGACGGGAAGGTGTGATCATGAGGATCAAGGGCAAACGGAACAGGCAGCTGGTGGTGCAGATTCCGGGGTTCATTGCGGCAGCCGTGGAGATCAGCCCGGATATGCTGGAGTTGCCGAAAGCGAGGAGTGAGGAGCGTAGAGCGAGGAGCGAGGATACCTCCTTGAGAGAGAAGCCTTCGAAAAATATTGAAAAGGATAAGAAGCTGTTGATGGAGACGGCGGAGAGGCTGCTGTTTGAGATTCCGGATAAGTATCAGCAGGAGAATGAGTATTACCTGTTGCTCTCGGAGCTGAGGAGAGCTCGGGAGAGGCTGAAGACGTTTAAGGGGTTTACGCCTGCCAGTGAGGCAGAACTGGCGTTGCCGATGTATCTGGCGGCAGTGAAGCTGGAGGAAGGGGTGACTGAGGCGGAGGAGAGGCTCCGGAAGGCGGTGGAGAAGCTGAAGGACTCGAGTAAGCTCAAGGCGAAATGTAAGGAGTATCTGGAACGTCTCACAGAGAAAACTCACACAGATGTCACAGATTAATAGGTCCCGCAGAAAGCGCAGAAAGCGCAGAAATTTATTTATGGCACACAGATTAATAGGTCACACAGAAATCACAGAAATCACGGAAATTTTCGCTTCGCTTATTATGCGCAGCCTGTGCCGAAGGCACTTTCTGTGATTTCTGTGATTTCTGTGTGACAAAAAAAATCCTGGAGCGGCGGTGCGTCCCAGGATTTTCTTATTGAGGGGAATATATCTTACTCGGCCTTGGGCTCTTCAGCCTCAGCTGCAGGCGCTTCCTCTACGGAAGCCTCTGCCTTGGCCTCCTCAGCTACAGGAGCCTCTGCGGGGGCTGCTGCCTCTGCCTTGGGGGCTGACTTGCGAGAGCGGCGAGTAGACTTCTTCTTGGTATCCTTCGCCATTTCAGGATCGAAGTCAACGAGCTCGATGAAGCACACCTGAGCAGCATCGCCCTGACGGGTGCCGAGCTTGATGATGCGGGTGTAACCACCGGGACGATCGCCCACCTTCTGAGCCACCTCACCGAAGAGTTCCTTGATGGCCTCTTTGTTCTGGAGGTAGCTGAACACGACGCGGCGAGAGTTGGTGGAGTCGTCCTTGGCCTTTGTGACCAGGGGCTCTACATACTTCTTGAGTTCCTTTGCCTTGGCGAGGGTCGTAGTGATTCTTTTGTGCATGATCAGCGAGATGGCCATGTTGGCAAGCATAGCCTGGCGATGCGATGCAGTACGACCCAGATGATTGAATTTCTTATTATGTCTCATTTTTGTTTCTTGATTTTATTGGGCAATTCGTAATGGCCTCGCGGTCTTACTCCCTGTCCAGTTTATACTTGGAAATATCGGTTCCAAACGACAGATTCAGACTCTCGAGCAAATCATCAAGCTCAGTGAGCGATTTCTTACCGAAGTTGCGGAACTTCAGGAGGTCGGTCTT
>JAEETC010000009.1 GCA_016286585.1 Prevotella sp. | reverse complement strand
CGGTGAGGCGCATCTTGCCGTCCTCTGCCTTCATTTTCAACTGGTAACAATTTGTTACCGTTTCATTTCCTTCCTTTTTGAGCCTACCTTTCAGGACTTTCCAATACTTACGTGCAGTCTGATAATCATTACTATCAGTCAGTACGTGACACACATCAACGATGGAGAAGAACCACTTTTGCAGCTCATCATCCCATACTGTGCGAACCTTCCTGTCTTCAAACAGTTGTATCAATTGTTTCTTTGTCATATTTTAGAATCGTCCTTGCACACAAAGCTGTTATTCATTTCATTCCGCAAAGATACGAAATACTTTTGAAACTGACAATAGTTTCTGAATAAAACTTTCATTCAGCAGTAATAATGTACGCGAGAGAACCTAAAATGATATAGGTTTGATTCTCGGATTTTATGGAGTCAATCGCAGAATTTCAAAATTATTTTGTGAAAATGCTCAAACTTAATGACATATGACATAGTCTGTTTTCTATGTTGTTATATATCAATGGTTTAACTGTTTATCAGGATGTTACTTAATGACATAAAAACGACATAGAAACGACATACTAATGACATACTAACGACATGCTGATGATAGACTGTTTGTGAAGTGAGGTCTAGGTGTGCTCAGAGTTTGGGCTAAGTAAACTCTGAGTTTAGGCTAGGTAAACTTGGACTTTAGTTAGGGTAAAGTCTAAAATTCTCTAGAGAATTTTAGACTTTCCTGCCACCTTTCTTCTGCTTACCTGCCACCTTTCTGTCACTTTAGTGGCTGCAAACTTCGTCGCAGAAGCATCCATTCCGCAGCATTTATGCTGTTTTTATGTCATTAGTATGTCGTTTCTATGTCGTTTTTATGTCATTAAGTCGTATTATTAGTTGTCGCTAAGTTATTGAACGATAGCTATATACGTTGTCAACTATGTCATATGTCATTAATTTCGGCAATTTTGGTGTTATAAATGAAAATTATGACAGTCAAACTGCCTCAGACAGGAAAAAACTCAAATACATTTGGTTATTCGCCGGCTTATTTGTACCTTTGCACTATCAAAGGTAATATGTATGCAGACAAGCATTGATCAAACCAAGTGGTACGACCGCATCTGGGCGGCGCTGATCTTCTTCACGAGGTTGCCTTTCTGGCGATTGCACCAGCCGCCGAAGGAGTGCTACAAGACGGTGGTGGAGCATTGGCCGCTGGCGGGCTGGATAACGGGTGGGGCGATGGGCTTCGTCATCTACTTCGCCAGTCTGGTGCTGCCCATGTCTGTTGCAGTATTGCTCGCCATTGTCACGAGACTGCTGATAACGGGAGCGCTGCATGAGGACGGGCTGGCCGACTTCTTCGACGGCTTTGGTGGTGGGGGCAACAATCGTCAGCGAATCCTTGAGATTATGAAGGACTCGCACATCGGCACGTATGGCGTGCTGGGACTCGTCTTCTACGAATTGCTCTTGGCCGCCTCGATTATATCGACACCTCCCCATATCGCTGCTTTCATGGTGTTGGCGGGCGACACGTTCTCAAAGATGGTGACCTCGCAGATGATACTGATGATGCCTTATGCCAGACGTGAGGAGGAGGCGAAGGCCAAGACGGTCTATCGGAAGTTCAACGGCTGGGCAGGCGTCAGTCTGGCTTTGCAGGGACTGCCGCCGATGCTGTTCTTCATCTGGATGGCAGGCCTCGACTGGCAGGTGATGATCTTCATTCCCGCCGTCGTGTTCTATCTGCTCTATCTGTTCATCTGGCGCAAGCTTCAGGGCTATACGGGTGACTGCTGCGGAGCGGTGTGCCTGCTGGTGGAACTGACGGTGTATCTGCTAGTGAGTGCCATAAACTATATGAATCCATTATGAAACGAATCATCCTGATTACTGGCGGCCAGCGCTCTGGCAAGAGCGGCAAGGCCGAGGAACTGGCGCTGAGTCTTTCTGACCATCCCGTCTATCTCGCCACAGCCCACATCTGGGACGAGGAGTTCCGAGAGCGGGTGAGAAGGCATCAGGAGCGCCGAGGGCCTCAATGGACGAACATCGAAGAAGAGACGGCCTTGAGCAAGCACGATATGACGGGCCGCATGGTGGTCATCGACTGCGTGACACTCTGGCTGACGAACTTCTTCTTTGCCAATGACTCCGATACAGAACGCTCGCTTGAATTGGCGAAGGCCGAGTTCGACAAGTTCACAGTGGCTGATGCCACCTATATCTTCGTGACTAACGAGATAGGTAGCGGGGGCGTCAGCGACAATGCTATCCAACGGAAGTTCACCGACCTGCAGGGCTGGATGAACCAGTATATAGCGCAGAAGGCTGACGAAGTGATTCTGATGGTCAGCGGAATACCTTTAAAAGTAAAAGGGTAAAAAGGTAAAAAAGTAAAGATGAAGACATTCGACATACAACCAGTAGACCGATCGTTGCAGGGGGCGATACAAGAAAAGATCGACAACCTGAACAAGCCCAAGGGGTCGTTAGGCCGTTTGGAGGAGTTGGCGATGCAGATATGTCTGATACAGCAGACGTTAGAGCCGTCGTTGGCCCATCCTTGTCATTTGTTGTTGGGTGGCGATCACGGTATTGAACGTGAGGGTGTGAGTGTCAGTCCTCGTGAGGTCACTTGGCAGCAGATGATCAACTTCACCCGTGGTGGTGGAGGCGTGAATATGTTCTGCCGCCAGCACGGTTTTCATCTTCGTATCGTCGATGTTGGTGTCGATTACGACTTTTCTGACGTTCCTGGGATTATCGATTGCAAGATAGCCCGAGGCACGAAGAACTTCCTTTATGAACCAGCCATGAGCGAGGAGGAGTTTGATAAGGCCATACAGATAGGAAGCGACCTCGTGGATGATTGTGTGGCAGAGGGTTGTCGCGTTTTGAGTATCGGAGAGATGGGCATTGGCAATACGTCGCCATCGAGTATCTGGATGAGTCTCTTTGGCGATATTCCCCTGAAGGATTGTATAGGAGCTGGTGCCGGCCTTAACAATGATGGCATCCGACATAAGTACGAGGTCCTCTCAAAGGCATTGGATAATGCACAATGCATAATGCATAATGCACAATCGGCTGCCGCAAAGGATGGCACAGGAAATAATTGTGCATTGATTCTCCGATACTTCGGCGGTTTCGAGATGATTGCTGCCATTGGTGCGATGCTGCGGGCTGCCGAGTTACACCTTATTATATTAGTAGACGGCTTTATCATGACGGCCTGTGCTTTGGGAGCCATCAGGCTCTATCCTGCCTCACAGGACTATATGATATTCACCCATTGTGGTGACGAGAGTGGTCACAAGATGATGCTCGACATCGTTGATGCCAAGCCCCTCTTGCACTTAGGACTGCGATTAGGCGAAGGAACTGGCGCCCTCTGCGCCTTCCCTATCGTCGATTCAGCCGTCCGTATGATGAACGAGATGAACAACTTCGACAATGCGAAGATTACCAAATACTTCTAAAAGGTGAAAGATCTAGGGGAGCGTCTTTATTTCTCCAACTTATAGCGACAACTGCCCCCAAAGGGCACAAATCAAGGAAACCCCTTCAAAACTTGCCCTAATCGAAAGATAATTTGGCTAATTCTTGCAAATTTCAGAATTATTCTCTATATTTGCAGCAGAAACGGAATTGAACAGAAAAGAGTAAACATCGTAAACAAGGAATGTGCATGGAATTATTGACAATTACAACTCCTCGATGTATTACGAAAGTCCAAGCTATCTGCTTGAGTTTTATAAAGCAGGTGCCGTACTTGCTTGACAAATTAAATGAAGAATGGAAAGTCGTCAGTCACGCAGCAGTATTTTAACTCATGTAACAAAAGAACCGTCCCGCTGTTACAACGAATTATAGTTTAGTGTGTGAAACAATGAAAAGAATGATTATTAGATTCTGGTATGCGCCAATCGTTTTGGTGGTCTTGCTAATGCTATCACAGATAGTATTAATTACAATTCAGTCTGCATTTCAGAGAATCACTCTTTGGTTTCTATTTATTGCATTGATTACATTGCCGGTTTCATGGATATGCCTATTAATATTTAAAGAACGGCGCAAAGCTCTCAGATCTATTATGTGGTCTATTGCAGCTATCTGTATCTTGCTAATTCCACTTTTGATAACAATCATTTCAGATCCACACGTTCCTAACACATCGAGTGACGTAAGAAATCGTCCCGATGATTTTCTTTTCTCAAATACCGTAGAAGAAGTGGCTGCAAATACTGATGTGAGTTATGCTACTAGCGAATCGGAACGTGAAATCATTCGTGCAACCAATGATTTCTCCTTCAGACTTTTTCAGTCTGTGGTTGCGAATAGTAATGGTAAAGATATCCTGATTTCTCCATTAGGCGTGGTATATTCGCTCGAACTTATCAGCAATGGTGCTAGCGGACAGACCAAACAACTTCTGCAGCAGCAACTGGGCACAAGCCAATACAGTTTGAATGACATCAATGCGTTGAGACGCAAAATGATGCTTTACCATGCAAAAGTGGTCGAAGACGATTTCCTTGCTACAAAAACGGCTTTTATGAAATCGTCCAATTTGCTACTTTTTCGTGAAGGGAAGACGATAAAGCAAGACTATGTCCAAACAATCGGCCATGATTATTTTGCCGACTGTCTTTCGTATCAGAATGAGGATGATGCAAAAAGCATTGTAGATACTTGGAATAAAGAAACCAATCATGGGGCTTTCAAGGATATTCCGATGGAATATGATACAAATGCCGATATTTATCTTATCAATACTTTGCTTTTTAATGGGGCATGGGTTCAGGAATTTTATGATGCTAAGCCAGATTCCTTCTTTGTAACAAAAGATGATGTGCGGATTGTGGATATGATGAGTAAAACAGAAAAAGAAGGATGTTTTTGGTATATGCAGAACAATCAATATGCTATGCTTCGCATGCCTTATGTCGGAAGTTTCTATATGGATGTGATATTGCCAAATGAGAATCTGATTGTTGATAGTCTGATAAAGCAGATGAATATGGAACAGTATAAGAATAGCACTAAAGTGCTTAAAAAGTATGATATCATAGATGTAAGCTTCCCAAAGTTTCACGTAAAATCAGAGATTGATCTTAAGTATCTGTTGGCAGAGATGGGACTCGCAGATATTTTTTCGAAGAAAGCTGACCTCAGTTTAATGAGCGTCTCCCCACTTTATGTCAACAAGATGAAACAGAATATAGAGATTGATGTAGATGAAAAAGGTACTCATGTAGAGGCTATTACATCTACATCCTTTGCCACATTAAGTGAAGTGAGCAAACCTACCAGGGCCGAGTTTTATGCTAATCGCCCGTTTATATACATCATCCGCGACAATTTCGGTTCCATCTGCTTTGTAGGGGTATATCGAGGTCGAATACATAGAGATGACAAAACATAGAGGGGACAGGAACAATGTGTAATTCGTCGAATAGTGTCTATCAAAGAGTGAAATATGAAGTATATTATAATCTCAATATGTATACAACTATTAGTATATGGATGCAATAATGATTCTGCCAAGACTGGCAATAAAGCAGAATTGTCTGAAACACCCCAAACTGCTGAAACTGTTGTGATTCCATCTTATTCACAGGATACCGCATTCAATTATTCAAAGGCTAAAAGATATCAATCTTTTGATGAGCATAGTCTTCTTGGTCTGGGGAAAGCGAAATCATCTCCGTTTGTATATGTCATAAATGATAAAGATACTGTCTATGTAAAACGAAGTGATTTAGATATCATATTCAAGTATGTCAGGAAAGACGGATATATCCACAACCGTATTTCAATCGACATGCAAAAAGCCAATCTAAGGCCAATCAAATGTTCAGATTATAGTATGGCACGAATCTATGATCGTTATATCTTGGCAGACTCTATTTTGGAACTTCGATATGTTTTTTCGGGTGATGACAATGCTGTAACAGATTGTTCGATGTCGCTTCTTGTAAAGGATAGCCGGTCATGTTTGAGCATAAGTATACCTTTCGATGGGGATTTAAGTATTCGTGATGTTGAAAACCCTTTAAATGAGATTAAGCATATCATTTCCAAATATAACTCTAACAACAATAATCTTAGAGCAAAGAGGTATATATTGAAAAAAGACAAGAGTCATTATTACTATGTCTATCAAGTAAGAACGTCCCCACCTCCATACACAGACAATAGACGGGTTTTAGATTCCATTGTCTATAAAAGGGAGCCTCTTGGCCTCTATGGTCTAGAACCAGGATTAGATGAGACAAATATCAAATAATACACATGGGGACAGGAACGATGTGTAGGAACGATGTGTAATTCTCTTGTCCTTCAGTCTGTTTGTTCAATTTCCTTAATCCGCTGTTTGGCAATATGCTCAATCTCACTGTCACCACATTGCACAAGTTTGCTATAATATTTCAATGTTGCCTCTTTGTCCCCTAGAGTGTAATAAATGTGAGCAATATTTGATGCCACAATTATATCATCAGGATTGTCCTCATATATAGACAGGTAGATTGGCAATGCTTCTGAATAACGCTTAGCGATGGCAAGCAAGGACGCTTTGTCAGAACGAAAGATAATGTCAGTAGGATATAATCGCAACATCCACTCGACTAATTGCGACGCATAGTCGCTTTGTCCTGCATCAAACAACTGGGCAAAATAGTCCTGCATACTATCCTTTAAAACGTATTCACCATCATCTAATGGTTGATTTAATGTCCAAAGCCATCTGTTTCCGTTTTTCTCAGAACGGTCTAAAACGCGACGCAATTCCTGCATGACCTCAGAATAAAGTTGTTGCCTGAATAACATTGCCACTTTGCCAAATGGCAAATCTAACCTGTCAGGAAAGAGCCTGATGGCAGTATCCAATTTCTGGTAACCTATCTGTAAGATGGAATCATTATATGACTCAATGCCATACATGTATCCTGCCACTACGCCCGTACTATCCATTAATTGAAGTGCTTCTTGGTTATCTTCCGGGGCTGTCGTGGTGAGGGCTACGACATCGGTCATAGCCAACTTTATATAATAGTTATACCATGCTGCATACACATCTGGCGATTCTGGCTCAGCTTGTTCCCATTGTTCAATCATCGCTTTCCACGCATGTACGTCGCTGTCATTAACACATGATAGGTATTTTTCATACCAATCGTTTTGAGCATGGGCTATACTGTTGTAGTTCGTAAGGATGATAATGAATGTAATTATACGCCACATATTTATTATTTTGTTTTAAATCTAACTATTACTTCTTCTTGAACAATTGTAGGCCGTAGTACCTGACATCAGTAATGACGGTGTCTTTAATGCAGAGACCTTCAAGTATTATCATTAGTGAGTCGTTGCGATAAGTGAGCAGTTGTTCTGGATGACGCAGGAGCGATGTGTCCTGACTGACGATCTTTTGGATAGGATATTCGAGAACGGTATCCTTACCCTGTGTGATAGTGATAGTCGTGTCATTATAGTTGTATTCGTATGCTTTTGAGGGTTGCATAATTGTGTATTCGCCTAACTCTACAGGATTTCTCCTGCTATACGTGTCGTAATCACTATAATCGCGATCCTTGGCCTTGGCATAGGTGAAGCTATACTCCGAATGCGACCATTTGCCGTATTTCGCCTCAAACTCCTTTTCGCCAATTTCATCGCGTACATACTTGATGACACTGCTGACATCCTTGTATCGCTCGCACAACATACTGTCCTGCTTGATACTCCAGGTGTCGAGATCATCGTTCAGCTTGCCGGTCTTGGCGTCTGTCAGTTTCAATTCGCTAATAAGCTCTGTGAGCCGCTGCTTCTGACAGGCTAATCCTATGCTCTTGGCAGAGATGCCGGGGATATAGGTGAAGAGGATGATAGCCGCACCAAAGATGAGTGCCATGAGCTGATAGCGACGGGTGCGAGTACGGAACAGCATCAGTACAAAGAGCGTCATCAGCACACCTGCCACCATCAGATAGAAGCGACTCTCTGTGAAGCTGTAGAGACGGATGCGGTAGATGGAGCCGATCCAGTACATGATGAGCGGAGGAATGGCAATCAATGTGAACCAGCGGTAGAACCAGTCGTAGTATCGCTGACTGAGTATCGATTGTGCTACACGTCCAATCAATGCGACGGTAATGAATCCCATGACCATCCAAGCCACACCACCCTTGGGCAGATCCCATTCGAATGCTATCTTTATAAAATAGGTGTATAGTATGACGGTGTAGATGATGACGGCTGGGGATAGGATGAAATTGAGGATAAGTCGGAGTATCTTGAAAGGCTCGGCCACCTCGTCTTCATTCTGGCGGATAAGAGTGCAGCACACCTGCGGAGCCAGTACGAACCAGACAAACTGGTAGATATGCTCGTAGAAATGCCAGGATTCTTCGATACCGAAGATATAGAAGAAGGAGGCAACGATGGCTATTACCGCCATGTTTAGTATGCCGGAGATGAGCAGTCCGAAGAACATCTGGGTGGCCACATGCAGAGCATGAGCCGCAAACGAGCGGTTGTCCATCCTCTTATAACCGATAATGAGCAGAATCGCCGCTAAGACGTAGGTAAAGCCGAAGCCGTAAGTCCACAGGAAAGGCTTCAGATTGAGTGCCATCAATGGTAAGAAGAGGAAGAACGAGGCATAATAAGCCCAACGGTTGACCCGATGGAGCCAGAAGGTCAGTGCCATCAGCGGCACAAAGAACCAGAGAATGTCGCCATTTACTGCACTTACATACTCTGCCGTCTTCTCATTCCATACGTGAGTCTCACTATCCCATACGGCAATGATAAAGAACACCACTCCCAAAGCCAGTTCAACAGGGAACCGCCGTGGACTCTGCAGCAACTGCTGCAATAAGGATTTAAGTTTTGTATTCATTGCTTCTTCCGCGTTAATTTGCGACAAAGTTACGAAAAACCGTTCAAATTCAGTGCTTTTATTCGCCAACTTTAACTTTTGGGGCAAAATAAAAGTGCCTTCCCTATTGTCGATTCTGCCGTTCGTAAGATGAACGAGATGAACAATTCGAGAAGGCACAGACCGCCAAATACTTCTAATTCTTTACATAAATCTTCTGTCCATTAACGATGTTCAATCCCTTCTGCAAGCGACTGAGTCGCTGACCTTGGAGGTTGTAGATATGGCCTTTGGCTTCAATCTTCTTGCTTCTTACCTCTTCTATTCCTGTCAGTTGGGCTTTGAATTCGCCTGTGAAGGATTCATTGCTATTCTCAACGGTAACGGTATAATTTCCCTCAGGATATTTAGAGATGTCGATGTTGAGACCCACGATGCTGCCTGCGTTGATGGCTTTCTCATAGACGGCATTGCCTGATTCGTCAGTAATGCTTACCATGTAGGCATCGTTAATGGGGTTAAGATTGATATTTAACTGATGCTCGTTGTATTCTCCATATAGCGACTGCTCCTCTTCACCCCTCATTCGCGTTTTGGGCTTTTCCTTGATGGTATGGGTGAAATCGAAGCGCTGCTTTCGGGCTCCAGCAGGAGTGGCTCCATCCTCATATTCATCATTGAAATAGATCAGTTCATCACCAACAGCACATGCCATTAGGAATAACACATGACGTTCTTTTCCATAATAGACACTATATATTGGGCCATCAATATTTCCGACACCTTCCAGCCAAGTGGTATTGTAAGAATTTTCTCCCTCTCCAGACCTCATGACATCTCTATAAACACCCTTGAAACCATTTATACCTCCAGTCTGCCTCGGCCCCACTATATAAGGTGGATAATTGTTATTTACCCATAGGGTATCATTGGCGTTGATGGAGAAGTCGTACATCAATTTGAACTGATTGTCTTCTGCGTCGCAGAAGTACACTTTCTTGTCCTCTTCGTACCATGCTCCTACATAGCTCAGGGAGGGCAATTGTGAAATAATCGCATAATCAGGATGATCTGGGGCGACATAACGTTGGCACATCATCTGCTTGCAGGTCCTTCCGTCGATGATGGTGTCACCCTCAAAGTAATAGTACTCAACCCTCTGCACAGGATTACCCGAGTGGTCACCTACTTGCCAAACCTTGCCTTCTTCGACGAATGGGCGATATTCGTCCTGTGGCGTCTTGTTGATGACAGGATGCTCCTCTCCTATATTATCCACAATGATGTAGTTGATATTGGGATTTAAACCAGAGACATAAAAGTCTGTGTTAAATAAGCTCACACAAGTGGCTAATTCACCAGAACCGACATATTCTATTTGCAAATGGAGCTTACGCACCAAAGGATCTTCTGTTGATTCCTCAATGAAGTATGCATAGTGGTTTTTAGATGCGCAATTTAGAATGACTTTTCCATAGACATGTAGGCAGTCTCTTTCCTGTTCATAGTTAAGCTGATGACAATAGGCCTCTTCCATATTATCTTCTGCACCCTTCGGCAGGTTGCAGCCATAAACGGGACCATACATATTATAAAATGAGAAAGGCAGATAAGCGTTTTTGGAAAAGTCGACTTTATTCATATCTCTTTCTACGTAAGCCAGACAAGACATTATCCCAATATGGTCTGGACGATAGAACATGTTTCTTAGTTTTCCAATACCTTCTATCCATGTTACGGCTTCAATATATTCACCTGAGCCGTTGTCGATACCAATGGTCCATGTGCGTAGTTTACGATACTCGTCTGCATACGTCATAATTTCTGGACCATCTTCCAGCCATCCTTGTTTTAGCACCTTGCAGTTCACAGTCAAGCCGGTTTCATACTCGTAAGTGAATGTATCGCCCTCTTTGAGTGAGAAGTCATAAAGCATGACATCCCTGCCTCCCTCGTACTTGTATACTCGACGGTTTTCCTCACGGAACAATCCTGCTTCTGGAAAAATTGTGTCTGGTACGATGTCATCAAATGGCTCTAGGTTGACGTATGTCTTGCCGTCTCGTTCCACTTCATGGTTCATTTTGAATCTTTGAATTCTACAGGGAACATTAGGATTAGTGGGGTTGTTGACCACATGCCATAGCTTGCCCAACTCTACAAAGGGAATGTAGTCGTTCTGTTCTTCGATATCATTATAATCTTTGGTAAACACAAAGTAGTCATTGTCTGTATAGTAAAGCCTTAACAGGTTCCCATCCAACTGATAGGACTTAATGTAGATGAGGTGTTTCTCGAAGAAATTGTTCTCCCAGGCATCACAACAGACTTGCGTGGTTATTACCTTTTCAACGTCGAAATGCATTTCGTTACCGTCAAGAGTAACTTGCCCGAAGGTAATTATATTCACCATAGAATAGACTGTCATATAGCCTTCTTCATTGATTTCGAGGCTCAGCTGCTGATGGCAGACATACTTTTTGTTGACTTCGTACCAAGTTCCATTGTCGTTCCATCCCACTAGCCACCATTCACCGTACAGAGAATCCATGGGATTAGCTTCTTCCCCTCGTGTTTCTGACAGGTAACTACTTTTCTGTACATCCGACTTCGTCAGACCTTGTTCATGCGCATCTACAGCACATAATCCGAGCAGCCACGCTGCCAATAACAAAAATACATTCTTCATAATTAGTTGTATAATATGGTTTGATATTTTCTGTTTTTATTCATAAGATGCTTTTAATTCTTCAGTATCTGCTCCAACGTGATGTCTGGATTGGTCTCTCCGAACACGTCCTTCTTCAGCTTGAGCTTGCGATGCTGGACGGCTGAGATGGTGATACAGTAGATGTTGCCGATGGTACGGTTGCTGAGGCCAAGGCGGGTGAGGATACAGAGTCGGATGTCGTCTTCCTGCATAGCGGGGTATTGCTCCCGGATGTTGGCGAAGCGGT
This sequence comes from Prevotella sp., assembly GCA_016286585.1. Taxonomy (GTDB): domain Bacteria; phylum Bacteroidota; class Bacteroidia; order Bacteroidales; family Bacteroidaceae; genus Prevotella. The sequence goes on along the minus strand of JAEETC010000009.1, from coordinate 41,838 downwards.
TGTTATCGATGGCGTTGAGCGTGCGCTCGATCTCGCTCCATTCGTGCGGACTGAGATAGATGAGCGAATCGCCGCTCTGGTTGAGCTTCTTCATCACCTCCGTCCGTTCGAGGATGAAGTTCTGCAGGAAGGCCACCACTTCGTTGGCCTGATGCAACAGAGTCTTCTGATGTTCCGCCTCCTGCTGTAGCTGACGTTTCTCCTGTTCCTGCACGAGTAGCTTGTTCTCCAGCTTCGACTGTTCGAAGGCTCGCTGCTGACGAAGCATCCGGATGCGATAGCGGAGTGCCAACACAACCACCAAGAGAATCATCGCCGCAGCAATGATAACGATCAGGAGTGTACGGGCATATATCTGTGAACGGTATTCGAGTTGTTGGTTCTCCATCTCCTGGCGCAGCGTCTCCTGATAGTATTGGTCCTTCTGCTCAAGCGCTTGATAATAGAAGTCCTCCACTTGCCCGAAAGCCTCGTCGATGTCATCCTCCACCTTTGTGGCTCCCATCCGTCGGAGCGCGATCTTGGCGAGGTTGCTCTGCACGATATAGGCCAGATGGACGTCATCGCCTGGCTGTATCTGCCGATAGACGGTTTCTGCCGAGTCGAGCATGTTGAGGCTGAGGTAACTGCGGGCCAGCACCTGAAGTGTCCCCTGTCGCAGGTTGTCTGTTGCCACCGACTCTGCCTGGTGGGCATAGTCGAGCGCCTGACGGTAATCCTCCTTTGCCCAGGCGATATTGGCGAGGCTGGTCATCGTCTGGCACATCAGGTCTGTCATCTGATTCTTCTTTGCGATGTCGTAGGCGCGATGGATGAAGTCGAGCGCCTCGTCGAATGACCCCTCTTTGTCGTATGCCACTTGTGCGGCGTAAGTACCTGCATAGTCGAGCAGAAGGACGTTGTTGCGCTCATTGTCGGGATGCTGCTCATAGATGTTCAGGGCTTGCTTCATCAGCCGCAAGGCCTCTTCGGGGTTGCCCTGCGACAAGGCTTCCGCCAATCGCTGGCACGCGATATAATAGGTGTGCCAATCCTCTGACGCTTCCGACAACTGTATGGCCTTTCGCAGCAATGTCTCACCCTGACGGATGCTGTCGTTGGCTAAAGCAGCCTCTGCATCCTCTAAACAACTTGCTGCTGTCTGTGAATCTGACGTCTGCTGCTGACTGCATGCAATCATCAGAATGCCTATCATCAATATGTGTAATGCTCTTGTAAACATCGCAATCGAATTTTCGTTATTTCTCGGTTGCAAAGTTACGACATTATTTCGAAAGATGTATCAGATACCTATGGAAAAGACGTAAACGGAAGAAAGTTTGAAACGGCTGCAAATCAACTAATTACAAAAATGCGCACGCTGCGGACTATGGAAAATTGCTTATGAGGGTATGGAAAGAAGGGCAAAAAGGCTAACGGAAACAGTCAGTAGCACCATCAAGACCTCTGCCGTTCGGTTGATGCGGACGGCTGTTTTCATGTCTTCGGTGGTGAGGAGGCGGTCGTTTGTGCCGATGTAGGGTTTGTCGAAGAGTTGGCCGAAGTAGTAGTGGGGACCGCCAAAGCGACAATCGAGGATGGCAGCAAGGGCGGCTTCAGGATAGCCGCTGTTGGGCGAGGCGTGGTTGCGGCCGTTTTTCCAGACAAAGCGCAAAAGCCCCAATCGTCCTGTAGTCAGGACCATCAGGAATGCCGTCAGACGGGCTGGGATATAGTTGGCGATGTCGTCGATGTGGGCAGCCCAACAGCCGAAGTCCTTGTAGCGTTCTGTCTTGTAGCCGATCATCGAATCGAGGGTGTTCACCATCTTATAGGCCAGCATACCGGGTGTGCCAAGGATGGCAAGCCAGAAGAGGGGAGCAATCACACCGTCGCTCAGGTTCTCTGCTAAGGTCTCGAGGGCTGCAGTACGTACTTCTTGGGCTGAGAGCTCAGACGTGTCGCGCCCCACGATACGGGCCACCTGTCTACGGCCTTCATCTAATGAACGGTCGAGAGCCAGAAAGACTTCTCGCACCTCGCGGATGAGTGTCGTTCCTGCCAGACAGAAGAAGATAGCGAGGGCATCGAAGATATAGAGTAGCAAGGGTATCTGATAGACCTGCTCACGAGTGCCGTCGAAGATGAAAAGGGCGAAGATTCCTAGTATTTTTCTTAGCATCCAGACGAGAGCGAAGACGAATAGAATCAACCCGATGGCAATTAACGCACCCTTCAGTTTGCGATGCGTCCCTTTGTTGTACTGATGCTCACAAGTGGCAATCATCTTGCCAAACCATACGACAGGATGTGGCAACTTCTGAGGGTCGCCAAAGATGAGGTCGAGCAGCCAGCCGATGAGTAGGGAAAAGGGATTAGTCATTGGTCAGAATCTTGTAAATCTTATCGATATCCACATGTTTTCTTACGTGGTCAGCCAACTTATTATACTGTTCGTCCTTAAAGTCAGCAAGACTTTGTTCAGAATGGATAGAAACGGCCTTATCCTTGAGCAAATGCTCAATCACAGGGGTATTATCGAGAAAACCGTGAATATAAGTGCCGATGCAGTGGTCAGTCTGCAGGATAGCCTCGGCAGTATCGCTGATGCCCTGATGAATCTCATAGCCTTGACACGCTTGGCCTTCGAACATAAACGTCACCTGACGGGTAGTCTTCTCAGGTGTCATCGTGGTATGAATCGGCAGCAGACCGAGACCAGGCAAACTCATGATACTGCCTTCGATACCATCAGGATCTTCAACAGTCTGACCCATCATCTGATAACCGCCACAGATGCCTACCACCATCTTTCCTTTGCGATGAGCACGCAGGATGGCTTGCGCACAACCATTACGACGCAGTTCCATCAGATCGTCGAGCGTGGCTTTTGTTCCTGGCAGAATGATGATATCAGCTTGTTGGATGTCAGAGGTGTTATTGGTATAGAAGAGATTGACGCGAGGGTCACGCTCCAACGTATCAAAATCAGTATAGTTGCTGATATGTCGCAACAGCACTACAGCCACATTCACCTTGCCCTCAGCCAGTTGACGGCGTTTCTGTTCCAATGCCACACTATCCTCCTCATCGATATAGATATCTTTATAATAAGGTATCACCCCCAGGACTGGTACGCCACAGATGTCTTCCAGCATCCGTCGGCCTTCGTCGAAGAGCCGCATGTCCCCACGGAACTTATTGATGATGATGCCCTTGATGAGTTTGCGGTCTTCTGGGGATTGCAGGGCGATGCTGCCATAGACGGAGGCAAACACACCCCCGCGGTCGATGTCGCCCACCAGTATGACATCAGCCTTAGCGTGTTGAGCCATCGACATATTCACCAAGTCGCGGTCTTTCAGATTGATCTCTGCGATGCTGCCTGCTCCCTCCATCACGATGGGGTTATAGCGAGCAGCCAGACGGTCGAAGGCGGAGCAGACTTCGGCACGGAAGTCGAACCCCTCCCGACCTCCCCGAAGGGGAGGAGGGCCTACGGGCTCCAAACTCCGGCAGGCCCTCCTCCCCTTCGGGAGGGGTCGCCAGTAGTCGTAGGCATCTTTATTGCCGAGAGGACGGCCATTGAGAACGACTTGTGAAGTATGGTCGCTTTGGGGTTTCAACAGCAGGGGGTTCATGTCCGTATGGCAGGGGATGCCTGCGGCCTCGGCCTGGACAGCCTGGGCGCGACCTATCTCCAAACCATCGGGTGTGGCGTAGGAGTTGAGGGCCATGTTTTGGGCCTTAAAGGGGGCGGGATGGTAGCCGTCCTGCCTGAATATACGGCAGAAGGCTGCAGCCACGATGCTTTTGCCAACGTCGCTGCCCGTTCCTGCGAACATGATGGGATGAAGTAATTTACAATCTGACAATTTACAATTAACAATTTATATGTTGTACAAGTGTGTATAACTGGCTAAGACGTTCTTGAACCTGAACACAGGTGTGTCGACAGGCTCGCCCTTGGCGTTATAGACTTGGGTGACAGACTGAGGCGTCCTATCCTTGAACTGTGTATAATGGAACTCATGCCCACGATATTCCCTGCCGTCAAGCTCGAAACGCCGATAACCTAATGAGAGCTTACGATCTGCCTTGCGGGCTGTGATAGAGTAGGGAAGCACGCCACACATGGGATAATCGCCATCATCTGTGACGATGCGCTCGCAGAGGTACATCATCCCACCACATTCGGCTACCACTCGTCCGCCTCTCTCTGCATACTCCCTGATGGCTTTTCTGCACGCCTCGTTGCTCACCAGAGCCTCCAGATGCTTCTCTGGATAGCCTCCTGGCAGATAGAGCACATCGGCATCCGCCAGCTCTGGCACCTCAGTCTCAGGGTCGAAACTTCTTACTACATCGAAACAGTCGAGGGTTTCCTGATAGACAAAGGAGAATGCCTCGGCATTCCGGGCTATGACGACTGTTTGTTCCCAGCGTGGGAACGTGATGTTCCCAGTATGGGAACGCGATGTTCCCAGCGTGGGAACATTGAGTTTAGTCAGCCCTTCCCAGCAGACATGTTGCTCTATCACGTCTGTCAGCTCCCTGTTCTCTGTCTTTTCAGAGAAATCAAGCCCCAGATAGCGTGAGCCTTGTTCCAGAGAAGCCTGCTTGGGCAGATATCCGAAGCACTCAATGTGTAGGTCTTCGCACACCTGTTGGAGCATCTTGTAGTGCCTCTCCGATCCCACCTTGTTAAATATCACGCCAGCGATATGCACATCCTTGCGGAAGTTGACGAAGCCCTGCAACAGCGGAGCCATCGAGTAGGCCGCCGACTTCGCATCCACCACCAGCACTACGGGAACCCCAAGTATGGCAGCTATCTCAGCCGAAGAGCCCAGGTCGCGGTCGTAGCCGTCGAAGAGTCCCATCATCCCCTCCACGATGCAGATGTCGGCCTCTGTGCCATAATAGGCAAACAACTCCCTTACGTGCTCCTTCGAGGCCATGAACGTGTCGAGGTTGATGCTGGGGCGCCCGCAGACCGCCTCGTGGAATTTCGTGTCGATATAGTCGGGCCCGCATTTGAAGGGCTGCACCTTCATACCCTTTGCCGCCGCCAAAGCCATCAGTCCCCGGGCAACGGTAGTCTTGCCCGAGCCACTGGTTGGCGCTGCTATGAGAAAAGCTGTCTTCATCTGACTGCAGGGATTGTCAGGAGAGTATCTCTTGTATGTGGTATAGCGGGCGTCGCTTCACCTCGGTATAGATCTGGGCAATGTATGTGCCCACTATGCCTAGCGATATCAGGATGAAGCCACCGACGATCCAGACGGAGAGCATCAGAGAAGCCCAACCTTGAACGACATGGCCTACGATGAGCGACCAAATGACGTAGATGCCTATCAGGAAGCCGATGATAAGAAAGAGCATGCCTATGTTGTAGATGGCAAACAGCGGTCGTACGGAGAAGGCCGTGATGCCGTTCATGGCCAGATGCATCATCTTGCTGAAGGTGTATTTCGACTTGCCGGCAAAACGCTCGCCAATCCGGTCGTCGACAGTGGTGTGGCGAAGCCCGATCAGCGGAATCAGTCCGCGGAGGTAGAGATTATGCTCTTTGTAGGTGGACAGCATATCGAGGGCCCGCCGGCTCATCAGACGGAAGTCGGCATGGTTGTAGACACTCTCGACGCCCATCGACGACTGGAACTTGTAGAACCCCTGGGCGGTCATCCTCTTCATGAAGGAGTCGGCCTTGCGCGACACCTTGACACCGTAGACGATATCGTTTCCGGCCTCAAAGTCCCTCACCATCTGAGGGATACACTCGATATCGTCCTGCAGGTCGGCATCGAGGGTTATCACGGCATCGGCCCACTCACGGGCTGTCATCATGCCTGCCATGATGGCATTCTGATGCCCCACATTGCGCGACATGTTGATGCCCCTCACAAACTTGTTCTCTAAGTGGAGCTCGCGGATTATCTCCCATGTACGGTCACGGCTGCCGTCGTTGACGAATACCATCATGGAGTCTTTACTGACAAGCCCTTCGGCTATCATTCGTTCGAAGAGGGCTGTCAGCTGCTCCACGCTGTGGCGAAGCACGTCCTCTTCATTATAACACGGTGAAACGGTTGCTAATCTGATCATAGGATTATATCTTGATTAAGACAATATTCAAGCCATACATATATTTATAGGAGATGTTCTCCACGAGATTGTTGATGAGGCACAGGCCCAGCCCCTCGCCGCCTTCCTTGCTGCTGAGGTCGGGAGTTGGCCTCTTACCGACGAAAAGCGGATTGAAAGGCTTGCCGCCGTCCTTCAGTGCCACACAGGTGCCTTTGTCGTCGGAATAGATGTGGACATCGAATGAATGATCGACGACATGCCCTTGAGAGTGCTGGGCAATGTTGGTCATGAGTTCCTCGCAACAGAGGTTCAGATGGAATTGGTCACGTTCACTCATTTTTGATTCCTGAAGGAAAGCGTCAATATTTCGCAGTATGGTATAGACCTCATCAGACTGGTAGCGCACAGAACTGTCGAACGTACGCCCCCCCTCACTATACGGAATCAGGGTGAGGGCAGAGACACGACAGCCTTGACGGCGACTGTAAATAAAAGAGACAAATAATTGCCCCAGAAGGAAAAGGAAGCTGGTCAGAGGGAATCCCCACCATAAAAGCGACGGGGCGTAAGTGGCAAAAAGCCATATACCGAAAATAGATGTCGCCAACTGACCTATCGCACAGATGACGCTGGGCACTATCATTTCGAGCACCTGATAGACAGCCACTAGCACCAGTGTTAAGGCAAAGGGGAGCATGACCAGGGAGTAAATACGCAACACGTGGTCGAGAGCTGCGAGTTCCTGTGGGTCTTCGACTCCAAACAACAGGCCAACAGCTCCGGGGATGTACATCAGGACAACGATTACTAATACCAGAAGGCTGACAGTGATCAGGGCCCTTCGCGACAGCAGGTCGAAGCCTCTCAGGTCGTGCTCGCCAAGCATCACACCGCCAATGGCAAAGAGTGACTCCATCACGCCATTGATAAAGACCGCTGACACCAAAAGCATCTGTAGGCAGACAGACCAGCAGAAGAGTCCGGGCTCGCCGAGTGCATTGTAGACGATATTACTGATAAGGAGCACGCTGACAGCCATCAGGATATTGCTGATGGATACGCCCGCTCCCTCCTTGAGGTTCTCCACAAAACAGCGAAAGCCCTTTCGCCCCGGCCACTTCAGGCTATAGGAGCAGGCAGGCTGGCGAAGATAGAGCGTCAGTAATAGGATATTGACGGCATACTGAGCCAACGAGCCCCCTGCAGCGCCCTTCATGCCCCAGTCCAGAAATCCGACTGCCAGCACATCGACGACGGCATTGACCAGTACACCTGCAAAGACCGCCATCATCACCTTGCGCGGATGACCGTCGGTAGCCACAAAAAGGCAAAGGGCGTAGGACAGCATCTCGAGCCAGGCCCCCGGCACATACACACTCAGATATTCGGCAGGCAGGTCGCGAAGCGCCTCCTCGTCGGTGATAATATCCATGATGACAGGTATGCCTGCATACATCAGCAAGGAGAAGGCAATACCGATAGTGAGGATGGACCAGATGGCAGTGGAAAAGAACTTTGAAGCCCCTTCGAGGTTGTGACTTCCGATCTCGCGGGCTGCCAGGGCATTCGCTCCAAAGGCCATCAAAAGCCCCAGACAACTGATAAACGTGGTGACTGGCATCACCAGACTGAGAGCGGAAACGCATTCCTCGCCTACGAATTGTGCCAGGACGATGGCATCGAAGGTACTGGCCAGCTGTCCGGCAGCAGCTGTCAGGATGGAGGCCAGAACAAAGCTTTTCAGAGCCTTCGAGATGAGATATGAGTTGCGATCAGTCTTCATTTCGTTTATTCCAGTCTATTTCGCGGTCAATACGGATGGGGGGAAACCCGTAATAGCGGGCATACATAAGAGAACGATTATCTGTGGTCTTCGACTCCAGATCGCCAGCGTAGATAATATGAAAATCGGTGATTGAGCGAGGACCGAGATAGCGGTCAAGATTGTAGGGGATCTTGTAGTATGGCACCACCAGCGAGTCTGCATCCTGATGCTGCCTGACGTAGGACAGACGCTCGTCGAATTGCCGACGGAAAGACGACTCGACCACCAGGCTGCCTGCCAGCACGAAGAGGCTGTACGCCACTAAGATACTGGCTGTGGCCAGTGTGATGGCTCTACGCCATGGGGTGGCTACGAGAGCCTGTTTGAGCCATGGGGCAATCTCCTTCAAGGCGGCAGCAGAACCTATGGTCAGGAACAAGGTGGAATGGAATCCCGTACGAAGTTCAAATTCTGGAGCAAACATCATGACGCAGAGCACCAGCAGGCCTCCAGCGGTGAAGAGTTTTATTCGAGGAGTGTGGAGTGTGGAGTGTGGAGTGAGATTACTATCATGGAAAGATTCTGCGGCAGAACTATTCTCACTCCACACTCCACACTCCACACTCCTCGAAACACAATAAAGAATAACAGGAATCAACAAAAAACTCTCCCAAATAAGGATGGGCAGGAATCCGCCTGTAAAATTATCCCAGAACATCCTTGCTGAGAACAAGTCCTCAGCAGGCAAGACATATTCCGGTGCATATTCAAGCATGATGCTCTCACGATGTAAAGAGCCAGGGCATAACATCAGCAAGCCGCAACCAATCAGCAGGAAGCAAGAACCTACTACCATCCACTTCTCAAGCTGTTTCTGTCGCCAGAAGACAAACATCAGCCATGCTGTCAGCATCACGGTAACCAGACTGCCCGCCTCCTCTGACCATCCCGCCAGCAAACCCAATGGCGCCATCAGGAGCATTGGTGGATGTTTCCGAGTGACAAATGGCAGCAGGAACAGACACTCCCAGAATCCTGACCACAGATAGACACACGCCCCAGTCATCCACAGCATGGTGCTGACATAATCGATAACGCCGAAGAGTATGCCGGCCATTACCCAAAAGAACACACCTTTATGTCGGGCTGGAGAAACAGTATTGCCTACAGAGAGCCAATAGAGGATCAGCATCAACAGCGTGAATACGATGGTGTTGGCAAGGTCGAACCATATTTTTCCGAGCCATGCAAACAATTGGATAATAATCATGGAAGGTGTGCGACCACCCCAGGTGAAATAATGCGACCACTGCGAGACAAGAATATCATAAAAGGAATGTATGCGCTCGCGTGGACCGATGTCATCCATCAAATTGCCAAGATCGTCACCGTTCCAGATGAAAGCGTAAGAAAAATCATCACCCACCATCGGCAACAGTAGGTTGCGGATGAGAAATGGTACAGCAAACAATAGCAATACCACCTGCCAGGGTGTTCGTATCCAACATTCTGTTAGGATATGTAAGAATCGCATCATAAACGTTTATTATTTATCAACTGTATGCAAAGGTAAGCAAAAATACTAAAAAAGGCAAAATAGAGCCTATATTTTCTTATTATTTAGCCGTATTTAGTATTTTTGCATGAAAAAACAACTATAGATGAATATATATCCTTTAAATTCAACCCAAGAAGACATGCTGCGTGAGAGCAACATGGAGACGATGGAGAATGGATTTCAGGTGACGGTTTTTTTTGAAGTTCCAGCCAAACGTCTGAGTGCTGACGATATGGCTGCTGCCTGTCAGAAATTCTTGGATACCAATCACTATGCCCATGTCCATCTGGTCAGACAAGAGGACGGGCAGTTTATGATTAGTGAAAGCAAGGATATGCCCAATAATGTTCATCTCTATAAGATGACACACAAAGAATGGGAGGCGCTCCAAAGTGAGTTTGCACGTCCCTTCAAGCTGCTGGAGGAGCCTGGTGTCAGAGTGAACGTCATCGAGACTGAGCAGCAAACGATAATGTGCAACTCCTACTGTCACATTTTCTTCGACGGCATCTCTATGAAACTGTTTGTTTCTGGCATCAGTAATATCCTTAACGGCATCCCCATAGAGGATCAGGATGACATTGCAGCCGTATGGAACAGGGAGGAGATTGAGTCTTACGGGAGCGAAGCCTATCAGCGGGCCAAACAAGTGGTGTGTGAGAAGTTCAAAGGACACAAATACACGGACATCTGTCGTCAGACGGATAACCCTTGGGGGCAGACGCTCTATGCCTGCTATCTGCTGGACTATGACCGTATGAAGCACATCCGCCTGAATGCCGGTGCCATGTCAGAAGAGCAACAGCATACGATGATGACTACCATCTGCGTGGCTGCCTATGCTATGGCTTTAGGACAGATGGCAGGAACAACGGATGTTGTCTTCATGACGACCAATCACGGACGTTTAGACAAACGCCTGCGAGGCAACGTGATGGGCTGTTTCCTGAAGAGCCTGTCGTTGCGCATCGACGTGAATCCCGAGCAGAGCGTGGCAGAACTGATAAGTCAGACGCGCACCACTCTCTTCGGCACGATGCGCACCCTCATCTACCCTTGGCTCCATCAGATGAGAGACCTTCAGGTTCCTCCCGAAGAGCAGGTAGGCACAGAGATGAACGTCAGTGGCACCGGTATCTATGAGTATGTTGACATTCACGGCATCGACTACCCCTGTGCTCATATTGAGATGCCAGAGAGCGAGGCGCATCTTTTCCTGGTGGTGCAGATACGTGAAGAGGGACTGACCTTCAATGTTGAGGGCAGCGAAGCCCTCTATACACAGGAACAGCTTGACACGATGGCCCGTCTTTCAGGGGAATACACGTTACAGCTGATAGGTGACCAAAGTAAGAAACTGAAGGATATCAGAATGAAAGAATAAGGTGCCCAACTGAGCACCTTGTTCTTATTCTATTTTACGCCGATCCTCACCATCGGTGATCACTTTTTTCCATCCGTAATACTGCGCATACATCAGGTTATGACTGCCCTCTGGGCGTGGTTCCAAGTCAGAACCCCAGGCCAGTACGTCGGTATTCCATGATACACAGTTGTACAGCCACCAGTCGGGTAGCTCATCGGCTATCGGTGGCACGTCGATCTGATGCACCACCACCACATCCTGATCCTGATGGGCATTGATATAGTCGATACGGCTCATCCACTGCTGGCGCACATCCCATTCGATATAAAAACAGATAGAGGTTGTCACTACCCACAGCACCAGGCTGACGGCTACGAAACCCTGTATCAGACGACGGTGACGCTGCCAGATAGTATCCTTTTCCTTCAACAGTTCGCGAAGGGCAGAGAGTGAGGCAAGGATAACGGCACAGGTTGGGAAGAAACCGGCACGGGCAGGAGCCACTGGTACAAATATCAGGATGATCATCACCACCATGGAACCGGCAAACATGAGTGCCTGAAACTGAGTGGTCTTGTTCCATCGTTGTCCTTTAGGCAAGTGCCAGACGTAATAGCCTATCAGCAGTAGCAACGGAATCTGTTTGCTGACAACGGGGTAGAAACACTCTATATAGTTGATATAGTACATCAACGGTGTCCAGTACATGTCCTCTGGCAGTGCTGGATTGTACTCATACAGGCGCTGCAGTTCCAGACGGACGGTCTCGCCAGGAGCAAACACTAGCATGGCAGAGCCGATGCAGAGGAAGACAAAGCCCACCACCATCCACGTCTTGAGTTGCTTCTGCCGCCAAAACCAGATAAGGGCAAAGAATACCACAAAATCAAGCACGGCTGCACTCGTCTCCACAGACCAGCCGGCACAAAGGCCAGCAAAAGCCATCAGCGGCAGACTCCATTTGTTGGGTAGCGGGTCTTCTTCAGTCCAGTAAGCCTTGGCGTATGGCAGTAGGAAGAGCAGGCCGATGACAGCTGTCCATAGGAACACACAACTGCCACACATCCAGAGCACTGTGAGGAAGGGGTCGGGTATCAGAAACCATAGGGCAAAAAGGAGCCAAAACATATAGACGCCATTCATCTCGCTGAGTTTCTTGCCTGTACCAACACGGAACAGGAGCAGGGCCAGTGCCGTGAACACCAGTGTGTTGAGCACGTTGAAGAGCCCTTTACCCTCCCAGGCAAAGAGCTGTGTCAGTCCGATGCCGATAATGCGCCCTCCCCACGTCATGTAGTGAGAATATTGGGAGCGGACGATATCGCCAAATGATGTGATTCGTTCACGTGGGCCCACACTGTCAAGCAGGTTGCCTCTGTTTTCCCCATCCCATACAAAGGCATAGGGAATGTCGTCCGACGCCATAGGCAGCATCAGATTACGCACAAAGAAAATGCCCATGAATACCAATAGCATCACTAGCCAAAAATTACCTTTAATTTTCATTATTATAGCAGATTTCTTGCCGCAAAGGTAAATAAAAATATGGTTATATCAAATAAAAACAGAAGTTTTATTTGTTGATAACGATGTTTTTTATATCTTTGCAGTCAATAAATGATGATAAGAAGATGAGCAAAAGATTATGGATTCCCATTTGTCTGTTAGTTGGGCTGTTGCTGGCAGTTGGATTATTCTACAGCCTGATGGACGACGAGGATGATGAAGAGCAAGACGAAGAATACCGCACTTTGACGATTAAGTTGCAAGATTACACTGTTACTCGTGAGTTAACAGCCAAAATTGAGACGGAAAATCCTGCGGCCATCCGCCCTCAGGTCAGTGGTAAAATCACTAAGATCTGCGTCAAAGAAGGTGCTCATGTGAAGAAAGGGCAGCCACTGTTTATCATCGACCAGGCACCCTATCAGGCGGCTGTGAGAAATGCAGAGGCAAAGGTGGTCAGTGCAAAGGCACAACTGGCTACTGCCCGTCAAAATTTAGAGGGTAAGGAAGAGCTGTACAGACAGCATGTCGTGGGCGAATTCGATTTGAATAAGGCCCGCAATGCCAAGGCTGAGGCCGAGGGTGCTCTGGCTGAGGCACAAGCTGACTTGGAGACAGCCCGCAGTGAACTGTCATATACGGTCATCACCAGTCCTTCAGATGGTGTGCTCAGCATGATTGAATACCGCTTGGGTGAACTGGTAGATCCCTCGATGGAGACAGAGTTGACTAACGTCACTGACCCTCGGCGCCTTTTCGCCTATTTCTCTATGTCGGAAAAGACGATTCACAATTTGGCGGACATATATAATTGCCGTGTGAGTGACCTGCTTTCAGTCCTGCCAGAGGTGTCACTCGTTACTTATTGGGGAAAGGAACTCAGTCAAAAGGGACGCATCACAGCCATTAGTGGTAATGTGGATGAGGCAACAGGCTCTTTTGTCATCAGAGCTTCGTTTGAGAATTCAGAAGACTTATTCCGTAACGGCAGCAATGGTACTATTATCTTGCCCTACGAACTTAAGAATACCATCGTCATCCCACAAGAGGCTACATACGACATTCTGAATAAACAGTTTGTGTATAAAGTGGTTGATGGGGTTACCAAGGCTTGTGAAATCAAGGTCCTTCGTTATGATGATGGAAAGGACTATGTCGTGACTGAGGGCTTGAAACCTGGTGATGTCATCATTGCTGAAGGAGCCGGGATGGTGAAAGATGGAATGAGGGTAAAGGTAAAGTAGAGGAAAGTGGAAAGAGGAAAGTGGAAAGAGGAAAGAGGAAAGTGGAAAGAGGAAAGAGAAAAGAGAAAAATGAAAAGCAAATTCTTCATAGACCGTCCGATATTGTCGATTGCCCTTGCGGTGATGATGGCGCTGGTGGGCATCGTCGGCTATGTCCATCTGCCTGTAGAGCAGTTCCCTGACATGGCACCGCCTATCGTGGAGGTGAGTGCTGATTATCCAGGAGCCAGTGCTGAGGCTGTCCAGAAAAGTGTGATCGTACCTATCGAGCAGGCTATCAATGGCGCCAACGGCATCGACTATATCAGTTCCTCATCGACGAGTAGTGGATCTGCCTTCATCCAAGTAGTATTCAAGAATGGCATTGATCCGGACATGGCTGTGGTGATGGTCAAAAACAAGGTGGCCGAGGTGGAGGGTATCCTACCTCAGGAGGTGCTCCAGACGGGTGTCCATGTGGAGACATCCCAGCAGACCTTCCTGAAAGTCATTGCCTTGGAATGTCCTGACAACCGCTTCGAGAGTGACTTCATCTCCAACTATTTCGATATTAACATCAAACCTCGTTTGGAACGCATCAAGGGCGTTGGTAAAGTGAATGTGCTTGGCAATACCTTTGCCATGCGTATCTGGCTCGATCCGAAGCGCATGGCGCATTACGACTTGCTACCTCAAGACATTGAGGAAGTCCTGGAAGCACAAAACGTCGAGGCTGCCATCGGTACATTGGGCGAAAATTCCAAGCATACCTTTCAATACACGTTGGTATATCGCGGGCGACTGCTCAACGAAGAGGAATTTGGGAACATCGTCATTAAGTCATTGTCCGATGGTGAAGAGCTCCGCCTGTGCGACGTAGCACGTTGCGAGCTGGGGTCTGAGAGTTATGCAACTGACAGTTGGATTAACGGTCACAATGGTACGGTGGCCTTTATCACGCAGAAAGCGGGTTCCAATGCGCGACAGGTGAACCTGGAGATTGACGAGCTCATGGAACAGGTCCGTCCTCAATTACCACCGGGAGTGGAGTTCAAAGTGCTACTCGACAGCAATGATTTCCTCAATGCCTCTATGGCGGAAGTCTATAAAACCCTTGTCGAGGCCATTCTGTTGGTTGTGTTGGTAGTCCTGCTGTTCCTGCAGAATAGTCGTGCCACACTGATACCGGCCTTTGCCATCATCGTCTCGCTTTTCGCCACGTTTGCCTTTATGTATATGGTTGGCTTCTCGCTCAACCTCATCACGTTGTTCGCCTTGGTGCTGGTTATCGGTACTGTGGTCGATGATGCGATTGTGGTGGTGGAGGCTGTACAAAGCGAATTCGAGAAAGGGGTGCGGAGCCCTTATCAGGCCACCCTCAATGCGATGGGCAATATCGGTACGGCTGTTGTTACGACTACGGTGGTCTTTATGTGTGTGTTTATTCCGGCTTCATTTTCAGGCGGCCTGAGTGGCACTTATTATAAGGAATTCGGACTGACAATGGCTGCTGCTGTTGTCTTCTCTACGCTGAACGCACTTACTCTTTCACCAGCCCTCTGCGCATTGCTTCTTAGAGAAGAATGGGGCTCGACCCCTGCTTACGCTGCCCCCTCTCGCGGGGTTCAAGCATTCGGACACCGATTCGGAAATGCTTTCAATGCGTCGGTATCAGTGCTGACGGAGAAATATCAGAAAGGATTGTCAACGTTTATTCGCCACAAATGGCTGGCTGTTATATTGGTTGTGGTACCCATTGTCTTGTTGGTCTGGCTTCAGAAGGTTACTTCAACGAGCCTGGTACCTGACGAGGACACAGGTATTACGATGGTTGACATCACGACGCCCCCAGGTTCTACTTTGGAACAGACGAAAAAGACTGTTCATAAGGTGGCAGAAGTAGTGAAAGACATTGAAGAGGTGGAAACGAGTGCTTCCATTGTGGGTTGGAACATCCTCAGTGGCGATGGTGCCAATATGGGCATGATCATCATGAAACTTAAACCTTGGGATGAGCGAAGCGGCAGTGAACACCGTATCGACAACGTGCTCGAGAAGATAGAGGAGCGTGTCAGCGCCATCAAGACAGGATCCATGTTTGCTTACGCGCTGCCTACAGTGACGGGTTATGGCTTTAGCGATGGTATCGAGTTGTATGTGCAGGATTATGAAGGCGGCTCGATAGATAAGTTGAAAGAGGTGACCGACCGTTTTGCTAAAGCTTTGGGCGAGCGTGAAGAGGTTGGTGAGGTGTATAGTTCTTACGAAGTGAACTTCCCTCAATTTACCGTATCTGTCAATGCCGCCATTTGCAAGCGCTACGGTATAGAGCCTTCAGCTGTGCTCAAGATTCTCAATGGTTATATTGGTGGCGATTATGCCTCGCAATTCAATGCCTTCGGAAAACTGTATCACGTCATTCTGCAGGCCGATCCGGAGTTGCGCGCTGACAGAGACGACCTCAACAATATCCTGATCCATACCGATCGTGGCGCCTATATTCCCATCACCGAACTGACCACATTCAAGAAGAACTATGGTGTAGAGTCGCTGGGGCGCTTCAACCTGTTCTCAAGTATCAATATCGAGATATCCCCTGAAGAAGACTATAGTACAGGCGATGTCATCCAAGCCATTGCTGAGGTGGCCAGCCAATCATTGCCACAGGGCTATGGTTACGATTTCACGGGAACGACCCGTGAAGAGATTTCTTCCACCGCCAACATGACCTGGATATTCCTGCTCGTGATGGTCTTTGTCTATCTTGTGCTTTGCTCACTTTATGAGAGCATGCTTATCCCGTTGGCTGTATTGCTGAGTGTTCCTTTTGGTATTGCAGGCAGTTTCGCAGTCGTTTATTTGATAGGATTGGAGAATAATGTCTATATGCAGGTGGGTGTCATCATGCTGATAGGTCTGCTGGCCAAGACGGCTATTCTGCTGACGGAATATGCCAGTGCCCGTCGCCGTGAGGGCATGGGCATCCGCGATGCAGCCCTTGAGGCAGCCCAAGTCCGTCTGCGCCCTATCCTGATGACGGCCATGACGCTCATCATCGGTCTGCTGCCCCTGGTCTTTGCCACAGGTGCAGGAGCCGTCAGCAACATATCGTTGGGTGTCTGTGTCATCGCTGGCATGACGATTGGCACGCTTGCACTGCTCTTCT
Source organism: Prevotella sp. (assembly GCA_016286585.1). Classification (GTDB taxonomy): domain Bacteria; phylum Bacteroidota; class Bacteroidia; order Bacteroidales; family Bacteroidaceae; genus Prevotella. Next base: position 25,185 of record JAEETC010000009.1, on the reverse strand, counting down.
TCGTACCCGTATTCTTTATCATCTTCCAGCATCTGGAGGAGAAATATATGCCCAAGCTGGTGCATAAGAGTGTTATACCTCTCATCATCTCCTTGTTCGTCTTCACTGGCTGCGGTACTTATTCTAATTATCAGCGCAAGGGCTCCTTCATTGACGACAGTATTGTCCGTTCCGACCTTGCTCCTCCCTCCACACTCCTCCCTCCACACTCCTCCCTCCACACTCCTCCCTCCACACTCCACACGAATGAGGGTTGGCGCGAGATGTTCACAGAGCCCCGTCTGGTGGCTCTCATCGAAGAAGGGTTGGCGCACAATAGCGACCTGAACATCGCCAAGCTCCATGTAGACGCCGCCAAAGCCTCCTTGCGCAATGCTAAGGGTGAACTTTTCCCCTCACTCGAACTCGGGGCCAAAGGTGAGACAGCCCGTTTCAAGAATACGGGAAACGATCCACAGACGGAAAGCAAATTCGGCTTCAGTGCAGAAGCCAGTTGGGAGGTCGATATCTTCGGGAAACTGCAGAATGCCAAGAAAGCCGCAGCAGCTGACGTTGAGGAGAAGACAGCCTATGTACAGGCTGTGCAGGTGGAACTGATTGCCACCATAGCCACCGGTTATTACCAACTCGAGATGTACGATGCCCAGATCAGCGATACCCGAGACATCATCAACAGCTGGGATGAGAGCGTAAGAGCCCAGAAAGCGCTGATGGCTGTGGGCGAGGCTACCAGCGACGAGGTGAATATGGCTGAGGCCAGCAAACTTGAAGCAGAGGCAACCCTCGAGGCTCTGCAGTTGCAGATGATAGAGGCGGAAAATGCGCTCTGTGCCTTGTTAGGGCGTTATAGCGGTCATATCGAAAGAGGCGACTTCCTTACATCCTGCGAACAGATGCCTCTGATACCTCAAGTGAATATTCAGGCACTCGCCATGCGCCCTGATATCCGTCGGGCAGAGGCAGCCCTCAAGCGAGCCTTCTATCTCACCAACGAGGCAAAGGCGGCCCTTTACCCCTCGCTGAATCTCTCAGGCATCGCAGGCTGGACCAATGATGCCGCCGAAGTGGTTTCTCCGGCGGGTCTGATCGCAAGGGCTCTGGGTTCGCTGACACAGCCCCTATTTGCCAATGGCAGACTGAGGGCTGAGGTCAAGAAGGCCCAAGCCGAACAAGAAGAGGCCAAGATTGCCTTCCACCAGGCCATTCTCGAAGCAGGACAAGAGGTGAACGATGTGCTCGCCAGCCGCCAATATGCCCAACGAGCCATCATGCTCAACTCACAGCAAGTAGACAAACTCACGGATGTGCTGGATGCAACGGAGAAACGGATGCGCTACGACAGCGAGGTCAATTATCTGCAAGTACTCCTGACCCGCCAGTCGTTGCTCGAAGCGCGCCTCGCCCTGCTCAGCCACCGCTATGGATTCATGGATTCCACCATACAATTGTATAAAGCTTTAGGGGGAGGACTGTAGGAAGGGGGCGGTGTCGGGCACATAGATGATGCTGCCGTCTTCCAGCTGGTAGGCTGTACCCAGTCGGCGGCCTTTTGGGCTGCCGGCTTGTGTCTGGCCGCTGGCCTTGTAGGTCTCTATCTCGCGCCCCTTCTTCTGGATAATCTCCATGTTCTCCTGGCCGGGATTCTTCACGATGGTGAAATCCTCCTTGCCAAACATCTCGGCCATGTTCATGTGCATGACCATTGCCACCATCAGCGATACGGCAAAGACCATCGCCACGTCGAACAAGTTCACCACCACGCTCAGCGGATCGCCGTCGTCCTCTGTCAGCAGTCTGTTCCTATGCTTCCTTCTCATGCTTCTCGATATATAGGCTTGATACATACTCCAGTCGGCTGATGTCCTGCTGATGCCAGCGCGACTTCAGCTGTTGGGTGAAGAGTCCGATGACGCTGATGACCAGTCCGACGACTGTAGCCGAGAAGACCACCTGCATGTTGTAGGCCATGCCGGATATGTCACCCGTCGACAGTCCGACCAATGCCGGCGACATGCTGATGAGCGTGCCGATGAGTCCGAGCACGGGCCCCAGTTTGGTGAGCAGTCGCGAGAGGTTCACATCCTTGGCGGCCTCGGCCTCCATCTGTGCAGCCAGATAGTCGGCATAGGCCTCGCTGGGCTCCTGGCCATACAGCAGGTCGCGATACTTGGCGTAGAGGCTTCCGTGGCCGTCCCTCCGGCGGTTGGCATACTGCATAGAGGTGGTTGCCAGCAGGATAAGCGACCTGATGAAAAACAGGATCAGCATGATTACATCTGGGATGAGCAGGATGTTTGCTATCCCGAAGAGAGCTTTTGAGATATATTCCATAATGATATTTTGATGGGTTGCAGGATAGACCATCACAGTCTGTTGGGTAGCCACAAGGCATGTCAGGCAGATCAGGATGGTGATGATGGTATGAAGGATGTTGCGGTCTGACTTTTGAGGCAGAAGCCACGTCATCCCTTTTGAAAGTATCAGGAGTGCTGCTGCCAGTGTGACAGCCACCAATAGTCCTGTAGTCTGGAATCCGACACCTGTCATCGTGAAGAGCATCTGACAGAGCACATAGAACGCCGCAGGTAGGATGAGCAGTCCTGGATAAAATCTGAAGTGGCATAGCAGGGCATCGAGGATACAGACCACGGCCAGGTTCTGCAGCATCTCCGTGTCGTGCAGCCAGCCTTCTGCCTGTGGCTTCGACAGTCCTGCCGCATAGTCGGTAGCCAGCCATACCGCAGCACCTATGGCGATGCAGTATGCCAGCCACAGTCGCTTATCGGACCATTGGCTGAGTCGTAGTGCCGTCTGCAGTATGACCAACAGGATGAGAGTGTCAACGACGATTTCCATTCCTCATGCGGAGATAGATGATCATGACGGCTAGCAATACCAGGATGATGGCCGCCAGAAGAATAGGTGACCACCCTTGACTTTTGTCGCCAGATTCCACGCCCCTTGCTCCCGTCTTTTCCAATACCGTAGCCTTGCCATTGGATTGCCCGCTCTTCACCAGCGTCATCTGATGGCTATAATTCTGACGGACATCAGCTGACAGATTTCCTTCAATGAACTTTTGCAACGATGCATTATTGCAGACAAAGTCCGTACAGGCGGCACCACTCTCCTTCGTGATGTCAGCATGAAGCTGGGCCGTCTGTCGTAGCTGGGTGTCGGAAGGTTTCCAATAGCCCTTCCGTGCACTCTCAAGCATCGTGGCCGTCATGGCCTGATAGGCGGCGGGATTCTTCTGCTGGAAGTATTCGTGGATCCCTAATTGTTGTACATCGGCAACATACATCTGATACAGTTCATCATAGAGCTGAGGGTCGAGGGCTGACTGTCGGGTGACGCTCCAGCCAAAGATGTTGCGGAACGTCTCACCAAACATCTGGGCCGTGCCTTCATCGCCCTTCATCCGCTCACGGACGAAGTTGGGATTGAGCAGGGTGGTGCGCACTTCCACATCAATGGCCTCCTTCACGCCCTGAATCCTACGGTTCCGGCAGTTGCGATAGTCGGCCATGAGCGCATCGGGTTCTTTGCCTGTGAGTGCCTTGACGGCCATCGAGAGCCCACCCGTAAATTCATAGACATGATCCAAGGATATGGGACCCCAGGTGTTGCTCTGGCGGGGCTGAACGGTGACATCCGTCTCCTGAAGGGCTGCCGCAAAGAGTTCCCGCTGGGCCATTCCCCAATGGGTCTCGTCTCCATAGGCGGCACACATGTTGTTCAGATAACCGTCCACGAGCTCACTCTTGTCGCTCCAAGAACCACTCCGCTCGATATAGTCCATCATGCCTGTGCTATAGCCGTTGTTCACAGGGCCGAACACGCGGAGTGTGGAAAGCTCACGGGCTCGTTGCGGGGTGAGGCCTTTCTCTATGAGTTCTTTTTCCTGAGCCAGTGTCCCTTCTCGAACAAAGTTCGAATCTTCTTTCTCTGCTGCTGAGGCCATTTGAATTGCCTCTGTAATCAGCTTCAGGCGTGAATCGGCAATGTCGCGCAGCTGGCTACTGATCTGTACCAATACATTGATACGGGGACGCCCCAAATCCTTGGCAGGCACCAGCCGAAGGGCGCCGATACGGCCCTGACTGTCGCGTTCCGGTTCTACACCCAGCATCCATAGTGCCTGGGCTATGGTGGCACCGCCTGTGGCGATGAATTCTCCTGCCCAGAAGGTGTAGCTCACCTTACGGGGATACTCGCCGTGCTCCTTCCTGTATCTGGCGATAGTCTGTTCCGCCAGTCGCTTGCCGTCTTCCCAAGCCTGGGGGTCAGGGGTGTTGTCAGGATTGATGCTGAACATATTCCTGCCCGTTGGCAGCACGTTGTCATTGAGGATTGGGTCTCCGCCTGGGGCTGGGGCTATCGTTCCGCCATTCAGCGCACAGACCATATTATCCATTTCTGCCTGGGTGGAGGCCGTCAGCAGTTGCTTGATGCGAGGCCACTGCGAGGCATCGTTGTTCATGGCACGGGCCGTCTGATTCAACTGTTCTTCTGTGTAGGGCTGTCCTAAAGTGTAGTAGGCTCCCTGCATCTTCTCGTTCATCAGCTCCTCCAAATGACTGTCGATACGTTCCAGCTCTTCATGGGTGAGAGCCTTGGTGAGGGTGCTGTCTATTCCTAAGACACGATGAAGGCCTTCTTTCATGATGCGCTGCTTCAAGGCCGGCATCGCTGCTCCCGTTAATGCCTTGTGGAGATCGTTGTGCAGGGCATTATACTTCTGGTGCATCCCACTCTCTGCGTAGGGTGGGGTGAGGTAGGTCAGCAGCACGGCATTCGAACGACGTTTGGCAATGATCGCCTCGCCGATGTTGCTGGTGGTATAGTAATAGAAATGGGGAGTAGGACCGATGAGCTGCTGGCTCCAGTCGTGGGGACGCATCCCGGCATCGCGTCCTGGTGTGAACTCCAGATTGCCATGTGTGCCGAAATGGATCAGGGCATCGGCCTGAAATCCTTTCTGTATATATAAATAAGGTGCGAGATAGCTATGGGGAGGAGCCACCTCTACACCATGCACCAAACGAAAATCGTCGTCGCCCAAGGCGGGGCGAGGTTGGGGGAAGAGCAGTACGTTTCCATAGCGAACACAGGCGATGGCGATACTGTCGCCCTTGGCCAATAGTTCTCCTGGGGCCTCGCCGTATCGGCTCACCACCTCCTGATATTTCTCTATAGGCAGCACCTCTTTTGCCCATTGTTCATACTGTTGACTGCTCAGCCATAACGGATGGCCTTTCTTCATGTATTCTTCTTGTGCACCTTTGGCATACGAGCCCAGCACAAGGCCTTCAGTCTTGATGTCTTTCGCAAAGGCTTCGAGTGAATTGGGTAAGCCACTCACATTGTATCCCTCATGCTGCAGTCGTTTCAGGAGATTGTACATCGAGGGTATCACCTCCATACCACTGGCCAGCAATGCATCTTTGCCAGGACGTTTGAAGTAGCCGATGGCTATACGTTTCTCGCTATTCTTCTTCCGGCGGAGCGACATGCGGCGACTGATATGTTCCACCAGCATCTCGCACCGTTCTGTTTCAGCGGTATTGATGTGATAGCCTTGCTTGTTGGGGTTCTGGGTGGCGATGGCAAAAGGTGCCGTACCGCCGTCGATCTCTGGGATGACGATGCGGGCATTCTTGGAGCCGCTGCTCATGGGGATATCTTTATTGAGCCATTCCTCATGGGTCATTGCCATAGGGAATGGACAGAACAGGGCGATGTTCCTCTCCTGCATCCACTGGATAAGTGTGTCGTTACCCAGGCGCCCCATCGCCATATAGACAACAGCGTCTGGTTTGAGCTGGTGAAGCATCTTCTCACGTTTCTTGCCTGTGCTGGTCATGGGATAGACGTTGAACCCGCGTTTGGTGAGCATGGAGATGAGCGTGTCCACATGCTCACGGTTACCCTCCATGGGGAAGGTAATACCGGAAATCAATGCAATCGTCTGGGCACCTTCATGATAAAGATGATGTGCTTTCAGGTATTGTGTCAGTTCATCGTGAGTCTTGAAATAACGGCCGTACTCACGATGGTAGAACATGTCCTTCAGCACCTCAATCGGTTTCTCGTACGTCTGTTCACCCCAGCGTTGCGGCGTGGCGATATATCGTAGGAATCTGAGACCATTACGGAAGTTTTGACGGTTCTCGTTGTCGAAGTATGCTTGTAGAGTGGCTATCTCCTGTTCGCTGAGGTTATGGTTCTCTACGAAGTCATTGCTGCGCAGCGTCTTGGTATAGATGGGGATGCCTTTCTCTGCCACCCGCTTCACCTCTGCCTCCTGCTCTGGGGTCAGGAACAGCCGACGGGCATAGATCACGACGGCATCATAGTCTTCGAGACTGCCCATCTCCTCAGCCTCTACACAATCCACCTTGATCTGCGGATGGTCGTTGCTCAGCACGATGTCTGCCTGCTGGGTCTTCAGGGCATTCACGACGATAATCCGTGTGGGAGCCATATAAAAGGTATAAAGGTAATAAAGTAAAAAGGTAAAAAGAATAACGCCAGAAAGAAATAAAATAATTCCCTTACGACGCTTTGACCATCCAAACAGCTTCCTCTTCATCGACTTTTACTTTTTTACCTTTTTACTTTTTTACTTTTCCAACGTACAAATCCTGTATCTCCGGCACTTCGCCCAGACCCTCAAGTTTCACGTCGACGGAGAGACCTTCCTTTTCCAGCGCTTCTTTCCATTCTACGGAGATATCGTTGTTGGCATGGTCGCCAGCCACGAATAGCAGAGGCACGAGTGTCACTTTCCGTCCTTTCATCGCCTTGATCTGAGCCAAGGCTGTCGCTTGTGTAGGATAGCCTTCGATAGTGGCCACATGGTAGTTGGCATGTCCGTTGGCTCGCAGCATATAGTCGAGTTGGCTATAGAGTGCTGTAGCTGGTCCCTTCGTCCCATGACCGATGAAGAGCACATGCTCCCGCTGCTTGTTGTCGGCAGGGTGACGATTCACCATGATCTCGCAGACTTTCCCAGCATCCTCCACACTATAGAGCAACGGGGTGCTCACCCAGATACTGTCGAAGAAGGGGCGCACTTGCTCTATCTCTTTCCGCAGGCGGTCCATCTCAATGCCGTCAATGACATACGAAGGCTGGACCTTCACCGTTCTGACACCCTCACTACGCAGTTTGAGCAATGCCTCGGTGGGGGTGTCTTTTCTGATGCCCCGCTTGGCCAGACGGCTGATTACAATACGAGAGGTGTAGGCCTCGCGCACTGTCATGGTGGGGAATGCCATACGAGCTTTTTCGTTGATGGCATCGATGGTGTTTCGCCGGGTATCATCATAGGTGGTGCCGAAGTGAACCATCAATAAAGAGGTGTCCTGCGCCCGGCAGAGGGCTGAGCACAGGAGCACCATTAACAAACTTATATAATAATACACGTATTTCATCACACGCTTGTGACTGCTTGATTAGTCTTCCAGGATGCGGATCTGCTCGAAATAGTAACCCTCAGAGACCTTGATGCCCTCGGACACTTCGCCCGTCTTCACGTCGTAGACATAGATCTGGGGCTGGGCGGTCTCGGTGTTCACACCGAAGTATACCTTATTGTCGTTGGGATCGAAAGCAGAGCGCTGTGAGAAGCGGCCGCTGCTATAGGGAATCTCTGTGCCGCCGAAGCTCATGCGGGTGCGGGTGAGGGATTGCATATCGACAACACTGTAATAATGGGCATAACTGTCGATGGCAGTGCCAAGGTCTTTGTCGTCGTGACGCGAGTAGCAGAACAGCTTGCCATTGCCCAGGTACTGGACGGTGAGCAGCTTGCCGTCGCTGTTGGGGAATCCGTTGTAGTCGGCATCGATGTTGAACTCGCCTTTCTTAATGCGCAGCAGCTTGCCTTCCTCACCAATAGAGGTGTCGCTGAACGCTGCCAGATAGAGATTGCCTGCCTCATCGAAGAAGGTGGTCTGCTGAAGCAGTTCGCCATAGGCTGAGCCTGCTATCTCGGCTGCAAAGGGACAGAGGTTGTCGTGCTCCACTTCCATCGTCTCGGCATTGATGACGGCTACGTGGAAGGCGTCTTCCTTAGTGGCTGTGCGCCCGGAGCCTTTCTTGTTGTAGTAGAAGTAGAACAGTTTGCCGTCGCTCTCACGATAGGCTGCGATACCGCTGGTGGTGAACGAGTCCCATCCGTCGGCCAGACGCGTGCTGAGGGTGCCCTCGCTGACGATGCTCATGTCGAGGGTGTTGATCTTGGTCCAGACGATGGCGTTCTTGTCGCCATTGGCGGCCATGATGACCAGGGTGTGGTCGTTGATCCATGCATGGGTGTACTGACGGCAGTTGTAGGTGTTCTCCTTGAACGGTTGTGCCTGGACGACCTCCATCTTATTGTCCTTGAACTGCAGCTTCACGAAACGGTCGGCTGAAACGGGCACCTGATAGTAATACTTGCCGCGGACGATGGCCTCCATCGAGTAGTCGGCGTTGATCTCGGCTCCAGCGTCCTTGAAGTCCACTACATCACCTTGGTCGAGCCTGTCGCGACTCTGCATGATGGTTGTCACGTCACGACCCATACCGCCCTGCTTACCTACGGTGACCGTCAGGTCGAAGTGATGGGGACCTAACACGGTAGGATCTGTACCCTCCTGGACAAAGGTCACGTCCTTCACGTCGTCGGCATTGATCTCGACTGTGCTGCCGTCAGCCTTTGTAATCTTCATGACATACTGCTTCTGGGCGCTGATGCCAAGACACAGTGTTGCTGCAACTAATGTAAGTAGAAACTTTTTCATAAACTATAAACTTTAAACGATAACTATACTTATTTATTCATGACTTTAATACTTGTCTTCGCTGATTTCACGATGTAGAGACCTTTGCCCAGAGTGGTCAGGTCGATGTCGGCTGTACCCTCTCCGCTGATGCGCTTTGTGGCAACCAGTTTGCCGTCAAGCGTGAATACCCTGACCATCTCGCCTTCTCTGGCATGGGCAAAGTAGACGTGGCCCTGCTCCAGACGCGACGACTCCTCGTTCAAGACTTCCTGAATGGCAGTGGGATCTGCTTCTGCGAATTTGTACGACAGCCCCTGCGACAGGTCTGCCGAGAGTTTCTCCTCACCTGCAACCGTCACTTTCAAGATGCCTTCATTGATGGTCATTACTGGTTCGTCTGCCAAGGCAATGACGGTTTCCTCGCCTCCGCTGTTGAGCACCAGATACTTCACATTCTCTGCCTTTGCACTGGTGGCCATCAGCATCACCAGCAGCATGAAATAGAATTTCAGTTTTTTCATCTTTCTTACATGTTAAAATGTTAATTTATCCAATAATATATGTTCTTATGTTCTTATGTCTAAATAATATGTTAATATGTTATTCTGTCTTTTAAATGTTACTCTGTCTTAATGTAAATTAATCCTGAACTTAGCAAACAGCGAGCGCCCAGGCTTCTGGAGCTTGTAGTTGTCGTAGACAGTCTCATCGAACAGGTTATCGCAGGTCAGCGACAAACTGTAACGCTCCTGTTGCCAGGAATAGGTAACGTTGGCCCCCACGATGTTCTTCTCCGGTATACGGGCCTTGGTCTCAAGAGCTCCGTAGCCTTCCCACGAGAGGTAGAACCAGTGCACCCACTGATAGTCGATGCCCAGATAGAAGTGGGAGGTGAGTGGTAAAAGGTGAGCGACCAGACTTCCCAAATCGTAGCGGGCTTCAGCTGAAGCATAGAACCAAGGACGGTTTGGCACATGGTTGTTGAAGGTGACCGAAGGCTTGCCGTCGCTCTTGAACTCCTGACGGTCGCGGGCATCCTGCCATGTCACGTTGCCGACAACCTGCAGGCGCTGCTGCCAGTCGTAGCGCAGCTCACCCTCAAGGCCCTTGATATGGACGGCAGGCACGTTCACGTATTGCATCATACCCTCTTTCTCCGACACCTGTGGCTGGATGTAGTTGTCTACACGCCGCAAGAAACCGTTCGCCTCATACGACAGCGTGTGGTCTCCCATTCTCAGCGTGCCAAAGAGTCCCACGTTCCAGTTCTCGCTTTTTTCCGGCTCCAGGGCCACGTTGGCATAGATGGTTGTGCCGTTGCCCAATAGTTCACGGGCCAGTGGCAGTCGGACACTATGTTCATAGCTGGCCTTCAACGCCAATGGTTCCATAGGTTGCAGCTTGATGCCGACGCCCCCGCCAAGGTCATTCGATGTCGATGAGCCTTGCACCTCTCTGGAACCTGTCACCGTGGGAATGTCCGTCTGGTTGATGTTCAGATGGTTCACGTAGTCCTTCAGGAAGAAGGTGTTGTTGAGTATTCCTCCCCAAAGAATCTGGTTATAGGAGAGTCCGATGATATGCTTTGCCAGGATGTCGTTGGCGGGCTCGAAGCTCTTATCCACCTCGTCCCAACGGTCGTTGCCAGTACGGTTCAGCCCGTAGCTCAGGTTCAGCTGGTGCGCATCGCTGAAGCGGTATCTCAGGTCTGCCCGTCCAATGGTGAGCGGACGTTTGTAATGGCGCAGGGTACGGGCCCTGCCTGTGATCTCGTTGCGTGAACTCTTGATATAGTCGCCGTTCCAGTCGTATTTGCGGTAGACGGTGTCGATGGTCTGCGAGTGGTCCCAGGTATGCGACAGCGACAGCGTCGCCGTGAGGTTCTTCAGCAGAAAGTCGCGCTTCTGGTAGTTCGCGCTGATGCTCCAAGACTTAGAGCGACGTTCTGCCTCGCCCACCACCTTCGTCTGGATCTGACCCGTCTGCACCTCCTTTTCCACCTTGTTAAACGAGGCACACACGAAGAACTCGTCAGCCCACCACTTGTCGGTGAACCCCACCTCCAGTTGGCCGATGGCCGACAGATAGTCGTCGTGGAACCGTCGGCGGTCGACGGCGATATATTCACGGCTCTCCTCATTCCAGACCTCCACGCCCCGCATCATGTAGTCGTTCTTTGAATAGCTGATGCCCAGCGTAGGTCGGATGGTCAGGCCGTTCTTCAGTACATACTGGGCGTTCAGGTCACCCCTGTGAGTATGGTAGGAACCGAAACCGTAGCTCGCGTCGAGATAGTTCACCTTCTTGCGGTTGGTAACGATGTTAACTGCTCCGCCCAAAGCATCGCTGCTTAGCCAAGTAGGCACTACACCCTTATAGATTTCGATATGATCAATGAGATTGACGGGCAGATTCGCCAGATTCACCCCTGAGCCTTTCGTATCGAGGGGAACGCCGTCGATGAAGTAGCGTACGGAATTGCCCGACATGCCGTTGATCGACAGGTCGAAGTCTGAGCCCACGCCGCCTTCTTCTCTCAGCTTCACCCCCGCCGTACGGTCTACCAGTCCGTTCAGTGAACTGATGCTGCTGGCGATGGAACGCACGTCGATAGCGTTCACCGTGAGGGCTCCCTCACGCAAACGCTGGGTTTTCGATTTGCCAGTGACGGTTACATTCTCCAGCATCACAGAATCCTTCATCTGACTCTTCCGCTTTTTGACATCCTGCCCATACACAGGTATCATCATCAGCAGACAGAGCGACAGCCAAAGCAGTCTTTTCATCCGTTATGTTTAAGCATCTCTTCCGCTCAGCCCAACTCCCGAGGCTTTCGCTTCTTCATGTCTGAATGGCAGGTTTGACCTTGGTCTTACCTTGCCACGCTCGGCATAGCTCAAGCTAACTTGGCTCTGCGCTCGCTATTGGCAGGTTTCCTGGCTCTCCCCGATAAGTCCGCCTTCCCAACTTTTCCGTCAGTGGCTTGGTTTGGACTTACCATAATGAGGATGACAGTAGCGGGTACTGCTCAGGACTTTCACCTGATTCCCTTTTCTTGCACGGATGAAACACCCATGCATCACCAATTCGGATGCAAAGTTACACATTATTTTATAAATATACAATCATTTCTCAAAAAAAGTGTATCTTTGCAGCAGATATGGGAAAGATTATCATAGCAGGCATAGGTCCTGGCAGTCAAGAAGACATCACTCCCGCCGTGCTGGAAGCGGTACGCGAGGCGGATGTCGTTGTAGGGTATAAGTACTACTTCCAATTCATCGAGGCAGAAGTGAAGGAAGGGTGCGAGTGCATCGACACAGGTATGAAGAAGGAACGTGAGCGGGCTGAGCAGGCGTTCCTGTTGGCAGAGCAGGGGAAGACTGTGGTAGTCATCTCTTCTGGTGATGCAGGTCTGTACGGTATGGCTCCGCTGATCTATGAGATGAAGCGGGAAAGGTCGTCGGAGATTGAAGTCAGCACCTTGCCTGGTATTTCGGCCTTCCAGAAGGCAGCCTCGTTGTTGGGTGCGCCTATTGGTCACGATACTTGTCTGATATCGCTCTCTGACCTGATGACGCCCTGGGAAGTCATCGAGCGGCGCATCAAGGCTGCTGCTGTGGGCGATTTCGTGACGGCTGTCTATAACCCGAAGTCTCATGGGCGTTATTGGCAACTCTACCGATTGCAAGAACTCTTCTTGAAATATCGTTCTGCGGAGACGCCTGTGGGCTATGTCCGTCAGGCAGGACGTGAGGAACAGGAAGTGAAGGTGACGACCCTGGGTGAGTTCGACCCAGAGGAGATCGATATGTTTACGGTCATTATCATCGGCAATTCGCAGTCGTATATCTCAGATAACAAGATTATTACGCCGCGTGGATACTATCAACAAGAAGTCCCTCCTTCGGAGGGGTTGGGGAGGTCTATCATGATTGAGTCGTTCCGTACCATCGCGGGGGAACTTCATAAGAAAGATTATCCCTTAGACCACAAATGGGCGCTGCTTCATGCCATCCACACCACTGCCGACTTCGATATGGAGAACATCCTCTATACTGATCCGAAGGCTGTGGAGACATTATATAATAAGGTAAAGGACGGCTCGCTGAAAACCATTGTGACAGATGTGACAATGGTGACCAGCGGCATCCGAAAGGGAGCCTTACAGCGCTTGGGCATCGAGACCAAGTGCTATCTTTCCGACCCTCGTGTGGCAGAAATGACGGCGCAGCAAACTCTCAACTCTCAACTCTCAACTCTCAACTCTCAGAACATCACTCGTACTCAGGCTGGCATCCGTCTGGCTGTCGAGGAACATCCTGATGCCCTCTTTGCTTTTGGCAACGCCCCAACAGCCCTGATGGAACTCTGCGACCTGATCCGTAAGGGCAAGGCCCATCCTGCGGGCATCATCGCCGCTCCCGTAGGCTTTGTGCATGTCAGGGAATCGAAGCACATGGTGAAACCCTTCAAGGACATTCCGAAGATTATCGTTGAGGGCAGGAAGGGAGGCTCAAACCTGGCTGCGACTCTTTGCAATGCCATTCTCACCTTCGACGATGCAGAGCAACTTAAACCAGGTCGCGATCTTTAGACAGAAGGACAGATTTTTTAGACAGAAGAACAAAAGAACATATTTTATGCAGTTTATTGTCATTGGGATAACAGACAATCCAGAGCCTTGGTTCTCGCCTGAGGTGTTGGGGATCATCAAGAAGGGGAACGTGTTCTCTGGTGGCAAGCGGCACCATGAGATTGTGGCGCCGTTGTTGCCTGCCGATGCCCAATGGATCGACATCACCGTTCCCCTCGATGCCGTCTTCGAGGAATACAAGAAATTGTCAACTGTCAATTGTATAATATTTGCCAGCGGCGACCCGCTGTTCTTCGGCTTTGCCAATACCATCAAGCGCAGGATACCAGAGGCTGAGATTGTGCTCTATCCATCCTTTAACTCGCTTCAGATGTTGGCTCATCGGCTGGTGATGCCTTATCACGACATGCGGATTGTCTCGCTCACAGGCCGTCCTTGGCCAGAGTTCGACAGGGCTCTCATCGAGAGGGTAGGGAAGATAGGTGTACTGACGGATCGCGAACATACCCCTGCTGCCATCGCCCAGCGGATGCTCGACTATGGCTACACCTATTATAATATGTCCGTTGGTGAGCATCTGGGTAATCCCGAAAAGGAGCGAGTTGTCTCGCTTTCCCTCGAACAAGCGGCAGAACGGGTGTTTGAGATGCCCAACTGTGTAATTCTTTTATATTCTAAGGAATCTGGGAATCAAGGAATAACTTGCAGAGCAAGAAAAGAAAATTCCTCTATTCCTATATTCCTTAGACAAAATAGATCCTTCGGAATACCCGATTCCGACTTCACTCTTCTTGACGGTCGTGAGAAGATGATCACCAAGATGCCCATCCGTCTGCTGACGCTTCAAGCCCTCGATCTGCCCAAGAGACACGTTTTCTGGGACGTTGGCTTCTGTACGGGCAGTGTTTCTATCGAGGCTCGTCTGCAGTTTCCGCATCTTCAGATCTGTGCATTCGAGATCCGTCCAGAGTGCGAGGCTATCATTAACGAAAATGCCCGTCGCTTTGGAGCCCCAGGCATCGACATCCATATCGGTGACTTCCTCGAAACGGATATCTCTGCACTCTCACGTCCAGATGCCGTCTTCATTGGAGGTCATGGTGGCCAGCTAAAGGAAATGATAGCGAAAGTATTATCCGTCTTGTCTGACGATGGTGTCATCGTCTTCAACAGCGTCACCTCTCCCGTTGTATCCCAGATGACAGCCCGCAAGAGCAGCCGCCAACTTTGGGACGAGGCCTGCCAAGAACTCAATTTACGCCAAGCCCCTCCCCTCCGCATCCAACTGAACGACTATAATCCCATCGAAATCCTAAAGACCTACAAATGATTTTTCCTACATTCGGCCACGAACCGTCTAGTAGAAGTAAATATTATTTACCAACACTTATGGCGGCCTTGGACTGCCTTTTTCCTTCCTTTTTAGGCCCTCTGGGTTTCCTGCTATGAAACTCCTACTTTCCTGTCATGAAACCCCGACTTTCCTGCCATGAAAGTCCCTGTTTCCTTTCTGTCTTCTTTCAGTCTTTGACATGAGAGGTTATTTTGTAAATAATATTCGTATAATCACTGTCATCGGTCATAATGTACCAAATGGGATAGTGTAGCAGTGTAGCGGCGTTCTTGGACACACAAGATACACATTTTGTACTTGATGATAAAAAGAAACACAGAAAATTTTGGAAATATGAAATATTTCTCGTATCTTTGCCCTCAATAGTGAGAATCAGACTCTCATCAAAGAAATAATGGAGATGGTGAAATAAACTTAACAAAGTATGGAAGAACATATAACACCGCTGCTTACAATCCTTCGTGAGCAGAAAGAGATGAAGATGAAAGGCGGTATCTATCATAAAACGCAGATAGACCTAACTTATAACTCGAACCATATCGAGGGTAGCCGTCTGACGCACGACCAGACGCGTTATATCTTTGAGACGAATACCATTGGTGTGAATACAGACGAGACTGTGAACGTGAATGATATTATTGAAACGGTGAACCATTTCCGTTGCATCGACCTGATTATCGACAAGGCAGAAGAACCTCTTTCGGAAGAACTGGTGAAAACATTGCATGGCATCCTGAAATCAGGCACATCCGACAGCCGCAAGGACTGGTTTGCCGTAGGCGACTACAAACGACTGCCAAACGAAGTAGGTGGTGAGGAAACGTGTGAGCCAGAACGTGTGCATGAGAGTATGCAACGACTGATAGAAAGCTACAATGCTAAGCAGCAGCACACGTTAGAAGATATCCTCGATTATCATGTCCGTTTTGAGAAGATACACCCGTTCCAAGACGGTAATGGGCGTGTAGGTCGTCTCGTCATGTTTAAAGAGTGCCTGCGTAGTGGTGTCGTTCCCTTCATCATCACCGACGAATTGAAGATGTTCTATTATCGTGGCCTGCGTGAGTGGGGGCATATCGATGGCTATCTTACAGACACCTGTCTCTCCGCACAGGACAACTATAAAGCCGTACTTGACTATTTCAGAATCAAGTATTAATGAGAGAACGTGATATGAAAGAAGGCTGGGAATATTGCTCATAAAGTGTCAGACCCCTTGTGAGACGACTTTCCTGCCATGAAAGTCCCTGTTTCCTTTCTGCCTTCTTTCAGTCCTTGATATGAGAAATTGTTTTGTAAATAATATTCGTATAATTACTGGAGTGGGATTCGACAATTCGACAATTCGACAATTTGCATTGAAACATCCACGCCGCTACACTGCTACACTGTCCCATTTCGAAAAAACGAAGTTTGAAGAAAAGCAATATCTAATATCTATTATATTATATATATTATAATATATATAATATAATAGATATATATAACACAAAAAGAGACGCCCCTCTGTATTCGAAGTCATCCATGCCTCCAAACAGAATAACTTTCATAATATACCAAACGGGACAGTGTAGCAGCGTAGCGGCGTTCTTGGACACACAAGACAATTTACCTTTTGTCGAATTGTCGCATCGTCGAATATTCAACTTGTCTTCCAAACAAATTTCGATATATTTTATCTTTTTCTCCAAAAACCTCCTTTGTTTCAAAAATATTTCGTACTTTTGCAACGCTATCTGCCCATTATGGTTTTGAGGCCCTAATCGTAGGGAGGAGCCGCTGGGTGGGGCACTACATATTGAAAGGCGTTACTGACGCTTTGTTTTTGTACTTCGAAACTACCACAATCGAATACTGGACAAGAACATCGCAGGGGTGACTGCCACGGGGTGTGTATATCAGACTCCGTAGTGTGCTGCGAGGATCGAATATCCTCAATGCACACTTTACGGTGTATCTATATACTCCAGCGTGGATGTTTCTCTGCTTGTTTTCCAGTTTGGCTGTGGTAGGCCACGAAGTAGAACAGGCAGATGTAAGCACCCACGTTTTTTCGTTTGTAGCTATCACATAATATTGAACCCGTTCGCTTTGGGTGTTTTGCGGACAGTTATAAACGAATGAAATAACGACGAAGGAAATATAGCGTCTTTGACATCCTTGATTGACTGATTAACCAGAACTTGCACTTCACAGACACATCAGTCGGACAAGCAATTGGATGTTTGCGCTCATACGGGCGTGGACTGTTGGATTGTTGTCTGATGTGGGCTGTGCAAGGCCTTGGTTAAACACATCTCTTCCACGCCCTCTTTTCAGAAACAGGAAAGAGGGCTTTTTTGTGTCCTCAAACAATATAATTCAGACAACAAATGGATACAGGGATTTCTCAAAGCAGAGTGTTTACCAAGGAGCAAGTTAATAGCTTGCTTACCGCTGCTGTTGGTAAGACCTTAATGCAAGTAGACAGTGCAGAGTTGTTTGTTCACCACGAAGGGCGCGACAAGGTAAAGGGTATTGCTGGTGACATTGTGGAAGTTTCTATTCTTGGGTGTCAGAAAGATAGCCGACAAGAGCCGGACATCTTGGTTGATGGGGTAAAGACAGAGATTAAAACAACAGGAATGGTGGAACCTAAGAAGAAGGATTCACAATACGTATACGAATGCAAAGAGCCTGTTAGTATTACTGCCGTTTCAATTCCTGTCATTGTGAACGAAGAGTTTGAAACCTCTAACTTCTGGCACAAACTGGCCCATATGCTTTGGGTGTACTATTGGTACAAATCCCCCGTGACAGTAAAACTTGAAGGGTATAAAGACTTCCCTATCCTTGGCTTCCAGTTCTATGAGTTTAGTGATGGTGACAAACTGTTGTTAAAACAGGATTGGTTGTTAGTTCGTGATTTTCTGATAGTCATTCATCGAGACTATAGAACACAAAAAGAAAGAGACAAGCAATATCCACGCTTATCACATGAATTGAGAGGTCAGTTGATGCTAATTGACACGGCGCCAAAATTTCCCAATAATCCTCGTTTCCGACTTAAGAGATCATATGCGACTGTTATTGCTGACCAGTGTTTCTCAAACAAGCATTTTGAGAAACTGGGCGATACCATCAACAAGTATGCTGATATCGATAGGAAATGTCTGTTGATGACCCAGAGATACAGGGGGAAGACGTTCGCACAAATTGCCTTTGAATTGGGAGTCAACATCAATCTGGACGCAAAGAACTTTGCAGAGAGTGCTGTCGTAAAGATGTTCGGAGGACATGTTTCCAAGATGAATGATATAGAAGATTTTGCCAAGATTGGCATTATTGCAAAGAGCGTTCCCTTGAAGGCTAATGGCAAGGGAAAAGAGGATATGAAACTGTTCCAGCCTGATCTGGTTGAATGGACTCGTGAAACAGAGTTCGAGGAATCAGCAATCTACGACTACTTTACTGGTCATCATTTCATCTTTATCATCTATCGCCACGATGGAAAGGATGTTATCTTCGAAGGTTTCAAACGCATTTATTTCTCTGAGGATTTTATAACTGAGAATGTCAAGCGAACTTGGGATGATGTAAGAGACCTTATTACGAATAAGAAACTAATGATCGTAAGAGACAGAGATAGCGACGGTAACTACATCGTGAATAAATCTGGTAGTTATCGTGAAGCACCGAATTTCCCAAAGAAGGCAACTCACAATGTATTTGTCAGAGGTGGTGCTCAAACATCGGAAGACAAATACAAAACACTCGAAATAAACGGCTTAAGAATGATTCCACAATGCATTTGGCTGGATAGTAAATTCGTACAAGAACTTATAAAACAATGAAGAAAAACAATAAAATTCGTGTAGTAGAACTATTTGCCGGTGTGGGTGGTTTCCGCATCGGACTTGAAGGTGCGTCGGATGCATACGAGACCATCTGGAATAACCAATGGGAACCATCGACCCAGCATCAGGACGCTTCGTTAGTATATCAGGCTCGCTTTGGCAGAAAAGGCCATTGCAATAAGGACATCAATACAGTATTGACAACAGACATACCTGATCATGATTTGTTGGTTGGAGGCTTCCCTTGCCAGGACTATTCTGTAGCTGCAACGTTAAGCCGTTCAGGTGGCATCGAGGGCAAGAAAGGTGTACTGTGGTGGCAGATTTATCGCATCCTTCAGGAGAAAGGCGACAAACGCCCTCAGTATATTTTCTTTGAGAATGTTGATCGTCTACTTAATTCTCCAGCTACTCAGCGAGGTCGCGACTTTGCTATAATCCTTGCATCGTTGGCAGATCTAGGATATGTCGTAGAGTGGCGTATCATCAATGCTGCCGATTATGGTATGCCACAGCGTAGGCGCAGAACTTACATCGTGGGTTACCAGAAGAATTCCGTGGTGGCTCATAAGGTAGAGCAAATGGCAGACTGGGTAGAGTTCGATGGAGTTATGGCAAAGGCTTTTGAGTTCAGGCCAAAGACAGGAACAGTGTCTGAGTTTGACATAGAAGGTTCCATCAAGGAGGTTTCTGACGGATTTAACAAAGGCAAGAAAGATAGTCCTTTTGGTAATGCAGGCATGATGATGGACCGTCATGTGTATTCTGTTGATGCAGAAGCTGTCTATGATGGACCACGCCAGACATTAGGAGGCAATCTTGTTGATGAAGATTTCGTGCCAGAAGAATTCTTTATTTCTGATGAAGAACTTCCTAAATGGGAATATGAAAAGGGTGCTAAGAAGATTGAGCGAGTTTCCAAGGAGGGCTACAAGTATATGTTTTCTGAGGGTGGTATGGCTTTCCCAGACTCTCTTGACCAGCCTTCACGAACTATTATAACTGGGGAAGGTGGCACTGCGCCGTCACGTTTCAAACACGTGGTAAAAACGAAGTCAGGCCGCTATCGTCGCCTGCTGCCTATTGAGTTGGAACGTATGAATATGTTCCCTGACAATCATACGTTGCATATAGAAGTATCTGATGGCAGACGTGCATTCCTGATGGGTAATGCTTTGGTGTGTGGTATTGTGGAGCAGATTGGTAAGTGTCTCTATCAGTTCATTTACGACGAGGCACCCGAATCATCACGCCCCATCTTCACAAACCGCGATGCCAAACCGATGCTTGATTTAGGCCTATTTGCAGACGAAGAAAAGCCCTTGGTAGTCAATCGTCCGAAGAAGCAATATACACTTGACCCTGCAAAGCATCTACTGATTGGTCTGGTGAAGAAAGATAATGAGGATTACTTCTTGAAGGAAGAACCTACAAAGATATATTATACAGGTAATACCAAGACATTCCCATCGACGGTAGCCATCAATAAGCTCTATTACTTCATGCCTTATATTAAGGAGAAGGGAGTGCGTGACCTATATCTGATTCGTGTGGCTCGTATTGGCAACAAGGCTGAGATTCGTCCTGAGTCTAACGATGAAGAGCCACGTTTGGTGTTTGAATTGGAATATCTGGAGAGCCTGCCTGAATATGAAATGCTGTCGTTGACGAGGTATTGGTATAAAGACACGTTGCTGGGAAGAATTTTTAGAAATAAATAAAAGACCTGATTTCCTAAATTCTCTTAATAATATTCCATTCGTGTCATCATGAGTGGAATTTTTTAGTATCTTTGCCCTCAGTTATGAAACGAAAGATATACGTAGCCAGCAGCTGGCGTAACGTTTATTATCCAGATGTTGTCGCTAAGTTGAGGGCAGCGGGGCATGATGTTTATGACTTCCGCAATCCGCCATCGGGTGACCCAGGATTTAAGTGGAGTTGCGTGAGCGAAAACTATATGGAATGGTCGCCGCAGAAGTATCGTGATATGCTGCAACATCCCAAGGCTGAGCGGCAGTTCCACAACGATATCGAAGCGATGGAGGCTTGCGATGCGTGTGTGCTGGTGTTGCCTTGCGGGCGTAGCGCTCATACTGAAGCAGGATGGTTTGCTGGGCGTGGGAAACTGACGATTGCCTATATCCCAGTGAAACAAGAGCCAGAACTGATGTACAAGTTGTTCAATAAGGTTTATTGCTCAATGGACGAACTTATAGATGCATTGAAATAATATGGACAAGCTCACTCCGCAACAGCGGCACAAAACGATGGCGGCGATCCGAGGGAAGGATACGAAGCCTGAGATGATTGTGCGTAAGGGGTTGTGGAAACGTGGTTTCAGGTATCGATTAAATCACAAACGTTTGCCTGGGCATCCAGACTTGGTACTGAGGAAATACAGGACTTGCATCTTTGTGAACGGTTGCTTCTGGCATGGCCATTTAGTAGATATGCAGATACTCGAAAACTCTGAGTGCTGCAAGATACCAAAGACTAACCGCGACTTCTGGGTGGCGAAGATACGCAGGAACAAGGAGCGAGACAGGGTGGAACAGCACAAACTGGCAGAAATGGGCTGGCATTGTATCACAATATGGGAATGCGAGTTAAAACCATCGAAACGTGAAGAGACTTTGGAATCGCTGGCTTTTACGTTGAATCATATCTGGTTGCAAGACCATAGGGCAAAAGTAGTTCCCTATCCGAAGATTGAAGAAGAATGTGAAAATTACTTGAAAGCTGCTGAGGAAGAAATATGAAACAGATTGAAGTCGTGCTCACAAAGTGTCGCAGACCCTTGTGAGATGGAACAAATAAGGGACATGAACGAGACAAGATAAAGATGTTTCTTGACAGCAAAAACAGTTAAGTAGAAGAAAAAGATGTAACTTTGCAAACGAAATATGAATATGGCAAACGAAATAGGAAAAAATAATGCGTTAATGAATCAGGATACCTTTGTGGGTGAGATTCGGACGATTATCAATCAGGCACGCTCGGCAGCAGTTCGCAGTGTAGACTTCAGCCGTGTGCAGATGTATTGGAATATCGGTAGGCGTATCGTAGAAGAAGAGCAGCATGGTAAAGAACGAGCCGACTATGGAACGTACCTAATCAAGAATCTTGCAAAGGAGTTGGAACCTGAATATGGTAGTGGATTTGGTGTCAGGCAACTGGAAAGAGCAAGACAATTTTATAGGGTATATCCAATTGCGTCCACAGTGCGGTCGCAATTGAATTGGAGTCAATATCGTATGTTGATTCAGATTGAAGATCCAGACAAACGGGAATATTATGAACTGGAATCCGTAAATAGTGGGTGGACTGCCAGAGAGACGGAGCGACAAATCAATTCTATGCTGTACGAACGGCTTTTGCTCAGCAATGAAAAAGAAAAAGTCCTGGCTGTTGCCCGCAATCAGAGAATTCCTGAATCCCCCACAGAAGTAATCAAAGATCCGATGGTGTTGGAGTTCCTGGGATTGGAACGAAAGGCGGCATACTACGAAAAAGATTTGGAGAGTGCCATTATTTCTCATATCGCAGAATTCTTACTTGAAATGGGAAAAGGCTTCTCATTCGTAGCCAGACAGAAACGCATACTTCTTGAAGATGACGAGTTCTTTGCAGACTTGGTATTCTATAACCGTTTGCTTCGCTGCTTCGTCGTGGTAGAACTGAAGACTGGCAAACTGACACATCAGGACTTGGGACAATTACAGATGTACGTGAATTACTATGACCGTTGCGAAAAACAGGAAGATGAGAACCCGACCATCGGCATTCTGCTTTGTTCCGACAAGAACGATACGGTGGTTAAAATGGCATTGCCTGAAAACAACTCCACAATCTTGGCAAGCAAATATCAGTTGTACTTACCAACCACGGAACAACTGATAAAAGAAATTGACGAGGTAAAACAAGTAACTTTGCAAAACGATATATGACGGAAGAAGAAATATGAATAAGATTAAAATCCTACTGCTTACTGGCATAGCCCTGATTCTGATCGAGGCATGCGGATCATCAGCGAAAGAAGCGGACTTTCCTGTTCGCAAGTCGTGTAACCTGGAGCGACTCTATAAGGATATGCCCCAAAATATCCGGACGGACACTCCCGATATGGCGTTTGTCAATGCCCTTTGTGCAGGAAAGGCCGATGAGGTGGCCGCTCTGTTCCGTGAGAAAAAACTGTTCTGGGACGAACGGCCTGCTGTCGATGCTCCTTATGGCCGATTTGAAGGCCTTGATGGCATACGCTCCTTTGCCAAGGGGTTCCTGACCAAGTTTAAAGCAACCTCAGCTACCTTTACTCCAGTATTCCAGACCATCGGTGGTGGACGGATTGCCTTGGAAGGCGTGTTCAAGTTCGTGGTGGATGGAGCCATCGAGGAAGTTCCTTTCTTTGTCATTACGGATCTTCGTACACCTACGCTGTTGGAAGAAGTCAGGATGTACACACACTATTCCTTTGTTCCTGGCCTGACACCTTACCGGAAGCCCATTTTCAAGCCGGCACATTACGAGATGGGCGACCCTGGCTTGCTGACAGGTGCCATGCGTGCCTATTACGAAGCCCTTCACCATGCGCCTTACTGCAATCCGGACAAGATCCACGCAGTCTTTGCTGATGAATGTATCGTCGGTGGATACGATTCTTGGGGCACCCCCATCCTCTCTAAGGAAGAGATGTCGCAGAATGCCCACAAGTTCGGCTATGGTCTGGCCACCTATATTCCCGCTTGTGTGGGTATGCGGTATGAGACCATTATCGATGATGGCAAGACCTGCGTGATTGAATGGTGTCATATTGTCTCAAAGCAGGGACAACAGGAACGCAACCGCATCGCCATGTCTGGCTGTAGTGCCTACACCCGTAACGACGAAGGCTATCTCTGTTCTGTGCGCATCAGCGACTATGCGGGGCATGAGGGAGAGATAGACTGGTCTAAGACGGAAGTGTCTCGCGAAGAGGCCTATTCCATCAATCTGGTGGATGAATTCCATGGTGGCTGTGGTATGAAGGAGCAGGAAGACTAACAATATAAAGAATGAAGATAGCAATAATACAAATCAGTGAGGAGGGCAAGAATATTGCCAGACTGATATTGAGTCAGGTGTTTGCCCAGAAGAACGAAGCAGAGATTATCAGCCGCACAAATGTAGGCAAGCGCTGGAAGGATTTCGATGCGTTTGTGTTCGTTGGGGCGATGGGTATCTGTGTGAGGACGATAGCGCCGTATATCAAGGATAAGCACGAAGACCCTGCTGTGGTGTGTGTCGACAGCTTGGGACTGAATGCCATCTCTGTGCTTAGCGGGCATGTGGGGGGAGCCAACGACCTGACGAGAGATATTGCAGCGATGATTGGTGCCCGTGAGGTGATTACTACCCAAAGCGACAATGCAGGTCTATGGCAACTGGATATGCTTGAGGCGAGGTTTGACTGGCCTGTAGCAAGCGATATCGACGATATGCAGGATTGTATCTTCGCTTTCGTGAATCGTAAGCCTACGGCCCTGCTTTTGGAGGCTCGCGACGAGGGAACAGACTATTTGGAAGCTACGAAGCCTGATTATGTGACCATCATCGATGATATCAGCGAGGCAGATCCCAATAAATACAGCCTGCTCATCATGGTGACACCCTTTAGTCGTCATGCGCCTGATGGTATGCTCGAACTTCATTTCGTGCCGATGGTGGGAACCGTGGGCTTCGGACTGGCGCACCATCCTGAGGATTACGAGGCGATCTACGACGAGATAGATGAGGCCTTTGCCAATAGAGGCATCCTTCCCTGTTCTCATAAGTACTGTACGATTGATGTGAAAGAGGATGAGGAGTTCTGTGCGATGCTCGAAGATGAGTATGATGAGGAGGTGGTGTTCTTTACAGCCGAAGAACTCTCGGAAGTTGATGTGCCAAATCCGAGTGCAACCGTTGAGAAGCACGTGGGAACACCTAGTGTCTGTGAGGCGGCTGCCATCCTCGGCTCCAATCACGGCAGACTCATCATTCCCAAAGTGAAAGGCAAAAACTGGACAGCAGCTTTAGCCATCGACTACAATCATCTGCGCCAGAAACACGGACATATTGAGATCGTGGGCGCTGGACCAGGAGATCCTGACTTGGTGTCTGTGCGTGGTCGTAAGATGTTGGAGAAAGCTGACCTTATCTTATATGCAGGCTCTTTGGTGCCCAAGGCCTTGACGGACTGCCACAAACCTGGAGCCGTCGTGCGTTCTTCTGCCGATATGAATCTTGAGGAACAATGTGCGTTGATGAAAGAGTACTACGACAAGGGACACTTCATCGTTCGTCTACATACGGGCGATCCTTGTATCTTTGGTGCCATTCAAGAGCAGATGGCTTTCTTCGATGCTAATGGTATGGACTATCACATCACTCCAGGCATTTCCTCATTCCTCGCTGCTGCCGCAGAATTGCAGAGCCAGTTCACGATTCCTGAGCGTTGCCAGACTATCATTCTCACTCGTGGTGAAGGCCGTACGCCGATGCCAGAGAAAGAACAGTTACATCTGTTGGCTCGAAGTCAGAGCACCATGTGTATCTTCCTGTCTGCATCCATCGTTGACGATGTGCAGCGCGAACTCCTTCAGG
>JAEETC010000065.1 GCA_016286585.1 Prevotella sp. | reverse complement strand
AGGTGAAGCTTTCTGGCGAGGAGGCCCGCAAGGTCTTGGCTGCCGGTGTGCCTGCCGACATGAAGGACGGCACCATCGAAGTGTCGCTCTACGACCAGATCTGGCAGGCAGGTGTCATCCTTCTGAGCACCGTCCGTTCGGTTGGTGTGATGGGCGATGAGCGTACCTATGAGAATCCCGTTGCTCTGCGTGCCGTTACCTCCAGCGATGCGATGACAGCCGACTGGGCCCATCTGCCTTACGACTTCATGGCGAAGGTGTCTAACGAGATCATCAACAAGGTCCGTGGCGTCAACCGCGTCTGTTACGACATCTCCTCCAAGCCCCCCGCAACGATCGAGTGGGAGTGACCTTCCGCACAGAAACACTATAGAACAAACAACATGACTATCGAAGAAAGTTACAACCGTCTGCAAGAGGAGCGTCGCCAGTTGCAGGAGGACTATGCCCATCTGAGCGCCATGTTCGAGAATATGGGCAAGGGCTATGAAGAAGCCCTCGACCTCTACGATCAGGCTATGGAGTCGTCGCGTATGAAGACAGACTTCATTCAGCAGATCTCCCACGAGATACGCACCCCGCTCAACATCCTCAGCGGCTTTACGCAGGTGCTCACCTCGGGTATGGAACTCGATGAGGCCACCCGGCAGGAAGTGACGAAGGGAATCGTCGACAACACCCAGCGCATCACCTGGCTGGTCAACAAGATGCTCGAACTGGCTGAGACTGGCAGCGACACCCCGTTTGAACGCTGTGATCAGACGCTGGCCATTCAGATTGCCGCACAGGCAGCTGAAGACTCGGGTATCACGCAGGCCACGCACCTTGACTTCGACCTCGACATCGCCCCCGAGGCAGAGACTGTCATGCTCGCCACCTCCCTCGTACCAGCCACTCGCGTCCTTGTGCTGTTGCTCGACAATGCCATGAAGTTCACGCACCCCGCTGAGGCAGCAGGAGGTGTGAACGCTGTGAAGGAGAAGGCGCATGCCGTGCTTCGCGTCGCTGTTGGCGACGGTGAGGTTGTCTTTACCGTAGAGGACACAGGCATTGGGGTGCCATCGGAAGAGTCTGAGCATATCTTCGAAGAGTTCGTGCAACTCGACAAATACTATGATGGAACGGGCATCGGCCTGACCGTTGCCCGCTCCTTAGCCCGCCGCCTCGGAGGCGACATCCGGCTCGATACCGACTATACCGCTGGCGCCCGCTTCGTCTACACCCTCCCACTATAGGTGGTTCATTGCCAAATGTTTCTTATCTTTGCATCATAAAAAGGTTTTTGTAGATGGAATTAATAAAACGATGGAGTAATAGGATGCAGCGAATTGGATTCAAGATGTTGATAACAGTCATGTTAATCATGATATGTCAGTCTATTTATGGGCAGTATCTTTATGACCGCTCCAACATGACAATAGGAAAGATTGGCACTAATGGCTATGTATATAACCGTTCTAATATGACTATTGGGCAGTTTAAGTCGGATGGAGTGATTGTGGATCGCAGTAATATGACGATAGGGAAGATCGATAAGGATGGCAGGATTACAGACCGATCTAATATGACTCTAGGCAGAGTGGATTCTGATGGAAGGGTGACAGACAGAAGCAATATGACCTTAGGAAGAATTAAGTCAGATGGTCTCGTGGTGGACAAAAGTAATATGACTATTGGACGAGCAAAAGACGTACCAGTGGCTTATGCCGCTGTGTTCTTCTTTTTCCATTTCTTCGATGGACAATAATGTTATTAAAAACAAGAAGTAGTTGAAAAGGATATTATTCGTGTGCCACGGGAACATCTGCCGCAGTCCGATGGCGGAGTTCATGATGAAGGACCTGGTCAGGAAGGCCGGGCGGGAGAAGGAGTTCCATATCGAGTCGGCGGCAACGTCGACGGAGGAGATCGGCAACGAAGTGTATCCACCAGCGAAGCGTAAGCTGGCAGAGCACGGCATCGGCTGCAAGGGAAAGACAGCCCGCCAGATGAACCGTCGCGACTATGACCGTTTTGATCTGCTGATAGGGATGGACTCATGGAACTTCCGCAATATGAACCATATCTGTGGTGGCGACCCTGAGGAGAAGATCCATTTGCTGATGGACTTCACAGACGAGCCTCGCGATGTGGCGGATCCTTGGTACACAGGCGATTTCGAGGCCACTTGGCGCGATCTGCTCGAAGGCTGTCAGTGCCTGCTGGAACAATGTCTGTCATCAGGCCTTGGCGAGTAGATCATGGTGTGAGAATTATACAAAGAATGTTAAATAGTATTTTTAGTCTATAAGATTCTCTTTCTTGTAATTTAAAACGAGAATGGCATTTGTGGGGTTTGCGGAATAATTGTATATTTGCCAACAAATCTGCGAAGACTAAATTAATCAACCGCAAACTTAAGAATTTGCCTAAAGCTTAAAAGGCTAATTAATTACCTATTTAATAATTAATCATTTTATGTACAACTATTCAAAATTCCTTTCCGTTATCTGTGCGGGTATGCTACTATGTGGAGCTACTGTACCAGTGGATGCCAATGCCAGCGAGGCTGTTGCCCAAGCAAATGCTACCGTGCAGGTGAAGGGCGTTGTCCTCGACACAAGTGATCAGCCGATCATCGGGGCAAGCGTCATCGAAACAGGCACAAAGAGTAATGGAACGCTGACAGGAGCCGACGGCTCTTTCTCGCTCTCCATCACTCAGGGTGCAAGTCTCAGAATCTCTTATGTCGGTTACAAGACAGTTACTGTGAAGCCAACGGCAGGCAAGAGCGTGAGGGTAGTCCTCGAAGAGGATGCCGAAGTGCTGAACGATGTGGTGGTGGTAGGTTACGGTACCCAGCGCAAGAAGCTGGTGACTGGTTCGACCGTTCACGTGACATCGGACAACATCGCCGCCGTGAATGCTGTCGATGCTTTCGGAGCCCTGCAGAGTCAGGCTGCCGGTATGAACATTGTGATGAATTCCGGACAACCGGGCGAGAGCTACAAGGTGGTGATCCGTGGTATGGGTACGGCCGGCTCTAACACGCCGCTGTATGTAGTCGATGGTGTGCCTGGTGCAAACATCGAGGACCTGTCGCCTAATGATATCGAGAGCATCGACGTGCTGAAGGATGCAGCCTCGAGTGCTATCTACGGTGCCCGTGCATCGAACGGTGTCATCCTGGTGACAACCAAGAAGGGTAGGCCCGGACATGTGCAGGTGACCTTCGACGGCTATCTGGGTTGGCAGAACGCCAATACCAACGATGTCACGCCGTTGAACGCTAAGCAATATATGGAGATCAACGACAAAGCATACGAGATCCAGGGCGTATCGACCTACGACTGGGCTACGTTGATTCCGAAGCAGTATGCCCAGATCATGAACGGCTCGTGGAACGGTACCAACTGGTTGGATGAGACCATGATCGACAATGCGCCGATGCATAATGCGTCGCTGAACATCATGGGTGGTAGCGATACGTCTCGTTTCTCTCTCGGTTTCAGCAAGTTCCACCAGACGGGTACCATCGGCTGGCCTGCTGACCCCAAGTTCGACCGTTATACCGTTCGCTTGAACTCTGACTATTCGCTGATCAAAAAGAAGGGTCGCGACATCCTGAAGTTCGGTGAGAACATCACCTTCTCGGCCACCAATAAGAAAGGTGTGTCTATCGGTGGTATCTATGGCAACAGCATCCGCAACCTGCTGGCCATGTCGCCGCTGCTGCCGGCCTATAACGACAAGGGCGAGTTTTATGAGTATGCTGACATCCAGGCCGACGGCTGGGACTTCAGCGCAGAGATGGCCAACCCGCTGGCACAGATGAAATACGACAATGGCAACAGCTACACGAAGGGCTGGCGCCTGCAGTCGAACTTCTTCCTGGAGTTTGTGCCTATCAAGGGTCTGACCTGGCGCTCCAGCGCCGGATGGCTCTACCGCCACAGGGAGGGTCGCAGTTATGTCCCCGTCTATGAGCTGAGCTCGAAGAAGTCGAATCCTAACGATGATATCAGCCAGAACCAGTCGTATTCTATCCGCTGGTCGCTGGAGAATACCCTGAATTGGGTGAAGTCGTTTGGCAACCACAATGTGGACGTGCTCCTCGGACAGTCTATTGAGAAATGGGGTTACGGCAATAGCGTCAGCGTGACCAACTCCAACTCTCTTTTCCCAGGATCTTTCGACCACGCCTACATCACCAATGCCAACGTGGTGGATCCTGCCTACACTTCCATCGGCGGTAGCCCCGAATCACAGGGAGCCCTCTCGTCGTTCTTCGGACGTGTCAACTATAACTATGCCGAGACCTACCTGCTGTCGCTTGTGCTTCGTGCCGATGGTTCCTCGAACTTCGCCCGTGGCAAGCGCTGGGGTTACTTCCCCTCGGTATCGGCTGGTTGGGTAATCAGCAATGAGAATTTCATGGAGAGCACTAAATCGTGGCTCGACTTCCTGAAGTTACGTGCCAGCTGGGGTCAGAACGGTAACTGTAACATTTCCAGCTTCCAGTATCTGGCAACCGTCGCTTTCGATGATCCTTATTATTTCGACAGCAAGGACAATCCCGGTATAGGTGCCTATCCCAATATTCTTCCTAACGAGGACGTGAAGTGGGAGACCTCTGAGCAGCTCGACTTAGGTTTCGATGCCCGTTTCCTGCGCAATCGTCTGGGTATCAGTTTCGACTGGTATAAGAAGACCACCAAGGACTGGCTGGTTCGTGCTCCGATGCTACTCTCTTACGGTACAGGTGCTCCTTACATCAACGGTGGTGACATCGAGAACAAGGGTTATGAGGTGCAGTTGAGCTGGAACGATAAGATCGGCAAGGACTTCGTCTATGGTGTTTCATTCAACTTCTCGCATAACAAGAACGAGGTAACCCGTCTGGCCAACTCAGAGGGTATCATCCATGGCGGCAGCAATGCCATCGCCCAGAACACGGCAGAACTCTACCGTTTGGAGGTGGGCTATCCCATCGGCTATTTCTGGGGCTATGAGATGGAAGGCATTATCCAGAACGAACAAGACCTGCAGGACTACATCAACCGCAACTGCGGCGGCGACAAGAAGAACTCCCTGCAGGGTGAGTCGCTGCAGCCTGGTGACGTGAAGTTCGTCGACTATAACGGCAATGGTAAGATCGATACTGGCGATGCCGACAAGACGATGATCGGTGACCCGAATCCTGACTTCACCATGGGTCTCAACATCAACCTCTCTTATAAGGGCTTCGACTTCGGTCTCAACGGTTATGGTTCCTTCGGACAGCAGGTGGCCAAGAGCTATCGTCAGTTCTCTGACCATCCCGATGACAACTACTGTACCGATGTCTATACTAAGTATTGGACCGGAGAGGGCAGCACCAACGAGTATCCGCGCTTCTCCGACGGTAAGAATGCCAATATGTCTGAGATTTCACGCGTCTGGATCGAGGATGCCGACTTCTTCAAGATCTCCCGCATTTCTCTCGGCTACGACTTCAAGAAGCTCTATTCGAAGCTTCCTGTGCAGAAGTGCCGTCTCTATGTGTCACTCAGCAACTTCTTCTGCTTCACAGGCTACTCAGGTATGGATCCCGAGGTGGGCTTCGGTAACGGCACGAGCTGGGCTTCCGGTATCGACTGTGGTTACTACCCCTCTTCACGTTCGTTCCAGGTGGGTATGAATATCAACTTTTAATCATTAAATAATATGAAGGTTATGAAAACTATATATCAGTTTATCAGCGTCATCTGCATCGTCTTCGGTTTATGTGCCTGTGACGATTTCCTCGACACAGAAAACCTGACGATGAAGGATACCTCCAACTTCCCTGTCAACGAGACCGATGCCGAGCAGATGGTGAACGGCATCTACTCAGTCATGAACCGCAACCTGGCTGACCCGGAGGAGGATCCCTTCTTTATCTTCGACATCGCATCCGACGACCGTCTAGGCGGTGGTAGCCAGAGTAACATTGGCGCCCAGGGCGTAGACCGTTTGATGAACGCCTATGTCGACTGGATGAAACCCCTCTGGCAGCAGCGCTATGCCGGTATCAACCGTGCCAACAATGCACTGGAGACTATTGATAATGTGACGGAATGGTCTTCTGGCGACAAGAAGAACCAGCTGCTCTGTGAGATCTACTTCCTCCGTGCCTGGTATTATTTCAATCTGGCTCAGGTGTTTAATGGAGTGCCCCTGGTATTGTCGACGGCTCCCCAGAACCTGCCCAGGGCTACGGCTGATGAAGTCTACGCCCAGATTGCTTCTGATATGAAGAAGTCCATCGAGCTTGGTCCCTCTACCAAGTATCCCCAGTTTGGCGAAGGCCGCATCTCGAAGTGGGCTGCCGAGGGTATGATGGCCCGTATTTGGCTGTTCTATACTGGCTTCTACGGTAAGTCAGAACTGCCCCTTGCTGAGGGCGGAAGCATCTCGAAGTCACAGGTGGCTGCCTGGCTCGAGGATTGTATCCAGAACAGCGGCTTCGGTCTCGTCAGCGATCAGCGTAACCTCTGGCCGTATACCAATCCTTATACAGGTAAGGACTACCAGTACGACATTGACAATGGCCTGAACTGGGAGACCGATGAAAACAAGGAGAGCATGTTTGCCATCAAGATGTCGAACAAGCCGGGTTGGAGTGCAGACTCTCAGTTGCGCCACAACCGTATCGTTGAGTTCTACGGATTGCGTAAGACCACCGAGGCAGCCTTCCCGTTCTCTGTTCAGGGGTATTCCAATGGTCCTGTGTGCTATAAGTTATGGACCGACTGGGCAGAGGATCCTGACTATGCCGGCGACTATCGCCGTGTAGGTTCTATCTGTGACCGTGCCGTCGAGATTCCCAACTATCCTGGCGATAAGGCCAAGGAGGTGGAGAACACCAACCTGCTGGCTAAGAAGTATATTGGCTGCGAGGCCTACAATGAGGACCACAGTGGTCGCTATCTGAGTTATGGTTACTACTATGGTAGTGAGAACAATCGTCAGACGGGTCTGACTCAGTCGATCGTCTGGCTCCGCTTTGCCGATGTGCTGCTGATGCATTCTGAGCTGACCGACGGTAAGGCTGTCTATAACGGAAAGAGCGGTCTGAATGCTGTCCGTGAGCGTGCCAAGTTGGCCGATATCCCCTATAGCCTCACCAGTCTGAAGAAGGAGCGTCGCTATGAGCTCTGCTTCGAGGCTCTCCGCTGGAACGACCTGCGTCGTTGGGGTGATGTACAGGAGAAGGTGAAGAACCAGGTGGGCAACCCCATCCTGAATCAGGGTATCGAAGGTGTGTATGCCTTCACCAACGACTTCATGCAGCGCTACAACGAGACCGGTGGCGGTTTCTTCAAGATTCCTGAGGATCAGGTGACGCTGTCGGAAGGTGTTCTGGAGCAGAACCCGGGCTGGGGCGACGGCACCAACTGGGCTAAGGGCGACCTGCCATACAAGTTCAAGTAACATCCAAATCCGAGAGCCCGCCAACCAGCGGGCTCTTGATTTTATCTTTAGGGATTTTCCCACGCAAGGGTAGGGGAAATCCTTTTTGGTTATAGTGGGAATGGTCTATCTTTGCAGCGTGAACCAATTAAAATAGTTACGCTTATGAAAAGAATGATGATTGCTTTGATGAGCCTCGTGCTCACAGTGCCTGCCTTCGCACAGTATGGCAGACCACGTTATTATAACAGACCACCGGTTGTTCGTAGTCCTCATCGCAGTTATGCTGACGTGTATTATGGATTGCGACTGGGTGCAGACTTCGCTACATTGAACTCTGACGACAGGTTTCTCGACAGCGGCTCGGCTAAGACGGGCTTTAACGTGGGGGCTGTGGCTGGTTTTCAGGTAGCCTATCGTTCCCCTGTGTATTTTGAGACAGGTCTCTCTTATGTGGAGAAGGGTGGTAAAGTCCAGTATGAGGGGCAGAAATACACCTACAACCTTGACTATCTGGAGGTACCACTGGTAATGAAGTACGTCTACAACGTGGACCGTGCATTCAGCATCCAGCCCTTTATCGGAGGTTATTTGTCCTTAGGCGTCGCAGGGAAGATCAAGAATTCCGATGATCGTAGCCGTCATCCTGAGAGCTCTTTCGACGATAAGAATTTCCAGCGCTTCGACGGTGGTATCAAGGTTGGCTGTGGTGTTCAGTATGATTTCCTTTATGGGGAGTTGGGCTATGACTTCGGTCTTTCGAACATCTCGCGTGATTCTTACGACACTTGCCATACCGGCACGTTCTACGCAACGATCGGCTTTAACTTCTGATCTTTCAGTTTCTGACAAAAATATAGGGACGGTGCGTTGGCTGCCGTCCCTATATTATTATAATAAGGTGTAAATTACTTGTTCTTCAGCAGGTCGCGGATCTCAGCGAGCAACTCTTCCTGCGTGGGACCCTTGGGGGCCTCGGGCTCTGCGGGAGCAGCGGGCTCCTCCTTCTTGCGGCTCAGCTTGTTCATACCCTTGATCATCAGGAAAATACAGAGGGCGACGATCAGGAAGTCGATGATGTTCTGGATGAACTGTCCGTAAGCGAATACGGCAGCTCCTGCCTCCTTGGCCTCAGCCAGCGTATTGAAATTGCCGTCGCCGAGGTTGACGAAGAGGTCAACGAAACTTACTCCGCCAGTGAGCTTGCCGATAAGTGGCATCAACACATCGCCCACCAGTGAACTGACGATTTTACCGAAGGCTCCGCCGATGATCACACCGACTGCCATGTCCATTACGTTGCCCTTCATGGCAAACTCTTTGAATTCTTTAATAAATCCCATAATACTTCTAAGTTTTAATGTTAATATTTAATGGTGAATTGTAATCTTCGTTTTGCAATCTCCGACTTGTCAACTGCAATTTAGAGTCTTTTCACTTTTTACTTTTCACTTTTCACTTTAATTTAGTATGAAACTGAGTGCAAATATAAGAAATATTTCGTAACTTTGCATCCGAAAAAGGAAAAAAGTTTTCAAAAGGCATAAAAAAAGTAGATATTTTTAGGTATAACCCATTTAAATAACAAAGTAAAATGACAAAAGTAGCTATTAACGGCTTTGGCCGTATTGGTCGCCTCGCTTTCCGTCAGATGTTCGAGGCTGAAGGTTATGAAGTAGTAGCAATCAACGATTTGACAAGCCCGAAGATGCTTGCTCATCTGTTGAAGTATGACACCGCTCAGGGTGGTTTCTGTGGCAAGTTCGGTGAGAACAAGCACACTGTTGAGGCTGGTGAGGACTTCATCGTTGTTGATGGCAAGAAGATTACCATCTATGCTATTCCTAACGCTGCTGAGCTGCCTTGGGGTAAGCTGGACGTTGACGTCGTTCTCGAGTGCACAGGTTTCTATACTTCTAAGGAGAAGGCTTCTGCTCACCTGACCGCTGGTGCTAAGAAGGTTGTGATCTCTGCTCCTGCCGGCAACGATCTGCCCACTATCGTTTACAATGTGAACCACAAGACCCTGACTCCCGCCGACACCGTGATCTCTGCTGCTTCTTGCACCACGAACTGTCTGGCTCCTATGACCAAGGCTCTGAACGATTTCGCTCCCATCCAGAGCGGTATCATGACCACTGTTCACGCTTATACTGGTGACCAGATGATTCTCGACGGTCCTCAGCGCAAGGGTGATGTTCAGCGTGCTCGTGCCGGTGCTCAGAACATCGTTCCTAACTCTACTGGTGCTGCTAAGGCTATCGGTCTCGTTATCCCCGAGCTGAACGGTAAGCTGATCGGTGCTGCCCAGCGCGTTCCGACTCCTACAGGTTCTACCACTATCCTGCACGCTGTTGTGAAGGGTGAGGTGACTGTTGAGGGTATCAACGCTGCCATGAAGGCCGCCACCAACGAGAGCTTCGGTTACACTGAGGAGAAGCTCGTTTCTAGCGACATCATCGGTATGAAGTTCGGTTCACTGTTCGACGCTAACCAGACCATGGTTTCTAAGATCGGTGATGGCAACTCTCTCGTACAGGTTGTTGCTTGGTACGACAATGAGAACTCTTACACTTCTCAGATGGTTCGCACCATTAAGTATCTCGCTGAGCTCAAATAATTGTAATTGATAATTAGCAATTGAAAATAATTGCCGTCCGATTTTGTCGGACGGCTTTTTTTATGTATCTTTGCACCCAAAAGGAATCAACAGATAAATCAAAACTATAAGGATATGAGTGACTATAAGCAAGTAATGGGTAAGGTTTTCAAAGGCTGCGGCTGTTTGAGCATCGGCTTCGTCATCCTCTGTATAGCGGTGGCTATCTTTGCGGATGATGAAGAGAAGACGGAAACGGCAGATGGAGATAACCAGCAGACTGAACAGGTGGAGAAGAAAGATTCCGTCATCGTCAATGAGCCCTTAGAGAGCGATCCCTATGAAGAACTGGACGGCCTGATTGGTCTGAACTCTGTGAAGCAGGAGGTGCGGTCGCTGGCCAACTTTGTGAAACTTCAGAAGCAGCGCGAGGCACAAGGGTTGAAAACGGCAAAGGTGTCTTATCATCTCGTGTTCTATGGTTCGCCAGGTACAGGTAAGACTACAGTGGCCCGTATCGTGGGTCGTATCTATAAGGATCTTGGTGTATTAAAGAAAGGACATACCGTCGAGACAGACCGTGCTGGACTGGTGGGCGAGTATGTCGGAAAGACAGGACCTAAGACAGACACGGTGATCATGAAGGCCCTTGACGGTGTGCTTTTCATTGATGAGGCCTACTCACTTGTGCCGGAGGGTGGTGGCAATGACTATGGGCAGGAGGCTATCTCCACCATCTTGAAACGTATGGAGGACTACCGCGACCGACTGGTGGTGATCGTTGCCGGCTACAAAGACGAGATGCAGCGCTTCATCGACTCAAACCCCGGACTGCAGTCGCGTTTCAATCGCTATATCGACTTTCCCGATTATTCCCCCTCAGAGTTGTCAGACATCTTCAAGATGTATATGAAAAAGAATCAGTACACCATGTCTGACGAAACAGAGAACTACCTCAGAGAGCAATTCGAGAATGTTGTTGCAAAGAAAGACCGTAACTTCGGTAATGCCCGTTTTGCCAGAAATGTCTTTGAAAAGGCCATTCAGGCACAGGCTAACCGTCTCGGAGGACGAGAGGGACTGAGTAAGGAAGCTTTGACGGAACTCACAGCCGACGACCTCGCCGCAGGCTTTTCCTCTCGTACCAAAATCGGCATGTAATAGAAATAGTTATTATATAAATAAGGTACGCGTATGAGAAAAGTCTTGTTTGTCTTAACCTTGTTCTTATGGCCGGTGGTATCATCAGCACAGGAGGGACAGTTAGCTCAGATCCGAAAACTCTATGCCGAGGCAAAACAGGCCATTGAGGACCGCAAGAAGGCAGAGATACCGCTTAACGAGACGGTGGTGACAAGTGATTACATGGCTCCGGGCGCAGGCCCTATCAAAGATGTCACACATTATTTCTATAGTGGTGAGTTTGATGAGAATCTTGGTAATGTCTACTATACTCCATCCTTCATTACCCGAAAGTATAATGTGGGTGCCAGGGAGTATTATGAGGAAATGCTCTTCGATAAAGGCAGTCTGGTGTTCTTCTTTATGAAGAGTCAGAATGATGAGACGCGCTACTATTGGGGGGCAGGCGGATTCTTCCACGAGGTGGTGAAGGGTGAGAAACAGATGGATGAGGTCTTCGCTGCCAGACTGTCGAATGATCTGAAAGATGCGTTTGACAAACTAATGAACCGGGAGTTTTAATGGATTCTCTGGTAGGGTAAGTGTATATTGAGAATGATAACAAAAACAAGGAAGATTATGCAGAATAATAGGTTTCTGATAAAAGGAGTGGTGATATTGTTCACTTTTCATTTTTCACTACTTACTTCGTTTGCACAGAATATCAAAGACGGTTCCCGCTGGTGGGATGGAGAGCGGCTTTATACAGCCCATGTGAATGACGCAGGCAATGTCAGGATGGAAGGCGAAAGTATGGAAATGGGCGGCGATCAGTTCCTGTTGAAGAAGGTTCCGCAGACGGAAGGACGGTATTTGCTGGCGTCAGCTAATGCCCAGGGTTGGCTGTTCATCCGTGGCGAGGTAGGCTGGCGGGTGGACTACGTCCGACAGGAGGGTATGAACTTTCTGGCTGTCCGGAAACCTAACGGAGACTGTTGCTATACGCTGACATTGACACCCGACAACCTCAAGAACTGTGTGGCTCAGGAGAAGATTGCCGATGAGCGCGATGTCAGTTGGATGCTGCAGAACTTCCTGATGAACACCCATTACCTGGGGCGTTTCTCAAAGCCACAACTACGTCTGATGCGCAATGAAATCCTGGCCCGTCATGGTTGGAAGTTCCAGTCTAAGGACCTGAAGGATCATTTCGGCAGTCAGCCTTGGTATCAACCGGTAGCAGACAACAGCAGCATCAAGCTGAGTATCATCGAGATGACGAACATCCAATTGTTGAAGAGCGAGGAGGCCGTCAGCGATGAAAACCGTGTGCGTTATGAGAATGCTACGCCTGCTGCAAAGATGGTCGGAGCCGTTGATGGTATCATAACAGTCACCACAGAGGAACAGTTAATCAATGCACTTGGCAACGACCGTACCATTCAGGTTGGCGAAGACGTACATCTGAATCTTTCACGCATCCTAGAACAGGAGCATCAGTTTTCAGGAATCCCTGGCCGTGCCTGGGTGACCATTGCCGAACGGGGTGGTGACAGTCCTGTTATCGTCAGCGAATATGCCAACGACGGCCATCAACTCACGTTGAAGAACTTCCGTAACCTTGTCATCTGTGGTAAGAAGAACTCTAGCATTGAGGTGGATCCCCGCTATTCCTTCTGCCTGAATTTCATAGACTGTGAAAACTGTAAGGTGGAGAATCTGACGATCGGCCATACCGAAGGCGGCTATTGCGATGGTGGTGTCATCGGTGTGACGGGCGGTCATCATATTGATATTTCCAACTGTGATCTCTATGGCTGCGGTACTTACGGCATCGTAGCCCGTGAGACTAACACACTGACAGTCCGTCGTTCCAATATCCACGACTGCACCTATGGCATCATGGAACTGTACAGTTCCTTCGCTGTGACCTTCGAAGATTGTGATTTCTTCAGTAATCGCGAATATGAGCTGATTACGAATCGGGGCAGTCAGAACACATCGTTCTCGAGATGCCGTTTCTTTGCCAACTGGGCTGATGCCCCCCTGTTCACAAGTGATGAGGACATCACACTCTTCGGCTGTGAGATCTACCATCCTGTCATTGGTGCGAGGGCACGGCTGAAAGAGCCGGATAACGACTGTAAATGGGGGGATGACGGCAACTTCATCCCAGGACAACGGAAGAAGCCTATTGGCCCTGATGTGTAGGAATTGAAAGAATGAGGTCATGAAGCAATTGTTTCTTTTCATATCGGTTGTAGCGCTTGCGTTGAGTTGTGGCAACAAGACGGGTACTATTGTTAGTGATGCAGACACTCTGACGGTTGACTCTATCGTTGACATGGAGGCTTACAGGCATTCAGATGTGTATATCTGTCAACGCATCGACACGATTTACAAATATATGAACGACAGTGCCTGTTGCTCTCAGCGATACTATGCTTTGATGACTGAGGCTTCATTTTTGTGTGAAGAGACGGGTGACATCTTGTACGACTACGACCATTGGGTGTGTGGGCAGGATTACTCTGACGACTGGAGTTACAAGGTGATGAGAGTTTATAATATCACCGACTCAACGGCTCTGGTGGACATGATTATCCACAATTTCGTTGACCATGAGACGACCATCGCACTCTACTATGAACGGGATGACTGGTATGTGGACGACTTCAATCCTTCAGAAGACGGAGAGGATGACAAACAGGCACTGCGTAGTATCATCCGTGATGGTCTGGAGGCTCGCGAGAAGGCCAAAGAACTCGTAGGATCCTGGGGCTGGGTTGGTGAGAACTGTCCGGAACTGTTGCTCAGTTTTGAGATGACCTCCCATGGACTGAAATGTACGGAGTGTACCATCTATCGCCTTGATGGTTTCGACCATCCCGAAGTCACTTTCAACGGCACTGAACTATGGGTCAATGAAGAGGTGCCGGCTGTTCATCCGAAGAAGCGACTGTATCTCCATCTGCAGCTTGACCAGAATGGCGACTTGACGGGTGGTTGTACAATCCGTCATCTCTATAACGGCGCAGGCTATGAAGGTCCCATCACTCTGCGAAAGGGATACTTCCGGTATCGTGACGGTGCTCAATTGAATATGTCTGACTATGCGGAATAAGTAGATGCAGAAGATGATTACGATATTAGGTCCGACAGCTTCGGGGAAGACACCCGTAGCAGCACGGCTGGCGGT
Organism: Prevotella sp.; assembly: GCA_016286585.1. Taxonomy (GTDB): domain Bacteria; phylum Bacteroidota; class Bacteroidia; order Bacteroidales; family Bacteroidaceae; genus Prevotella. The sequence goes on along the minus strand of JAEETC010000065.1, from coordinate 1,753 downwards.
GGAGATTGACGGAGAGGTCATCTCAGCCGACTCCCGGCAGGTGTACCGTCGGATGGATATCGGAACGGGGAAGGATTTGGAGGACTACATGGTATCACAGAGGGACGGTTCTTTTGTGATACCCTATCACCTGATAGATATCCGGGAGCCGGGCACGAAGTACAACCTTTTTGAGTACCAGCAGGACTTCTTCGATGCTTATCAGGATATCCGGAGTAGGGGCAAGGTGCCCATTCTCTGCGGAGGAACGGGTCTTTATATTGAGGCCGTGCTGAAAGGGTATCATCTGTCGCCCGTACCTCAGAACCAGGAACTGCGCGATCGTCTGGAAGGCAAGACATTGGTCGAATTGACGCAGATGTTGACAGAACTGAAGCAGAAGACAGGTTCAAACATGCACAATACCACCGATGTAGACTCCTGTCAGCGAGCCATCCGGGCCATTGAGATAGAGACCTATAATATAGAACATCCTACACCACGCCGCGAACTCCCGCCGGTGGATAGCATCATCATCGGAATCGACATCGACCGTGAACTGCGCCGTGAGAAGATTACCCGGCGGCTGAAGGCCCGTCTTGATGAGGGAATGGTCGATGAGGTGAAGGCCCTACTCGAAGAGGGCATCTCGCCCGAAGACCTGATCTACTATGGCTTGGAATATAAGTTCGTGACTGAATATCTGATGGGACAGACCTCCTATGACGAGATGTTCACCCGACTTGAGATTGCCATCCACCAGTTTGCTAAGCGTCAGATGACCTGGTTCCGGGGGATGGAACGACGGGGGGGCAAGATCAACTGGATAGACGCCACCCTCCCGATGGATGAAAAGATAGAGATCATCAAACAATTGATAACAGACGATGAGTCATAATGTCGTGTTAAACGAATGAAGATGGAAGATACAAATAGATGGGGCATCCTGTATTGCCCAAAGACAGGATTTTGCAACCCGCGTAAACGCTGGGAGAAGATCAGCGAGGTACTACATGCACGTCAAGTGCAGTATGACATGGTGCAGAGTGAGAATTCCGATAGTGTGGAGCGTCTCGTCAGGATGATGATCTCCAACGGTTATAAGACCATTGTCATCGTAGGTGGCGATTCTGCGCTCAACGACGCGGTGAACTGCCTGATGATGGAAGAGAAGGAGGTTCGTGACAGTATCGCCTTAGGGGTGATACCCAACGGCGTGATGAATGACTTCGCCCGATTCTGGGAGTTCAATGAGGATGATATTGATCAGACGGTAGACTGGCTGATAAAGCACCGTGTGCGTAAGGTCGATCTGGGATGTATCCGCTATTCAAATGCCAAGGGGGAGAAGTGTCACCGTTATTTCCTGAACTGCATTAACATTGGCATGACCGCCGACATTATGAACCTGCGCCGGCAGACCCGTCGTCTGTTCGGTTCCCGTACCTTGTCTTTTATCTCGTCACTGTTTGTCATGCTCTTCCATCGTATGGAGTATAAGATGAAACTGAAGATCAACAGCGATGTCATCGATCGGAAGGTGATGACAGTCTGCATAGGCAGTGGTCCTGGTTACGGACAGACCCCCAACGCCGTTCCTTATAACGGCATGCTCGATGTCAGCGTGGTCTATCATCCTGAGATGGTGCAGCTGATTGAAGGTGTATGGCTGTTGGTGACGGGACGCTTCCTCAACCATCGCAGTGTGCACCCGTTCCGCACCAAGGAGATCATGGTGGAATATGCCAAACATGCCATGGTTGGTGTCGACGGC
>JAEETC010000261.1 GCA_016286585.1 Prevotella sp. | reverse complement strand
TGGACGACAGTCACTATTCCGATGTCTACCTTCAAGTATAAGAACGACGGAACAGTGGCCGGCACACCTCTGACTGCAGACTGCTTCACTGGTCTGACCTTGTTTATCTGGAGCGGTGTGACCAGTGGCACCACCTGTCATCCTATCATCCGTATCGACAATATCCGTGCGGTAGCTTATTAAAATTGATAATGGATAATTGATAATTGAAAATTGATAATTATGAAACTATATCGGAAAATATCAGTATTGGCGATGGCTGCACTGGTGCTCGCTGCCGGTTTTACCAGTTGTAGCGAGGACGACCTCGACACCAACCAGTACAATAAGAGCGGTGTGAATATCCTGGGCTTCGGTCCTATGCCTATCACCCGTGGAGCGACCATGCGTGTTACAGGTACTCAACTGAATCAGGTGAAAGAGGTGCTCTTCCCTGAGGGTAACCAGAAACTCACGCCCGCCACGACCTATGTCAACGGAGATTTCTCTGTTCAGAGCTCTGAGGAGATGACCGTTACGATTCCCGACCAATGTGTGCCCGGCAAGCTTCGTCTGGTGACTAATAACGGCGAGACCATCGTATCGGCTTCTAATATCACCTTTGTCGAAGAGATCAAGGTGTCTTCTATGTCTCCCGATCCGGTACATCCTGGCGATGTACTGACCATCAAGGGCGAATATGTCTGGAACATCGGTCAGGTGGTGTTCTTCGACCATGTGACCGTCAATGCAGAGGACTTCGTGAAGAATACCCGTACAGAGATTCAGGTCCGTGTGCCCATGGAGGCAAAGACGGGTGAAGTGGCTTACAACGACGGTTCGGATGGTGCTGAGAACACGCTGATCGGAACACTCAATGTAGACGCAGCTAAGGCTACGGGCGTCTCAAATGCTAATCCTGAGTTTGGCGAGACCATCACCATCACGGGTGAGAACCTCGACCTCGTTTCAAGCATCGACTTCCCGGCTGTTGCAGATGTTCCGTTCCAGGTAGCTAACGATGGCAAGTCTATCAACGTGACTGTTCCCACTAACACCATTTCTGGTACTGTCACGCTCAACTCGGCCTCAGGTCTTACCACTTCTGTGAATATCACTGTTCCTCTGGCCACTGTCAGCAGCACCAGTCCTGTGAAGGATGTGAAGGTGGGACAGACGATTACCATCAAGGGTAACAAACTGGATCGCATCACCCAGTTGATACTTCCCGCCATCGACAATCCTCTCAAGAAAGGCCAGTTCACCCAGAGCGCTACAGAAATCAGCTTCGTCGTTCCTGAGGGTATGGGTGATGGTAAGGTTACCCTTGTACAGCACGACAACTACAGCGTTGAATCTGATAAGATCTCCATGTACAGCGAGGCTCCAGAGACCACAATCTGGGCAGGAAAGTTCGTCATCGGCAACTGGAACGCCGGCATGCAGGAACTGGCCTGGGGTGGCTACGACTGGTCGACGGTGAAGCCTGGTCAGGTACTGACCGTCTACCTCACTCCTGACATGTCTGAAGGTTGGTCGCAGATCCGTATCGGCAACGGCTCGTGGGCTGCGCTGCCAGGTACAGCCGATGTGAATCCGTTGACAGCAGCAGACACCAAGTTCTCTGTCACATTGACTCAGGCTATGATTGACGAAATGGTCAAGAATGGCGGTCTGGTCATCTGCGGTGCCTTCTTCACCATCACGAAGATCACACTCTCCATCCTCGAGACTACCATCTGGAGCGGTCATTTCGCCTTAGGAAGCTGGGCTGCAGGTATGGGTGACCTCTCATGGGGTGGCTACGACTGGAGTAAGGTGGCTGTTGGCACGACACTGAAGCTGTACTATGAGGTAGACTCATCCGTAGGCTACATCAACATCCGCTTCGGCAACGGCAGCTGGGAGGCACTGCCCTCTACAAAAGGCTGGGGCAGTGACGGCAATGCATCGCCCGACCCCTCTGAGACGTCAATTAAGACCGTACTCACCAAAGACGATTTGGATCAGCTTGTCAATAAAGGCGGCCTCGTCATCTGTGGTGCAGGAATATTTGTGAAGAAGGTCGTCCTTCAGTAATCATTGATGAGCAGAGTGTCCATTAAACACAAGGACACTCTGCTCTATTTTTATTCATACATTAAAACCATTTCGACAATGAAGAAGCATATATTTCGTTATATCACCTGTTTGCTATTCTCATGTATTGCTTTCACATCATGTGACGGAAATAGTAATGATGGCGAAGAGACTTCACCCAAAATAAGCATCAACCTTCGTTCGTGCAGCATCACAGAAGGAACGGAATATGTCGCTTCTGAATTGAAGGAGGTCACGTTGTCGTACAATAATGTGGTGGCCGTCAGCACATCAGCCAACATCACGTTGAACGACACAAAGTGCTCAGCACAGTCCAGCAGCACGACAGCGATGGATGTTGTCATCACCCTCCCCACATTGGAGGAAGGGAAATCCTATACGCTGACCATCCCTGAAGGTTCCATCGTCTATAAGAACGACAAAACTGTTTCAGCCCCTGCTTATAAGGTCAGCTTTACCACCAAAGAGGGTGCCAAGCCTATCCATAACGATGCCACAGCCCTTACCAAGAAACTCGGATGGGGATGGAACCTGGGCAACCACTTCGATACCAGTTCGGGCGAAGACGGAAAACCCAACCAGTGGGGTTGGTGGGATAATGCTACGCCTACCGCCATGCTCTACCAGAACCTGAAAAAGGCTGGGGCAAGCACCGTGCGTATTTGTGTGACCTGGGGTAACTACCAGACCGCCGACCCATGGACCATCGACGCCACTTATATGGCCGATGTGAGACAGAATGTGGATTGGGCAGAGGCCGCAGGTCTCAATGTGATTCTGAACATGCACCACGATGAATATTGGCAGGATATCAAGGAAGCTGCCAATAACAATATCATCAACGATAGCATGAAAGACCGCATCGAGAAGACCTGGACCCAGATAGCCGAGGCCTTTAAGGGTAAAGGCGACTTCCTGTTCTTCGAGTCGTTCAACGAAATCCAAGACGGTAACTGGGGATGGGGCGACAACCTGAAAGATGGTGGCAAGCAGTATAAGACACTCAACGAGTGGAACCAGCTGGTAGTGAACACCATCCGTGCCACTGGCGGGAATAACGCCACGCGTTGGATTGGTGTACCGGCATACGCTTCAAGTCCGAAGTTCGCACTTGAGAACAGTTTTGAATTGCCTGCCGATGCGGCCAACCGCGTGATGGTGAGCGTTCACTTCTACGATCCCGA
>JAEETC010000260.1 GCA_016286585.1 Prevotella sp. | reverse complement strand
CTGATCTGTTTGCCGCCGGCGGGGGCGTTCATCGCTTTCTGGGCACTGACACCCATGGCGGTTGCTGCGAAGAAGGCAGCAAAAAGGGTTCGTTTGTTCATATCGTTAATCAATTTAGGAATAATCGACTGCAAAGATACGAATAAGTGAGTAAAAAACCAAATTAATTTGGATTTTTTCGAGCGTGAGTATCTTCGAGCAAAGCTCAAAGATACGATAAATCCCCGAAACGACCAAGCATTTCGGGAATTTATTAAGTTCTCATTCTTTCTTATTTGTGATAGGTCTTGGGCGACTCGCTGCCGAAGAGGAACTGACGCTGGTAGCCGCCGAGGTCGATGACGATCTTCTCGAACACGATGCCAGGATCCTGCGGATGGATGGTGAGCGTGTGGATGTCACCCTCGCCGAGGGGTAGCTCTACCTCCTTCTCCACCACGCGGCTCGCTACGGTGGGGTAGTAGATGCTGTAGATGTTCTCAGGCTTCTCGTTGAGGTTACTGTTGAAGTTCACGCTGACGGGCTGGCCACCGTCGATGGAGATGTCGTAGATGAGTCCGCCCTTGTCGAGGAAATCGAGGGTGGACTTGGTCACGATGTGACAGTTGAGAGTTGAGAGTTGAGAGTTGAAAGTTGAGAGCGGAGAGTTGAAAGTTGAGAATTTATAGGTGAGGGAGGCGTTGTCTGTGCCGGCAGTGTAGGGCATCAGGGCGATGCCGCTAAGAGTGCGGCCCATATAGGGGATGACCGTCCATTTTGCGGCTGAGGCATCCTGACGGTTCCAGGTGTGCTCGGCTTCGATGCTGATATAGCCGTCCTTTGCAGAGAAGACAGGTCCTTCCTGAGGTGTCGCCACCTCTTTGAGGACTGGACAGACATCGGCGCGATAGTTGTCGTTCCATGTCCTGTAGCTGATGTGTTTCTGGATCATCATACCGTCCCACTTACCGCCAGCTATCTCCTTGTTGTATTGCAGATTCAACAGTGAGTCACGCTTAAAGGCCTGACGGCACCGCTCTGCCCAACAGTTCGCGTCAGGATCGCCTTGGGCAGCCAGCTGATGGTTCATGGCCTGGGCGTAATACATTTCATAAATGTTACCCATGGCCTGGATGGGGAAGAGTACGATCTGGCGGTAGGCATCGCGGGCTTCGGGCTTCAGCGTGATAAACTGTCTGAGGGCACGGGCCTCCAGAGCCTGATAGTCGGCCACCACCTGGGCGAACTCCTGGGTGGTGTAGGTACGGGCATCGAGCATCTCCGACGTGATGCGGCCGTTATACTTCGAAACGAGGTTCAACAGTTGCGAAGCCTCACAGGCCTGCTCTTCTCCGAAACTCTCGGCACAGAAGTCGCGGGTGTGGTCGAGCAGATTATCTACACGATACTTGGCGGGGTTCCATGCCATGTCCATAAACAACTGGATGGGATATTCCATGGGCTTCAGGTCGCCGACGTTCAGGATCCAAAGCTTCTGGATGCCTCCGTTATAGGCCAGCTGCAGCTGTTCCCACATGTTCTGGATGGGGGTGACGTTGATCCATTTTGAGTTGCGGGGGGCACCTACGTAGTCCACGTGGTAGTAGAGTCCCCAGCCACCTTTGCGCTTCTGTTCCTCGGCATTTGGCACACGGCGCACGTTACCCCAGTTGTCGTCGCAGAGCAATACTGTCACATCGTCAGGCACGCGCAGTCCGGCATCATAGTAGTCTTGTACCTCTTTATATAAAGCCCAGATCTGCGGTGTTTCCTTAGCGGGACGCTTCGTAACCTCCTTGATGATGCGGCGCTGGTTGTTGATGATACTCTCCAGCAGCTTTGTGTCGGTGCCGTTGCCCATAGCCTCGTCACCGTCGCCGCGCATGCCGATGGTCACGATGTCGTCGGTACCCTTCATGCGCTCGATACCTTCACGGAAGAAACGGTCGAGGTTCTCTTTGTTCGTGGCGTAATTCCAGGCGCCCCAGCCCTTGCGGTCGCGGGCATACTCCTGGTGGTTACGGGCCATCGGCTCGTGGTGCGACGTGCCCATCATCACACCCATGGCGTCGGCGGTCTTCAGGTTCTCGGGATCGTCGGCATAGAAGGCCCATCCCCACATGGCGGGCCACAGGTAGTTGCCCTTCAGACGGAGGATCAACTCAAAGACTTTCTCATAGAACTGGTGACCACCGTAATTCGTACCGAACGTATTCTTTACCCATGTTGTCAGACAGGGGGCCTCGTCGTTGAGGAACAGACCACGGTAGCGGACGGCTGGTTCACCGTCGCTGTAGTCACCTTTCTTAATATATAGGGAGGGATGCTTCTCTACAGGCACATCGGCCCAGTAATACCAGGGCGAGACACCTATCTGACGCGACAACTCGTAAATGCCGTAGACCGTACCCCGCTTGTCACTACCAGCGATGACCAGCTGCTGGCCGATGGTCTTGATAATATACTTCTCCGTCTTTCCCTTCAGGTCGCGGAGCTCACCTTGCTTCACCCACTGGTCAATCTGCGGGTTCGTACCTACGGTGCCGATGAGGATAGTGGTGAGAGGTGAGGGGGAAGAGGTGAGAGGTTCTGTGCCAGTGACGGCTTTGAAGTCAGCAATCAGGTTGGCGGCTGCCAGCTTGACGCAACTGTGCTCGGCATCGGCATATCCGATGGTGACGGATTCCAGTTTCCAGGCATCTGCCTGAGGTTGGAAAACGACAAATCTGTCAGCGGCGATAGCCACTGTCAGAGTGGTGAGCCACAGCAAGGCACACAGCATGGCTCTCTTTCTAATGGGTAGTGGATTCATTGACTTTAAGTATTAATAATGTAATTCGTTGGCAAAGTTACCACTAAAAAACAGAAGAAATGACAACGGTTGTTTCTTTTTTTTTATAAAATGTTTCATTTTGTGATTGTGTTTAGAAAAAAAGGTTTATCTTTGCACCCGAATAACTGATTCAATGTAATGCAATTAAGGCAACTACTAACACTATTGGGGCTATGCCTGGCTGTGAGTGTGTGTGCTCAGATGGGCAAATTCTTTACAACTGACAATCAGCAGCTGTCCAGTAGTTTCGTTACTCAGGTCTATCTCGACCATGATGGATTCCTGTGGGCTACCACCCGTAACGGTATCAACCGCTACGACGGTTACCAATTCCGTGTCTTTAAGAAAGAGAACGAGTCTGACAAGACGCTTGCCAGCAATTATGTGAACAGCATGATGCAGGATAGTCATGGGCTGTTCTACTTTGGCATGTACGGCTCCTTGCAGACATGGGACGG
>JAEETC010000259.1 GCA_016286585.1 Prevotella sp. | reverse complement strand
GCATACGCGTACTTATTTGGTATGGACTGAGGAGGGACGGCGATTCATCCACTGGATCTGCAGTGACGAGGAGATGATGATCCCGTTCTTGTTCAGTGTGACAATTACAGATTAATAACCAATTAAAAGCCTAAAAAAAATGATTACATTTCAAGAGAATACACATTTTTCTCAGGCTCTTCCCTGCACAAGGGAAGAGTTCTGGGAGCAAGTCAAGAAACCAAGCACCAGATGGAGGGTCGATGCCAGACGTGCCATATTGGCGGCGGTAGAGGCGTCGAAGACTCAAGGCACGGCGGCCATCCAGACATGGCTGGATAATGCGGAATTTCAGAAGTTCCTCGTTAAGAAACAGGGACTGAAGAGACAGGCTGCGAAAGAGGCATGGGCGAAGAAAACGGATGCGGAGAAACTGCTGGCCTTTGCACAGGAGGTCAAAGATAATCTGCCGGCGTTCATCTTCGCCTGCAGGGAGTTTGACAAGACGCAGACTGCTAAAGGTGGGATGTTCAGGCATCGCAGATTAGCAGACTGTCACCTCAATGGACTCTTTATGCTGGACATTGACCACATTGAGAATCCCATGGATGTGTGGTGGAAGATGAGGGATGACAAGGAACTGATGAAAAGCATTGCTCTTGTGCATATCACCAGCAGCTCATTCGGAATTCGCATCGTAGCCACGGCAGACGTGAGCATGGGCAATCTTGCAGACAATCAGATCGCATTGGCTCAGAAACTGGGCTATAAGGCTGATGAGAGCTGCATCGACGCCACAAGAAACTCTTTTGCTCCCAAGGAGGAGGATATTATTTATATTAATGAGGAACTATTATTTGATTACTACAATGAAGCATTTGACAAGCGGTTTACGGATGAGTACCGCCAAAAGAAAACTCAGCCGATTCGTCTTCAATTCGATTCTAGCGATCATGCTGCTGCTGTTCGTCATTCTCAGAGTGCTGTTGTGGCCGTTCAGGATGCTGTACAAGGGGCTGGGAAGGGCGGCCCAGTGGATGGTTTGCGAGTGGAGGGCGTGAAGGGCGGCTCGGAAAAGGGAGGGACAGATGTCCGAGAAAGTCCGAGTCAGTCCGATGCAGAAAAATTAATGTGGAGAGGCTATGATGTACAGTCTATTATTGATTGCAGGTATGCAGGCAAGCTGCCTTGTGCAGCAGACAGTAATCGTCACAACGAGAGTCTTAAACTCGCAACAGACCTGTTGCTCATGCTCGACGGCGACAAGAAACTGGTGCAGCGTATCGTCGAGGCTCAGCCCTGGGTTAAGGAGATCATTGAGGAAAGAGATGAGAATGTGGCCCAGACGGTGGAATCAGCGGCGGGCTGCGTCGCGGAGAAGGAAAAGAAGTATGCAAGCTCGCTGCCATCCAAGGCCATGCTGGAAGCGGTGAGAAAGGTTGCAGGACGCACGTATCAGGAAGTGGTCAAGGGCGTGAACGCCGAAAGGGACGAGGCTGATGGCATGAGCATGTATGCCCAGCTTGACGCTTGGGGCGCAGAGATAGAGGCGCTGTTTGATGACTTCCCATTGCTGCGGGATGTGTGTGCCGGGCTGAAGAGACCTCAGTATCCTGCTGCGGTGTTTACCGCCGGTGGGGCGCTGATGACACTCATGACCAGATGCACATATAGGTTTTATCATCGTGCCTACGTGGATCGCAGACTCAATTGTTCCTTATATATCATAGGTCATCCTGCCTCCAACAAGTCGATGGCAGATGACATCTGCGAGATACTGATAGCACCCATAGAGGCTGCGGACAAGGCCGGCAAGTCTGCGCTGAACCGTTATAAAAAGGATACGAAGAAGAAAGCTGCCAACAAGGAAGGCAAGGACAAGCCCCAGGGCATCATCCGCATTCACCCATCCCGTACTTCTAATGGCCAGCTTATCGAGGATATGCTCAATGCGAAGGAAACGGTGGATGGTAAGGAGATGCAGCTCCACATGTTCACCTTCGACACGGAGCTGGATAATTCGATCATGCTGCAGAGTGGAGGCTCATGGATCAACAAACAGGCCATGGAGCTGAAGGCCTTCCACAATGAGAAGGACGGACAAATGTATCAGAATTCGGATTCGCCCGTGGATGAGTTCCGTGTGACATGGAACTATATCTACTCCGGCACGCCCATAGCCCTGAAGAAGAAGGTGAATGAGAAAAACTTCGGATCTGGTCTCAGTACCCGTCTTACCGTAATCCCCATGCCTAAGACGAACTATAAGATGATTGACTACGAGGAAGAGGAGACCATCGACTGGGAGCGTCTGGAACGCATGAAGACCTGGGCCTTCAAGCTCGACTGCCGTGCAGGACAGTTGCCCGTGAAACCGCTGGTGAAGAAACTCTATGACTGGACGAGCAACCGCATGGCTGACTGTGAAGAGGATGATTCGGAGGCCAACGAGCTCATGCTGAAGCGCGTGCCGTATCACGCCCTGAACTACTCCGTGCCTTTCATCGACATGCGCCACTACGGGAGCCTGCACCAGGAGGGGAAGTTCTGGGAGGGCACCTATGAGGTGGATGATACGGACTGGAAGCTCACGGAACTCATGGCCCGCATCCAGTACGCCACGCAACAGCACTTCTTCGGAGTGATGGCTGAGAAGTATTTCGACGACATGAACAACGACGTGCAGATCACGGGCAAGCGGCATCAGCAGAAGTCCGTGGACGGCTACAACCGACTGCCGGAGGTGTTTTGTGTGGAAGATGTCAATAGGTGTTTCGGCTATCATAACGAGGCTTCGGCATTCTCGAAAATCAAGCGCCTTATAGAAGGCAATATGATTGAAAAAGAAGAGGAGTTCGTACAAGATGGCCATATAAAGAGGAAATACAGGAAAATCAATAGTATGGGATTGTAGATGCCAAATATCAACATATCAAAATATCAGGAGAACCGAAGGAAGACAGGGTTCAACAATGCATCATAAAATACATGAGGGGGTGTCATTTTTGACACTCCCTCATATTGAGTAAATATGCTTAATTGTTTATTTGACGCTACGCGTCGAGTTCGTTCGCTTACTTCCAGGGATTTTCGAAAGCGACGGGGCCATTCTCGAGCTTCTGGCACACGATTTCCATTTCCTCAAAATGCTCTTGACCGTCTTCCCAGCTCTCCTTGTAGTTGATGCAATAGCATCCCGTGCCCTTCAGTTCCTTCATGGTGGAGCCGTCAACGGTGTTGTAGAATGTGGCTGTGAAATCACGGGGGTCATTCGGAGCCAGCATCCATTGCAGCATCTGGG
>JAEETC010000064.1 GCA_016286585.1 Prevotella sp. | reverse complement strand
GGTGGTCTCCACGATGGGCTTCAGCGTCTCGCCGAGGGTGATGGTGCGCCAAGGGGTCACAGCGGGCAGCGATACGGCAGGGGTCACAGAGCCGACGCCGTTCATCTCCTCTGCCAACGGGAAACCGATGCGATACAGAGCCCCACCCTCATTCTGCAGGCGGCAGCCGACATAGTTGCCATCCGTACCAGCCTCTGAAAGGAGCACCCAACCGCCAGGCGTCTTAAACAGGCAGGGGAAGGTATAGCCAGATCCCCAGCCGTTCTTGCCCATCGCGTCGTCGAGGGTATAGCCCGTCTCGTAGCTCGGAGCCGTGCGGGCAAAGCCTGTCATCGGCTTCATCTGCGGACAGAGGAACGTAGTGGTTCCCTCAGGCATCACGAAACTGCTGGCTTCGCTTTCTACAACTCCTGCCAGCGTCTCGCCGCCACGCACCTTCTTGGGATAGACCTTGTAACGATAGGCCACGTCACGACCCGTCACCCTAAAGATGACATCCAATGCCTGGCGCCCGTCTTTCTCGAAACGGCACACGGCCTCTGTGGCCTCTACCTTCACATGACTCTGCTTCGTGGTCTTCAGCCAGTACTCATCCTCAAACTTGCTCACGTCACAGGCCGTCATCGTCAGACCCTGCGTCAGATCATCGAAGTTCATTTTCAGACCCAACGCCGATGGTTGGATGAACACCAAGCCGCCGAGGCTCACCTGATACTTGGGACTTCCGCCCTCGTCACTCACCTTGACAGTCACCTGACCGTCAGGACTGACGATTTCCTTCTCCTCCGCCGAGACGGAAGCTGTGGCTGCCATCATGCTCAGGACAGCCATGTATAGAAACTTTTTCGTCATATTCGTCGTAGACAATATTTATTCAGACAGCATCGTAACCTCAATACAACGTTTGGCGGCCAGCAGCTTCCGTGCCATCTGTTGTATGTTCTCAGCCTTCATCTGCTCAACCATCTTACAATAGTCGAGGTCGAAATCGGTATCATCGTCGATCTCATGCCAGATGACGTAACTCCAGTAGTCGTTGGTGATGGCCACCTGGGCATACTGCTTCACCAGATACTCCTTGACCTTCTGCATCGATGTGGCCGACGGGCCTCGGTCGGCGATGTTCTGCAGCTGCTGGTAGATGATGGGATTCAGCTCCTCATAGCGCTGCGGATCGGCATTATAGGAGATCTTCATCGTGGCGTTGGGTTGATCGTCGCGATCGAGCTCGAAGTCGACGCTGACACCATAGGTACCGCCCTTCTCCTCACGTACGGAATCGGTATAGGCGATGGAGAGGCAGCGCTTCAGGAAGTCGAGTTCCAGGTCACTCTGTGGCGTGAAGGGCACGTCGGCCGTCAGGAAGATACTGACATTGGCCAATGGCGTGGCCTGCTTCTTGGAGAATTTCACCACCTTCTGACCGTCTACGATGCGCGGGATGTTACGATAGTCGGTCTGCTCATGCTTGCCGGTAGCGGGAAGCGGCGCCAGATACAGGCAAAGCAGCTGGCGCAGTTGCTGCTCGTCGTAATTGCCGATAATGACGGTCTTGAAGTTGGAGGCATCAGCAAACCGCTCCTTGTAGATCTCGAAGATGCGGTCATAGCTCACCTTGTCGAGCGTCTTCTGGGTGACGGGTTCCACACGCGGATGGTGTCCGTAGAGGACGGCACGGATAGAGTCGCTATAGTCCACCTTGGGCGAGGCATTGCGGTTGGCGAGGAACGCATAGTTACGGTTCATCAGTGCGGCAAAGGCAACTGTGTCCTTGCGTGGCTGTGTGAAATAGAGCCAAACCAGCTGGAACATCGCTTCCATATCCTTCGTCGACGAGCTGGCACTGATGGACTGTCCCTTGCTGCCCACTGAGGGGGATACGCGGACGCTCTTACCGGTCAGCATCTTGCGCAGGGTGACGGCATCGAACTGTCCGACACCTGCCTCCGTGACGGCACTGGCGATCAGGCTGAAGTTGGGGATATCTTCATCGCCGTAGAGTGATGTTCCTCCGTCAGCCTGCATACGCATCGAGACGGCATCTGCCTCATAGTCGGTCTTCTTGGTGTACACCTTCATACCATTGGAGAGGGTTAGTTCGGTAAAGCCATGTCGCCAGGGCTTCTCGCTGACGATGCTGCCTGGTGCCGGCAACTGACTCACCAGTGTCTCTGCCACCTGTGCTTCGGTGTAGGGCGCATAAGCCTGCTGCTGGGTGGCCAGGATCACCTGCTCAATCTGTCGCTCCGTCGGAATCTCAAAGCCCTCTTTGTCGGCTGCATACATCACAACGACCTGGTTCTTGTCGGTGATCATTTCCTTGACCGCTGCATTCACCTCTGCCAGCGTCACCTCTTGATCGAGCTTGCGGGTATTTTCCAGTTTATACTCAACAGTCAGCAGGGGCTCCCCTTCGAGGAAGTTGTTCACGCACTCATTCACAAAGTGCGAGTTACGGTAGTCGTCCTTCATGTTCGCCCGGCGTTCGGCCGCATTCAGCACGAGTTTCTTGGCCCGGTCGAGCTCCGACTGGGTAAAGCCGTGCTGACGGGCACGCTCTGCCACACCCACGGCAGCGATGATACCGCCGAGGATATTATCCTGTTTGCAGCTGATACTGATGGAGAAGGCATCCTTCGTGCGGCTGAGGAAGAACTGTGAAGCCCGTCCGGTAGCACTCTGATAAGGCGGAACGGGCAACTGGCGCAGTTCCGAGAGACGGTCGTTGAGCATCGAACGGATTAGTCCGTCCACATAGTTGTCGCGCAGATATTTGACCGTGTTCTTCTCACTGTCGGGTGTAGCATCCCGTTTCTGGTAGATGTGACAGAGCACGATAGGCTGCTCGACATCCCGCTCAATATCCACAATCATCGAATCATTGTCATTCACGGGGTAGTAGATACGCTCGGCCGCATTCTTGGGCATGGGGATAGATGAGAAAGTCTTCTTGATCTTCTTCTCCATCTTATCGACGTCGAAGTCACCCACCACGATGATGGCCTGCAGGTCGGGACGATACCACTTCTGATAATAGTCGCGCAAATCCTGATAGGGGAAGTTGTCTACGATGTCCATCGATCCGATCGGCATGCAGTCCTCATATTTCGTACCTTTATAGATCTTCGGCATGGCCTGTTCCATCAGTCGCTGTACGGCCATCCCGGCGCGTCGTGTACGCCATTCCTCGTGGATGACGCCCCGCTCCTTGTCGATCTCCTCATCCTCCAACAGCAGGTAGTGGCTCCAGTCGTGCAGCACCAGCAGACAAGAGTCGATGATGCCCTCCCGTCGCAACGGAGCAGAGCCGATGTGATAGACGGTCTGGTCGATAGAGGTATAGGCATTCAGGTTGGCTCCGAATTTTACGCCGATGGTCTCACACCAGGGCACGATGCCGAGGCGCTTGCCCTTGCCGGGAAAGTTCTTCGTACCGTTGAAGGCCATGTGCTCCAGAAAATGGGCCAGTCCACGCTGGCGGGGCTCCTCCAGGATACTACCCACGCGCTGGGCTATATAGAAGTCCGCCAAACCAGCTTCCTTCGCATGATGACGAATGTAATAGGTCATGCCGTTCTTCAGCTTGCCCTTACGGATGGTTGGATCTTGTGGCAACGTCTGTGCCACCATGGTTAGCGCGACTGTCAGCACGCATAAACAGGATAAAAATCTTCTCATATTTGATGAATTAAATTAGTTTCCGCGGACAAAGGTACAAAAAAAAACAGAAAACCCCAACAAAAAAATGATGAAACTCAAACAAAAAAAATGAAAATACCTATCATTAGGTATTGGATAACTCAAAAAAAAGGCGTACCTTTGCACCCGATCATGAACAGAGCCAGAACTATTGTCTCGATCGTACTTTTCCTTTGGGCGGCTTTGCCAGTCAGAGGTCAGTTGGTTGTGATCTCCGGTAAGGTGCAGGACTACGACAACGGCAAGCCTGTGGAGTATGCCAGCATCCTGCTGGCAGAGAACGGTCTCTGGGCCATCACCGACGGCGACGGCAAGTTCACGATCAAAGACGTGCCAAAGGGGAAGGTGACGCTGACCGTGCAATGCTTAGGATACAGGAAAAACACGTGGCCGATGACCATCACCCGCTCGGTGAACGACATGGTGCTGCGACTGAAGCAGGAGACGCTGAAGCTCGACGAGGTGACCGTGACGGCCAAGCGAAAGCAAAACGAGAGCACAACCAGTTACACCATCGACCGGACGGCACTCGACAACCAGCAGATACTGAACTTAGGAGATATCTCCACCCTATTGCCGGGCGGGAAGACCGAGAACGCCACGCTGATGAGCGACGAGCGTCTGAGTCTGCGCAGCGGCACGCAGGAGAAGGGCAATGCCTCCTTCGGTACGGCCATCGAGATCGACGGGGTGCGCCTCGACAACAATGCCTCGACAGGCGAGACAATGGCGGCATCGACACGTACGGTGAGTGCCTCGAACATCGAGAGTGTGGAGGTGATCACGGGCATCCCCTCCGTGGAATATGGCGACCTCTCAAACGGCGTGGTCAAGGTGAACACCCGCAAGGGAAAGTCGCCCTTCATCGTAGAAGGAAAGGTGAACCAGCATACCCGGATGATAGCCGTGAACCGTGGTTTCGACCTGGGGGCGAACCTCGGCGTGCTGAACACCTCGTTAGAGCACGCCCGATCGTTCTCTGATGCGGCCTCACCCCATACAGCCTACCAACGGAACATCCTGTCGCTGCACTACATGAACATCTTCTTCCGCAACGAGATGCCGTTGACGCTGAACGTCGGACTGACCGGCAATATCGGGGGTTACAACTCGGAGGCCGACCCCGACGAGGAGATGGATGACTATGCCAAGACGCGCGACAATGCCTTCAGGGGAAACTTCGAACTACAGTGGCTGCTCAACAGACGCTGGCTGACGAACATCCACCTCAGCGGCTCACTCTCGTATGCCGACAGAAAAAGCGAAAGCTACCAGAACACCAGCAGTGCCTCGACACAACCCTACATCCACAGCCGTGAGGAAGGCTATTTCATGGCCGAGGATTACAACGAGGGGAGTCCGACACTGCAGAACATCATCCTCGGACCCACGGGCTACTGGTATGTGAAGAGCTACAACGACCAGAAGCCGATGACCTGGACACTGAAACTGAAGGCCAACCGCCACGCCCGGCTGACGGTCGGGAAGAAGCAGTGGCTGACGAGTCTGCTACTGGGAGCGGAATATACGGGCAGCCACAACCAAGGGCGCGGCACGTACTACGACGACATGCGCTATGCCCCCACCTGGCGGGAATACCGTTACGACGAACTACCCGCGATGAACAACTTGGCGCTCTATGCCGAGGAGGAGCTCAGCATAGCCACCAGCAAACTGGCGACACTGGAACTGACGGCTGGACTGCGCAACGATATCACCATTATCGGCGGCTCGGACTACGGTACGGTCAGCAGCCTCTCGCCACGCGTCAACGCCCGCTACGTGTTCTGGCGCAACCAGCGAAAACGGGTGGTCAACCAGTTGATGGTACATGCCGGCTGGGGAAAGAGCGTCAAACTGCCATCGTTCCAGGTGCTCTATCCCTCGCCCACCTATGCCGACCGTCTGGCCTTCGCATCGACCAGCAGCAGCGACAATAAATCATACTACGCCTATCACACCTTCCCCTCGAAGGCGATGTACAACCCCGACCTCCGCTGGCAATACACGCACCAGACAGACCTAGGCATCGAGATGAACATCCGGGGGACGCAGGTGAGCCTCTCGGCCTTCCACCATCGGACATACCAACCCTACATGGCACGCGACATCTTCACGCCCATTAGCTATAAGTACACGCCGCCCTCCTCGCTAAACGGCATCGCCATCGAGCCAGAACACCGACAGTTCACCATCGACAGGCAGACGGGTATCGTCAGCGTCAGCGATGCCACAGGCAGACAGGCCAGCGGACAACTGATTTATATAGAAAGGAACACGTATGCCGTCACAAGCCAATATATCAACGCCACCCCCGTCAGCCGCTACGGACTGGAGTGGATCATCGACTTCGCACAGATCAAGGCGCTACGCACCTCGTTGCGACTCGACGGCAACTACTATCATTATAAAGGTATTGACGATGTGCTCTTTGCCGACATTCCCCTGGGCGTGAACTCCACGATGACGGGCAACAAGCTCTACCAATATGTGGGCTACTATCGGGGCTCGAGTGTGACGAGTACCGGCTATTCGGCCAGTGCAGCCGTCAGCAACGGCAGCATCAGCCGTCAGGCCAACCTGAACGCCACCCTGACGACCCATGTCCCCAAGATACGACTGATCGTGACGCTCCGAATCGAGGCCTCGCTCTACAACTACCGCCGACAGCTGAGCGAATTCAGCGACGGCACGCGCGGCATCGTGCTGGAAAGCAATGCCGACTACTTCGGCGAGCCCTACAACGGCACGAGCGAGAACAAATACATCGCCGTCTACCCCGACTACTATTCGACCTGGGAACAGCCCGACAAGCTGATCCCCTTCGCCGAGACATTCGCCTGGGCCAAGGACAACGACCAGACACTCTACAACGACCTGGCCAAACTCGTGGTCAGATCCAACTATCCCTATGTGATGAACCCCAACAGGCTGAGCAGCTACTATTCCGCCAACATGAGCGTGACCAAGGAGATCGGCGACCATGTGAGCATCTCGTTCTATGCGAACAACTTCTTCAACACCATGAAGAAAGTGCACTCCTCGCAGACAGATCTCGAGACATCGCTCTTCGGCAGCAGCTATGTGCCCAGCTTTTATTACGGACTGTCATTAAGACTGAAGATATGAGACGAAAGCTATGGATCATCATGGCCGCACTATTGACGGCCTGCAGCTACGACGAGGTGATGGACACCTGGCCGCTCAGCGTGGAACTGGTGTATCCCGAGGATTCCACCGGGCCCTACGCAGGAGCCAGGGTGGAGCTGAAGGATGCCACGGCCAGCATCTTCGTGGCAGAGACCGACGCCTCGGGCACGGCCCGTTTTCAGGTGCCACCGGGCATCTATGAAGCCAGCAGCAGCACACAACTGCTCGACACGCTGGGCACCAACTGGTGGCGCTACAACTACAACGGCGTCAAAAGCATGATCATCGTCTCGCCCGACAGTATCAATCGGGTCAAGATGCCGCTGACGATGTCAAGGAAGAGAATTGTTCATTAACAGATATGTTGTACATAAAAATTAGTTTAACATGAAGAAAAGATTAGTAATCCTATGGACACTCATGGCACTGTTCCTGCCTCAGACGGTGTGGGCAGAGACCGTGAAGTGCCTGGTGTTGACGGAGGCCAATGGCACTGTCAACAAGTTTGCGCTCGCCGATGCGCCCGTGGTCACGTTCAGTGAGGGCGACCTGCTGGTAGCCTGTGGCAGTCAGACGCTGACCGTCGGTCTGGAAGGTCTGACGCTGACTTATGGCGAGATGGAGTCAACCCGCATCGACGAGGTGGCGGGACGAGCAGACGCGACGGACAGACCGGTGTTCTCGTTTGACGAAGCCCGGATTGAGGGTCTACGCCCGGGGGATGCCGTGAGCGTGTATGCCCTCGACGGAAAATGTATCGACACGGTAAAGGCCGGTGATGACGGACGGGTGAGCGTCGCTCTGGGACACCTGCCCAAAGGCGTCTATATCCTCCGCACCCCCACCCGCTCGTTTAAAATCAAGCATTAACAACAAACAAAAACAACAAGGAATATGAAAAAGATTTTACTTTCGATGGTGGCCCTGCTGGCAGTGGCAACCAGTGCCCAGGCACAGGAGAACTGGAAAATGGTGATCACCCATGCCGACGGGACAAAGACCGAGATCCTGACGAGTGAGGTACAGAACGTCAGCTTTGTGGAGAACATCCCCTATGTGGCAGATGCCAACGTGGACCAGATCGTCATCAAGGAGCTCTACAACGGCGGATGCCCGAAAGACGAGGCCTCTGGCGCCTTCCAGTTCGACAAGAGCATCATCCTCTACAACAACTGCGGACAGCAGGCCGTCGTCAACAACCTCTGCATCGCCTTTACATCGCCCTATAACGGACACGCCAGCAACAAGAACTATGGCGAGGACGGCAGGCTGACCTACGAGGCCGAGAAGTTCACACCAGCCTTTGGCGGCATGTGGTGGTATCCCAACAGCCTCGTCATTGAGCCCTACTCACAGGTGGTGATCAATGTGTGTGGCGCCATCGACAACACGCAGACCTACAGCCAGTCGGTGAACTACGCCAACCCGGCCTACTACTGTATGTACGACCCCGAGAGCGGATTCAACATCGCCTCCTGGTATCCGACACCCGCCGCTGCCATTCCCACCTCCCACTATCTGAAGGCCAAGCGTCTGGGAACGGCCACCTCATG
This sequence comes from Prevotella sp., assembly GCA_016286585.1. Taxonomy (GTDB): domain Bacteria; phylum Bacteroidota; class Bacteroidia; order Bacteroidales; family Bacteroidaceae; genus Prevotella. Next base: position 7,927 of record JAEETC010000064.1, on the reverse strand, counting down.
GCCCCTCAGCAACAGTTCGCCCGCACTCTTCATCTTCCAGGTGAGCGACGAGACGCCTGCCGCATTTGCCGACAATGCCGACAACCTGTGGTACGACGGTGGTGTGGCTAAGGACATCAATGCCTGCCTGAAGGTGAAGAACGAGTGGATCATCGACGGCATCGAGGTATTCCAAAAGACCAAGATCGCAGACAGTCAGAAGCGACTGACCGCCGATGTGGATGCCGGCTATGTGGGTCTGACCAACCAGCAGGGACATACCCTCTACCGCAATGTCGACAAGGAGGCTACAGAGGCTCTGGCAGAGAATGCCGGCAAGCTAGTGTATGACTATGCACTCGGCGTTGATGACTCCACCGACCCCAGCGGCATCGATGCCGAGGCCAGTATTAAGAACGGTGCCCACATCATCTACCTGGACACCAACAACTCCAGTCAAGACTTCCACGAGCGTCAGAAGTGCTCACTGCGCGACTAATCATAACAACGGGTGTATTGGGCATGGCCCTGAGCGGCCATGCCCAGGACACGCTGTTGCTTCGCGACTACCAGTTCGTGAAGCGCACTGACGCTTGGCTGACCAGCCAGAACGCAGCGGGACTGGCCCGCCTGGCCACAGCCAGCATCGCCGAGGCAGAGCTGTCGCTGACGAAAGGCCGGGGAGGGCTGATGAACTACGACCAGTCACCCGACATGCTGCAGGCCGATGTCAGCGTGGAGGCTTTCTCACGGCTCAGTCGGCGGGCGGTCGCCTACGGAGGCATCACCTACGGGAACTTCTCCGGCGACGACATGGCAGGCTCGGCCTTCATCTATCCCGACAGAAGACCCTTCGGCATCGTGGAAGACTCGTTGACGAACACCGGCACCAAGCACCGCGACACCTATCACCTGACGGGAGCCGTGGGCATAGACCTCTGGCACGGTATGGCCATAGGACTGAAAATGGACTATACGGCAGCCAACTACGCGAAGTACAAAGACCTGCGCCACAAGAACAAACTGATGGACATGACGCTGACCGCCGGCTTCTATGCCCCTGTCAGCAGCTGGCTCAGTCTGGGGGCCAACTACATGTACCGGCGCAACACGGAGAGTCTCACCTTCAGTCTCTACGGACGGACTGACAAGGTGTACCAGTCGCTCATCGACTACGGCTGCTTCATGGGGCGCGTAGAACAGTTCGGCGGCAGTGGCTATACCGACAAGAGCTGGGAAATGCCCCTGGCGGAAGACGACAATGGCGCCAGCGTGCAACTATCAGCCGAGTACCACGGACTGGCCTTCTATCAGGCGCTGACCTATGCCCGGAGAAATGGCTATTACGGTCGGAAGTCGCCCTATACCATTACCTATACCAGTCACCAGGCCGACCTCTTAGGCTATGAGGCCCGGCTAACGTGGAAGATCCGACGGGCCATGATACAGGCCGACTTCTCGCTCAGCAGCGAAAACCTGGAGAACCTAGCCAACAACTACCGCGAACTGCGGAATGAGTCGGGCGCCAGCCACTATGAATACTATGAACCCGTGAAGACCGCCAATAAGCTGTGGAAAAACGGCCAACTGGCTTTGACGGCCGACCTGGACATCAGACACGAACTGCCGCTATGGACCGTCATGGCGAGCCTCCAGTGGATGCACCGCCGGCAGACAGCCTACCTCTATCCCTATTATCGCAGACAAGACCTCAAAAATACCGAGGCCCTGCTCTCTGCCACCCACAGACTGCTCACGGACAAGGGCGTATGGACGCTTTCGCTGACGGCAGCCTTCCTGGAGGGCAGCGGCGAACCCTATGAAGACCTCACCTTCGCCACACCCTCTGACAAACAATCCCCTCCGGCCTCGATGGATGCCTGGCTATGGCGGGAATACCAGTATCTGACAGCCCCACAGTATCGGCTGGGAGGCAGCGTCGGCTATGCATTCCTGTTTCCGAAGACCCGGCTGAAAACCCATGTACGCCTCTCAGCCACCCATCGTAAGGCCAATCAGACCTATGAATACAGTCAAGGCAAAGACCACACACAAGTAGTCGTTGCCATGGGGTGCACATTCTAAGATTTACGCAAAAAAGAGTAACACAATATGAGCGGAAATGCGCTGAAAGTGATTGCCATCATCACTATGACGATTGACCATCTGGCATGGGTGGGCATCGAGACCTACGAGCAGGCAGAAACGCCAGCGCAAATCATCCTGCACTGCATAGGCCGGCTGACAGCTCCGATCATGATCTTCTTCGTGGCCGAGGGATATCACCACACGCACGACTTCCGCCGCTACCTGTGCCGTCTGCTCATACTGGCCGTGGTGAGCCACTTCGCCTTCTGCTACTTCAACATGTCGGGCTACAATCCGCTGAACAACCTGCTCTTCAATGCCACAAGTATCGCTTGGCCGCTCCTGTGGGGCCTGATACTACTGAAGGTATGGGACATGGAAAGGCTGGCACGATGGCAGAAGATGGCCGTCACCATCGTGGCCTGTCTGCTCACCTGCACATCCGACTGGAGTTGTGCTGCCCCACTGGCCATACTTATGATTGGGCGCAGTCGGGGTGATTTCTACAAGCAGATGCTCTGGATGATGCTGATTATCTCGCTCTACGCCGTGGCCTTCTTCATCTTCCACAGCCCGACTTACGGCATGGTCCATCTGACCTGCTGGCTGGCAGTACCACTGCTGGCAATGTATAACGGTCAGCGAGGCCACTACCGCTGGCTCGGAAAGTTCTTCTACTATTATTATCCCGCCCACATGGCACTCATCGGCCTGCTGGCCCGAATACTATCTGCCTTATCCTGAAGTTTCTCTGCCTTAGCGCTGTTTCTCAACCTCCTCGCGCTTGGCGCGGTAATAGCTGTCCACGAAATCTACTTGTTCGCGGTTGGGACGCATGATGAGTGAGGCGCCGTTGGAGAACTGCATCGTCGTGGCCTTGGCATCGTCGAACGTCGGCCAGAAGGGAAGGCCCTTACCATTGGGATTGCCCGTCTTGGCAAAGTTCACCCAGTACTGCTGGATGATCTCGGCGACAGCTGACTCCACGGGGAACTTGTCGGGCTGCGTCAGGAAGTGGCCGTTGAGGTAGAGGATATCATCGGCATGGGCCACACCACGACGACGGGGATCCTGAGAGAAGCTCATCGTTGAGGGCTGTGCGAGGAAGGCGGCATAGGCCGGACTCTTGCCCGTCTTGGCCTGCAGGCTGACCCAGGCGTAGGAAGGCCAGGCAAAGCCCATATCACGGAAGGCATCGCCGAAGCCGTGCCAGGCCTCATCATTATCGTTGCCAGGATAGACCTTCAAGGCCTTGTCTGCCCAGTCGCCGAAGATACTTTGGACGGTCTTCTGGTAGTTTTCTGCCGTCATATTGCCTGGTGCGAAAAGGGCACCCTCATCGCTGTTGGTCATCACAATCACGGGTACATCATTATACTCGCCACGCTCGTAGAGACGGTATTGGTCGTCGGTGATCACATAGCCATCGACACAAGGCCAGAAACCTGCGAAGCCCACGTTGCCGTCACAGAGCGACATGGCGTCCATCTTCCGCAGCTGCTTGAGGTTCTTTTTCTTCAGGTGCTTCTGGAAGGCCAGGCCCTGCTGCTCAGCACCCTTCTGCGAGGCGTCCATACCCAGCGAACGGGGCTGGTCACTCCATGGGGCAAACGAGCCTCCACTCTGACTGATGCAGGCACGGAAGAGCCCCTTTGCCAGGGGCGAGGCACAGAGCATACTACAGCTGATGGCTCCAGCACTCTCGCCGAAGATGGTGACCTTCGAGGGGTCGCCGCCAAAGTTGGCAATGTTGCGCTGCACCCATTTGAGGGCGAAGATCTGGTCGAGCAGACCGTAGTTGCCGGAGTGGCCGTCTTTCGACTCTTTCGTCAGCTCAGGATGGGCCATGAAGCCCAGGGCACCCGTACGGTACTCAATGCTCACGATGACCACACCCCTCATGGCAAGGTGCTTCCACAGGTCACCGCCATACCACTCCGTCTGGAAACCACCGCCATGGATCCATACCATCACGGGCAACTTGTCGTTGACAGAGGTGGCAGGCGTCGCGATGCCGAGATAGAGACAATCCTCGCTCATCATGTCTGCTGTACGACCAGGACGTGTCGGCTGCGGAGGCATGAGCCCGAACTGGTCGCACACTCTCACGCCCTCCCACGAGGCGGCTGGCTGCGGTTCACGCCAACGCAGATCACCCACTGGCGGTGCGGCGTATGGAATAGCTTTGTACACAGCGAGTGTTTCGTCGAGGACACCCTCTACGTCACCCGTTTCCACATGAGTCTTCAACAGGGGCTGAGCCTGAACACTCATCGCTACCAGAATCTGGCAGCAGATCATCATCATAGATCTTAACACTTTCATATTCGTCATTGTTTATCGTTAACGTCCATTTGGTCTGATTGCATACAGATAGCCGAGGAGGGCCATCTTGCCACGCATGGTCTCACGGGGGGTGAACTCACCGTTCACCCAGAAGTACCGCTGATTAAAGTATGACTCTTGACGAGGCCAGGTGGTGTTTTGGACACCGTTCTCAACAGTCCAGGCTGGATAGCAGTATTTCAAGAAAACACGTGCATCGCCGCCATTATGACCTGGCGACCAGGTCTCGGTACCGTTGAAGGGAGTCTGTCCCGGATGGCACTCTGGGGCACCATCGTTACGCCCTGTGGTGTAGCAGTCGGTAATATGGCGCTCACCAAGCCCCGTCATTTCAACAATGTTGCCGGGATTACGACCCAGACTCCAGGCGGCCTCCGTGAACATCACGTGCTCCAACTGCTTCTTACGACTCTTATCGGCAATATAATGGGCCAACATCACGAGTTGGAGGTTCTGCGACACCTGCCAGCGGCTGTCGTTGGCGCTACGGCGCGAGGGGCGCTCTGCCATGTGGGAGATATTATAGCTCTCGGCCTGTGCATTCACACTGGCCTTCAGATTCTCGTAGAGGTCGGCATAATGACGGGGCTGCGGACAGGTGAGATAGGCCGCTGCAGCCCATATCTGACAGAAGGGCACGATCTGCTGGTTCTCTGCATGCATCACGCCAACGCCGAAGAAGCCGTGGTCGCGCTTGCTGAACACTGGCGACTGCCCATCCTTGATCATGCTCTCCTCAGCAAAGATCTTCTCCCACTCGGTATCGCCTGTAAGGTTATAGAGGAAGGCGGCGGCCATCTGACGAAAGTCACGGCCCCGCATCTGCATGCTGCCGATGTCCTGCAAGTCGTCGAGCTGGCTCCATTCCTGCTTTTCCGCATAACGGAAGGCCTTGATGGCTTCATCCGTATAGTATTGCCGTAACAAACCTGCAGCATGGTAATCATCATTACTCATTCCTAATTTCTCTTTACTCATTAAACGGAACGCCTCAGCAGTGATGGCACAGTTGGCGGCATTGGCCCAGGCGGCCATCGTCGTACAGCCTGCCTGGAACATCACACTCCAGTCAAGACTGGGGTTGGTGACACCCTGCGAATATCCCTCACCGTCGCGAATAGAGAGGAAGAAGTCCACCTCGTTACGGGCCTCGTCGATGATATCGGGAATGCCGTTGCCACTCTCACGGATGCCAAGGTTATCGTCAGCCAGCCGTCCGCCAGAGAGGATATAGGGCAACAGCATATCATAGATGTTGCTGACATGCGCCAGATGACGGTCCCAGTCGAAAGCATCAGAGTGACCACCCCTCACGTCAAGAGCCACAGGGTTGCCTGGCAGACGATGCTGCCAGAAGCGGGAGGCCATGACAGGTTTGAAATGGGGTTCATCCCACACATCAGTACGCAGGTCGCGCCACTCCTTCATGAAGGGATGGAAGTCGGTCTTATAAATGGTGAAGCCCTTGGGATCAGTTTCGGGAATGAACTGCGGCTGACGGGGCACGGGCCATACGTGTTCTGGATCTTTTGGTTCTCCAAGACGCATATAGTAGTAGCCTCGCACGGAATAACGGAAGGGCTGGTAGTAGACATCAGCGGCAATGTCAAAGTCCATTGAGCATCCCACATCCTCGACCACGAGACGATAGCGTCCAGGCTGTGTGCCTTTGAAATCGATGTTCCACACATCGGTGCCTACGAGGTTCTTCCCACCTGCCTCCAGCTTGGCATCGGCAGCGTGTTTCCAGAACTTCACCACACCAACACTCTGTTTCTTCTTCGTGTTCACATTGTAAAGCCACACCTTACGACCCTCCCACGTCGAGTAGTCACGCTGTCCGCCATCGCCCAGCCACTGGTAGAGGTCGGCGGCATGGGTCTGTTCCATAGGCGTGTAGCCGATGATGTTCACGTGGACAGCCTCCGACTGTGTGTTCCATACATCGAAGCGCACAGAGACCTCTCTGTTTCCTGTAAACTGTAAACCGTCAACTGTCAGCAAATCCCCTATACCATCAGGGATACTGACGGTATAACTACATCCCTGTCGCATCGGCTGTGATAGTTCAAGGAAAAGCCAGTGGTCGCATTCGCCGGTGAGCGTATGGTCGATGTTCATCGGCTTCGACTTACGCCAAACTGCTTTGGGTTGCGAAGCCACGAAAGTCTTGTCGTCGGTAGAACTCACCCGCCAGAGAGCAACCTGCTGTGCCTCAGCCACCTTCAGTCGCTCGCCAAAGACCACAAGCGTATCGTCTCCTTCGGAGAACGAATGGCCAAGATAGGCACTTGGGCCCGTCCCGTTGTCACGATAATGCACCTCACCGTCACGGAAGTGTACCATGAGGTAGTTTTTGTCAATCACGCGGAGTCCCATGACCTTGGTAGCCATAACGGGAAGTGAGGCGAGCATAAGCAGGCCCGCCAACACGACGATAAGTCTGTTTCTATTCATCATTATTGTGTTATTGGTTCTATTTGGGCACAAAGATACAAAAAAAAGTAAAAAGTGAACCGCGAATCATAAAAAAAATTGTATCTTTGCACGCAAATGTGCTAATTATGCCAAACTCAAGACACTCCGTGAGCATGACAATGAGAAAAATAGCGACCACTTTGCTTGCCTTGACACTCTGCGTGGCAGCATTCCCCCAAAATGCGGAAACCCTCTACAAAGAGGGTAAGGCCTTATACGATGCCAAGAACTATCAACAGGCATTCCCCAAGTTGAAGACAGCTGCAGAGAAAGGACATAAGAAGGCCCAGTACCGTGTCGGACTCAGCTATGACAAGGGAAGGGGCGTGGCCGAAGACGATGCTATGGCAGTCAAATGGTACGAGAAGTCAGCCAAACAGGGTTATGCCAAAGCCCAATATGAACTGGCCAAGTGCTACGTGAAGGGTGAAGGTGTGGCCAAGGATGAGGCCAAGGCCAAGTCGTGGCTGAAGAAGGCTGTGAAGGACGAGAAGCACGGTCAGGAAATCAAGGAGAAGATCAAGCAGGATGCCAAGGACGGCAAAGAGAGTGCAAAAATCATGCTGACGATGCTGAAGTAAGAATCGATTCAATCACATTAATACCAACTATTTATGAGAAAAAATCTGTTTACACTGGCCCTCATCGCGGCCGCCATGTTTCTAACCACGTCATGCCAGAACAAGAGTCAGGATCAGGCTCAGGATCAGGCAGGACAAGTGAATAACTTCCGCATCAAGCGCGGTACTAACATCAGCCACTGGCTCTCGCAGTCAGAGCAGCGTGGCGAGGCCCGCAGATTGCATATCCAGGAGGATGACTTCGCCCGTCTGGAGGAGTTGGGCTTCGACTTCGTGCGTATTCCCATCGACGAGGTGCAGTTCTGGGATGAAGAGGGCAACAAGCTGCCCGAGGCCTGGGATCTGCTGAACAACGCCCTCGACTGGTCTAAGAAGCACAACCTGCGTGCCATCGTCGACCTGCACATCATCCGTTCGCACTACTTCAATGCCGTCAACGAGGACGACAAGGCTGC
>JAEETC010000258.1 GCA_016286585.1 Prevotella sp. | reverse complement strand
GTTCCTCCAAGATAAAGGATGAAATCGGGCTTATAGCTGTCATCTCCTTCAAGCAAAGGGAGTACCTCATCGAAATGACAACGCTCTACCGTATTCGTCAACGACTCAGACAACACGACAGCATACGCTCCAATCTCATAGAGGTCAGCAGCCATACAGGAATCATCGAAATAGGTCTGACCAACGATAACCATAGGCTTCCGAGCCTGAAAGAAAGCCGATAGGAAAGTCTCACGAAACAGTCTGTTGTTCATGAGTGAACCTATCAGTTCTATCTTTCTTTGGGCAGGTAATGCCTGGGTTGTGAAACTGAACAACGGTTCTGCAATGGGGACATTGATATGCACAGGGAAGCCCTCACGGCTCTTCAACAGTGCCTCATTGACCAGACGGTTACAATACCATCGTTCCTCTTCGTCACGAGGCTCTGGCAGAGAAACCGCCTTGGCAACAAACCTCCCTAAAGCATCAGGCTGTGGGAGCGTCTGACCATCAAGCTGGTCTATCCACTGCGGTGGACGGTCTGCAGAGATGACCACTAAGGGCCATCTCTGATAATATGCCTCAGCAATAGCTGGAGCCAGATTCAGCAACGCTGTCCCTGAAGTCACACAGACCACAACAGGCTCTTTGACACAGACAGGCTTCGTCAAAGCCTGCGACATACCCAAGGCATAGAAGCCTGCGCTCCGCTCATCCGTTACGGGATAGCAGGCGATGTCTGGACATTCATTGAGATTATGCACGATGGGAGCATTCCTGCTGCCAGGACAGACAACCGCATGACGGACACCATGAGCAACGAGCAATGCCGTCAGTATATTTACATTTTCTTTATTGCTATACATTTTCTAAAACTCTCCGCATTGTTTCCATTTTCGCCTCGGTCTCTGCCCACTCCTGTTCTTCCAAGCTGTCTTTCAGCAGTCCACCTCCAGCATAGAGATAATAACTGTTCCCCTCTATCCTCATGCAGCGGAGCGACACATACAGATGCGTTTCCTCCTCTCCTAGCCATCCCTGGAATCCGCTATAGTACAAACGAGGCGTATGTTCATTGTGCGTGATGAAATGGAAGGCCTCACGCTTAGGCAGTCCACACACGGCAGGTGTAGGATGAAGTGCCTTCAGCAAGTCGCCGACACAGTCCTTCGAAGGCAGGGTAAACGTAAAGTCACTACGCAGATGTACCAGATTGGCGGCCCTCACGGAAGAAGGCCCCTCCTCAGAGAAATCCGACGTAAACTGCTCCAGACATTCTGCGATATAAGTGGCTACATAACGCTGTTCCTGAATATTCTTGGTGGACCAGTTGACAGTCTCACCCTCTCCTGAAAGCTGATCCCCCTCTAAACGAACGGTACCAGCCAGCGCGATCGTGCGCCAGTCATTACCCAGACCTTCCAGCAGGATCTCAGGGGTGGCCGTCAGCCAGTAGCCTCCTTTCTCCGTACACACCAACGAAATCATCATACGTGGATAAAGGTCGCAGGCCTTATAGAAGAGTTCCATAGGTGGAATGCTATGCGACAATTCCTCCTTCGCACACCGTGCCAAGACTATTTTCCGAAAGGTTCCCAACTCCAGTTGGGAGTGGAAATTGGCAAAGTCAATAGTATAATCATTTCCCGCCCTTAAACATTCCTCATTCCTCACGCCACACTCCTCGCTCCTCGATTTCCTCAACTCAACCCTCTCCACCTTGTCAGGACGTATCAAGAGTAACGGATGACTGTCAGTGATCTCAAAAGGAGCCATCACATAGCCCCTCCTGCCATTGAGTTGTGCACACGATGACAATTCTAAAGGCTCACCATTCGTCTGCTGAACCATGGTGGCGTATGTCCCATAAGGAAGACGATAGACCGCGAATGCTGACATCACTTCTTGGCCTTGATAATATAATTGGTGACGCGCACGTTGGATATCAGATTATCCATAGAATCCTTGATATCAACGTTCCATACATGGAGCGTGGTTCCCTGATGCAACAGTCGGGCATAAGCCGTGACGGTATCGCCCTCGGCAACAGCCTTCACATGACTGCCACTCACCTCAATACCCACACAGGCACACCCTGGACAGAGTGCCGAAGAGCCTACGCCAGCCACATTTTCAGCTAATGCCAGGGAGGCACCACCGCTTAGAAAACCAAAAGGCTGACGATTCCGTTCATCAACCTTCATGCGTGCCATGCAAGTATCGTCCTCAGGAGTGGAAAGGAACTCCATCCCGAGGGCGGTACTCAGGTTAGGGTTTGCGTTGACTATCTCGTTAATCCGATCTACGTTCATTTCTCATTACTCACTTCTTACCTCTTACTTCTCACTTAAAAAGTGAATACTCCGGCACACTCCATGCCAAAGCACTGGCACCCAGGACATCGCGCTCACGGTCATTGAGCTTCGACAGGAATATCTTCACCTTACCCTTCATGTTTCCGAAAACATGCTCTTCAAACGACTCCTGGACAGGATCGAGGAGCCACTTGCCGGCATGGGAGATACCACCAGTCAGAATAATGGCCTCAGGATCGATGATAGAGGCATAGTTGGCCAGTCCCAATCCCAAGATATAACCTGTTTGTTTGAAGACCTTCTGGGCCATCACGTCACCCTGCTCACAGCACTCAAAGATGGTTCTCGGAGAGAGTTTAGTCAGGGTACGCATCAGCGACGGAGCATCGGATTCTGCCATCATCTCCCTGGCAGTGCGGATGATGCCGGAAGCACCAGCATAGGCTTCGAGGCACCCCTTATGTCCACAGCCACACAAACGACCATCGTCGACTACACAGGTATGCCCAAACTCGCCGGCATATCCCAGATGTCCCACATGGTCTGCCCCTTCAGTGAAGAAACAGCTGCCGAGACCTACACCAAGACTGATGATGATGAAGTTCTTCATACCATGGGCACTGCCGAAAGTATACTCACCCAATGCTGACACATGGGCATCGTTGGAGAGTGCGACAGCCAGTCCGAGACGGTCGCGCAACATGGCAGCCATAGGTACGATACCTTTCCACGGCAGGTTTGCAGCATTCTCGATACATCCGGAAACAGAGCTGGCACTGGGCGAACTCATACCGATTGAGCGGATCCTCTCGTAGCCGCCATTGGCCTCAACCAGTTCGATAATCTTCTCACTGAGCTCCGCCACGAATTTGTTCACATCCGGATAGTCAATTGTGGGGAAGGAATCTTCTGCAAGGATATTGCCTCTGACATCGACGATGGCGTAGGTAGTAGTCTCGATACTGATATCAACGCCAACCACTTCTGACTTAATGTTCTCTGCAATCATAATTGTCTAGTTCTATTAGTTTTTATTTGAAT
>JAEETC010000257.1 GCA_016286585.1 Prevotella sp. | reverse complement strand
TCATTGTTCGATAAATAATTAGTACCTTTGCAGCCGCAAATTTAATGGAGAGGTGCTCGAGTGGTTGAAGAGGCACGCCTGGAAAGCGTGTAGCCGGCAAAACTGGCTCGCAGGTTCGAATCCTGTTCTCTCCGCTAAAATATTTAAAGCTCCGAGGAAAATCTCGGGGCTTTTTCTATTGTAGGCAAATAAATATTAAATTTTTTTGTATTTCGCTTGATTATCATTATCTTTGCACCAAATTTATGATGGAAATATGAAAAGACTGATTATTCTATTCTCTATGATAGCTATGCTCTGGGCACCTCAGGCGCTTCGGGCACAAGAACAGACTGCTCCTGTGAGTACCGTTGTGGCCGACTCGCTGTTGGCTAATGACTCGCTCCTCATGGCCGACTCTTTGGCCGCAGAGGCGATGGTAATGGATGATCCTGAGGCAGACGAGGACGGCGGATTCCACAAGCAGTTGAAGACGAAGTTCATCGACGGCAATGCCGGATTCATGTCGCTCGTGGCCCTGGCATTGGTGCTGGGACTGGCCTTCTGTATTGAACGCATCATTTACCTGACGCTGTCGGAGATCAAGTCGAACAAGCTTATGGAGGACATCGAGAAACACCTGAAGGCAGACGATGTGGAGGGGGCTAAGACGCTCTGTCGTAACACCCGAGGCCCCGTGGCCAGCGTGTGCTATCAAGGGCTGCTGCACATCCACCAGTCGATGGATGCCATCGAGCGCTCCATCACGAACTATGGCGGTCTGCAGGCTGCGAACCTGGAGAAAGGCTGTTCGTGGATCAAGCTGTTCATCGCTATGGCACCGTCGCTGGGATTCCTCGGCACCGTGATTGGTATGGTGATGGCCTTCGACCGGATCCAGCAGGCCGGTGATATCGGACCAACCATCGTGGCCAGCGGTATGAAGGTGGCGCTCATCACGACCATCTTCGGTATTGTGGTGGCGCTGATCCTGCAGCTCTTCTATAGCTATATCCTCTCAAAGATCGAGCGTCTGACGGCGCAGATGGAGGAGAGTGCCATCACGCTCCTCGACATGATCACGGAGTGGAAAGAGGGGAAGAAGTAATCTTCTATAAACTGTAAACTATAAACAGTAAACAATGAATAGTTTCGTTACGCCCTTCTTCGCTGATGTGATGCTTTGGCTGATGTACATCGTGATTGCTGTCGCTGTGGTGGTGACGGCTTACTCGGTGTGGCATGGTCTGCGCACCACCCGCAAGGGCGACGACATCGTGAACCGTGTACCGGCTGGTAGGATAGGGTGGTTAGTGATTCTCGGGCTGGTGGCCTGTCTGGTCATCACGTTCCTCTTGGGTTCCACCTCACCAATAGTCACCAACGGCATCGTCTACTCAGACAGCTTCTGGCTGAGGGTGACGGATATGTTTATCTATACTTCCATAGTTCTGATTGCAGGATGTTTCGTAAGCGCTATCATAAGCAGATTCCGGAGCTGAACACCACATCGACGGCTGATATCTCGTTCATGCTGCTGATATTCTTCCTCGTGACATCGTCGATGGACACGAACAAGGGACTGTTGCGCCAGCTGGCTCCGCCTCCCGTGGAGAACCAGCAGCCGCAGGACATAAATAAGGACCTGGTGGTGAATGTGGAACTTGACGCTCACGACCAGCTGACCTGTGACGGGAAGACCGTGACACTTGATGAACTCTCGGAAGCTGTTATCGCGATGGCCCAGGTGAACAGGACGGGTCATGTGGTCTCTATCCAGGCCGATCGTGAGACCACCTACGAGGCTTATTTCCGTATGCAGGACGCCATTGTGGGTGCCTATCATCAGTTGCGTGACCGCTATGCGCGTGAGCATTATGGACGGCCCTACCATCAGCTGAGTGCCGACGACCGCTCTTTGGTCAACGACTATTATCCCCAGCGCATCTCCGAATCCCTCACTTCTAAGAAAGGAGGTGAACGATGAGACCTATGCGCAGCATGTTCCACGACCGTCGTCGTCACGGGGTGCCGTCGCTGAACGTCGCTTCGATGCCCGACCTTATATTTACCGTACTCTTCTTCTTTATGATCGTCACCCACATGCGCAGCGATGAGGTGAAGGTGCGCCTTGAGGTGCCAGCAGGCCATGAGGTGAAGAAACTCGCAGGTCATCCTGCCATCATCAATATATATATAGGAAAGAGTCAGAAGGATGTGTGGCAGGTTCAGCTCAACGGCAATCTGGTGTCTCCTGCTGAGATTCCTGCCCTTATCAGCGACATCCGTAGTAAACTATCTGCCGAGAATGCCGAGCACCTCACCGTCAGTCTTCGTGCTGACCGTCACGCCCCCATGGGTCTTGTAAGCGATGTGAAGCAGGCCCTGCAGAAGTCCTATGCGCTGAAAATCAACTACAGCGCCACGGAACTCAAATGAATTCAAACATAAATCTTTATAAATCAACAAAAATCTATCCATTAATTAAAATCAAAACAAAATGGCTTATCAAGAAGTAACAACGACGGGTTATGGAACCCGAGTAGGCAACTCATTCAAGGCTATCGGTAGCGGATTCCTGATGTTTGTCATCGGAACCGTGCTGTTGTGGTGGAACGAAGGACGCGCCGTGAAGACCGAGAAGATGCTCGACGAGGCAGGCAATGCCTACGTGGAGATGGAGAATCCCAACAAGAAAGATGCCTCGCTCGACGGCGAACTCATCTGCGGAAGTGCAATGGCCACCACCGAGGATTCGCTCTCTGATGCCCAGTTCGGCATCGGCGCCAAGGCTATCGCCATCCGTCGCTCCGTGGAATACTACCAGTGGGTGGAGCATTCTCAGACGAAGCGTGAGGACAAGCTCGGCGGTAAGGAAGTGACCACCACCACCTACACCTACACCAAGGAGTGGGTATCGAGTCCCATCCAGTCTTCTAATTTCCACGATCCCGCCTATCAGAACAAGAACATGGTGCTGACCACCTTCGACGACGCAGAACAGTATGCCGAGAACGTGTCGTTCGGTGCCTATAAGTTGCCAGAGACTCTGATTCACCGCATCTCCTCTCGTGAAGGGATGGATCTGGCGATCGCTGAGGATCTGCTGAAGCAGTTCGACAAGACCACACAGGCCGCCTACGAGCGTTTCTATGGTGTGCAGAAGAGTCTGCAGAAAGCACTCCAGCAGCCCGCCCAGCCTGTTCAGCAACCTGCCATTCCCGACTCCATCCTGGCTCTGCTCCCCGATTCTGTGAAGGCTGCGCTCGACTCGCTGCAGGCCGTCAACGACTCGATCAACAAGCAGATGGAGAATGCTGATAACAAGAAGGATCTGCAATATGTCCACCAGGCCAGCAACGTGCT
>JAEETC010000008.1 GCA_016286585.1 Prevotella sp. | reverse complement strand
TTCCATGCTCATCCTGCATCGGAATCCTTTTCGGAGAAGTGACAATATTGATCGCTCCGACGAGCGATGATGTCCCATATATCCTTCCTGCGGGACCCTCAATGACCTCGATCCTCACGATGTCATTTAGGTCTACGGGCAAGTCCATGGCATTGTGGCCTGTTTGTGGGTCACAGATGTTAATACCATTGAGCAGCAGGATGATCTGATCCTGGGTGCCGCCACGGATAGAGATGTCTGTCTGGGCACCGATGGGTCCCCGCTGTCTGACATCGACGCCTATGACATATTTCAGTAAGTCGTTGATACTTTGTACTGGGGCCTGCGCAATGTCGGCACGGTCCAGTACGGTGACCATTCTCGCAGCCTGACTTTTCGTCAGGGGCGCCCTCGAGCCAGTCACACTGACCTCCTCGAGCATCATCTCGCGGGCTGTTGTCCTGGCTGTCGAGTCTGTCACCACGGGGTCTGTGCTGACGCTCTCCGCCGAGGCATAGGTTAGCGTGGCTACTGAGAGCACGCTGCACACCACCTCCCTGCCCAGACAAGCAAACAGCGAGTAGCCCTTGTTCCCGAACTGTCGGAACACGAGCACCTGGCGCTTGTTGAATATTGGTTTGTACATGTCGTTTGGTTGAATTCGGACTGCAAAGGTATAACTTTCTGTTGAATGGCGTCCATATATAAAGTCGCTTTTTTGTTTATTTTTGCTTAATTAGTGTTAAATACATACAATCTATCGGCAAAAAACTTGTTTATTTGGTATGGTTTTCTTAACTTTGCAATATGTTATTGATGAAAAAGATACGACATCACATGTTTGGTCAGGTATTAACAATAGCTTTGCTATTGATTCTGACTATTCCCCTCGTCGCCGAGGCCCAATCACCTATGGGTGACGACAGGCCCCTGCCGCGTGTCGCGTTGCGCAGCAATTTGCTTTATGATGCCACGCTGTCGCCCAATCTGGGATTGGACGTGAGGGTCGATTCTACCCGGACGATTGGTCTTCTGGCAGGATTTAATGCGTGGGATCTGGACAAGACGGAGAACAAGAAGTGGCGTCACATGCTTTTTTCTTTACGCGCGCGAAAATATTTGAATGATACCATTTTTCATAAAGGCTATTTTGAGACGGACATCATATACAGCCACTTCAATGTGGGTAACATCAAGTTCCCCTTTGGCTTGTATAAGTCTGTTCGTGACCGTCGTCTGCAGGGTGATCTCATTGCCCTTGGCGGGAAATACGGTTATTCATGGATCATGGCCCGCAACTGGCGTATTGAGGCTGAGGCCGGCGTCGCTGTTGGCTATGCGTGGTTCAAAGAATACGAATGTCCTCACTGCGGTACGTTCCTCGGTAATGGTGACCGCATTTTCCTCTTGCCCCAGTTGGGTATTAACGTAGTGTATATCATTAATTGAAATTATAAAAACTATAGATATGAAGAATCATTTCAAGTATGTCATGATGGGCCTGACGGCCCTGGTAGGCGCAGCAACTCTTTCCGGCTGTTCCTCGAACGAAGAAGTGGACATTAATCCGACCTACGACCCCGAAACGGGTAGGGTGAGGGCCGAGTTTGTCTTTAATGTGACGCAACCCGGTGAACGGACGCGCCAGGTGAGCGAAGTTGTCGGCAATGGTACTTTCCAGGGTATCAACGAGATGTATTTATTCTGTTTCGACGCGGCTCCTGGCAATGGCAGTACTCTTGATGGGAACCATACGTTCACCCTTGACGACTTGGGTAAGCCTGAGCCGACCCATGCCGATGGGACACCTAACTCCAGCAAGATCTATTCGATTTATATCCCGACGGGTACGAGGAATTTCCTGTTCTACGCGACCGCCAATGATGCGTCTAAGAGTGGTAAACCCGGTTATTATGGTAAACTGCACAAGGCTTATGCTGGCAATATCTCCAGTGTCAACGACATTACCTTCAATCTGGTAAACCGTGTGGAGGATATTGCCGACTTTACATCTCCTCAGTCGACATTGCTTGGTATCCTGAATGGAATTGTTGGCGTGGGGATATCTTCTCCGGAAGTCCTGTCATGGTCGGCAACAGGCAGTTCATCAAACGGCGAACTGGAAGCTCTTGCCCAGACTTACGAAAAGTTTGTCAGCCAGGCTAACGAAGGTGATGTCCGTCAGGGTTCGGCTACGGCTATCCGAAACATGGTTGGCGACCTGTTTGACGTAGTCAATGATATCTATTCCAAGACAACGAATGCAACGGCCAAGGCTCTGTCGGAAGCCATCTTGCAGAAGATCGGCGAGTATTTTACGGTGACGGCAACGGGTACCCCTGCTGTGTATGCGTGGGGAGATAGTTATGTCTCAGCCATCTCGTCGGTGGTGTCTGATTATCCTAACTCTCTAGGTATTCCTGACGGTTGTGCCGTTCTCGTGTTCAATGATGCGACGGGACAGTTCGTCTACAAAAATAATGAACCAACGATCTCAAAGGTCTCAGTAGACTTTGATGATGTGACTTATCCAGCTGAACTGACTTACTACTGTAACTCTGGTCTCTGGCAGTCTGTCCAACCCAAGGAGGCCGCTTCCTACCCGACATCGGCTGTCGATTGGATGAAGGCTCCTGCTTGGACCTCTGAAGGTTGGAACAGCAATGCGGTCTCTGCCAGTACGCGTGCCGTGGCCATGAAGGAGAATATTACGTATGGTGTCTCCCAGTTGAAGGCTACTGTCCAGCGTAATGTGGAGAACTATTTCGTTGATAATGCTTCTGCCATCAGTGGCGGTGCTGTTGAAAACAATGTGTTTAGTGGCACGTCTGCCGATGGCATCTCGTTTACCGTCACAGGTATCCTGATTGGCGGCCAGCCTGATATCGCCCAGTTCGAATACCTTCCTAAGACCACGTCTTTCAGTAAGGTGATCTACGATCCGGTACTGGCTGACTCTAACACCGAACTGCCCGCCTCCAACAATGGAAAGACATTGACGAACTATACGCTTGCGTTGGACAACTTCACTGTTGGCGAGACCCAGCCAAAGGTATATGTGGCCTTGGAGCTGATGGCCGATAAGAACTTCTATGGCTTGAGTGGATATGTCAAGGCTGGACAGAAGTTCTACCTCATCGGTGAGCTTGATCCGTTGTCGGCACAGGAACCTGTCGACTGGACGAAGCAGACCAGCTTTGAGAGTGGTGATACAGGCTACGGTCAGGACCGTGTGTTCATCCGCGATGCCATCACTACCGCCACCTTCACGATTGGTAAGACCGCCCTGCAGCGGGCTTATTCGACGATACCCGACCTGCGCTCCACACAGATGTTCTTCGGCCTGTCCGTGGATCTCGAGTGGAAAGCCGGTCTGAACTTTAATGTTGTTATCGACTGATATGGGAATTAATCGCATAGTCGGTATAACCTTAGGGATGGCTATGACGGTCGTGTTCTCTGGTTGCTCGGTGATTGATGAAGACTTGAGCGACTGCGGCGAAGAGCTGAAAGAACTGAGACTGGATTACGACCTGCATTTGGTGACCAACCTGAACATCGAACTTCAGAAGGAGTTTGACAGTCAGGTTGATGCCGGTATCCTGAAGGCTTTGAGGAACTATCTCTCCCCCATCTTCACTGACTATGCGCATGATCTTGACCTCTCTTTCTATGATCATCAGGGTGATTTCGCCCGTCTGCATCATGAGGAGCACATGATGGATGCTAATGAGTTGAGTTTTTCAATCTATATTCCCCAGCGTCAGTATTTGCATACGGCATTTGCCAATTTGGAACATAATGGGGTTGTCTCTTTCGAAGGTGGCGACTATGCTCATGAGGCCCGGTTCCTCCAGTCTGGGAGCGATACTTCCCAGCCTCATAAGACAGGTCTGTTCTCAGCCCGTAAGATGTTGAAACTGTCGGAACAGGATAATGAAACGGTATACGTACATCTTTATATGGCTAACTGTGCTGCCGCCCTGATCCTCGACACCAGTGAAGCCTCCCTCAAGGATTTGAAGGTGCTCTCCACTGGCTTCGCTTCTGGGTTTAATATCACAGACAGTACGTATGTGTTCTCCGACAACCCGCCGATGATATTGACTGATAAAATCAATACCGGCAGCAACGGAAGACAGTGCTTCTGCACCGTCAACTTCCCGTCTCCGGAACCAGCGGCGGCCACACGTGTGACGATTGACACCGAGGATCCGTTTGTGTCTGTGGATGCCTCAGAGGCTCTCTGGCAGTTTGACGTTCAGGCCACCCTGCCCGATGGCAAGGTGACGAGGAGCGTCTTAGGCGTCAGAACTCCCCTTCGGGCAGGACAACTGAAGATTCTCCATGCCCGGATGTATGCCAATGGCGGTTTGGAACCCGGCGAAAAGGAGGTGGCAGTGAGCGTCACCCTCGACTGGAAGGAAGCTGGAAACTACCCGGTGCCGCTTTAGAAGTGAGAAGTGAAAAGTGAGAAGTGAAGAATGAAGATAGGTAAGATCATAGCACTGATGACGGTGTTGGCAGTCCTGACAGGATGTGCCGACCGTGAGGACCCGGCCGTTGTCGTCGGTGACTCGCCTGTCACTGTGAGCTTGGCCTTCTCCATGCCTGATATAGCCCCGGCAATGACACGTATGGCCGACAGTGTCGTCCAGACCTCCCACAATAACTTCCGTGGACTGAAGGATGTGCGGATCATCCCGTTCAAGGTGGCAGCGACAGTCACCCGCGATCATCTGCCGTTTGTCTATGATGCCGTTGGTGGCGACGAGGCTGGACGGGTGCCCGGCAAGCCTGCAGAGCTGACACCGTCGGCTTTCTACTATTATCCTGACTGCCCCTTCTGGTCTGGCACGGCCTCTGTGTTGTTCTATGGTCGTGGTGCCAACACCGTTAAGGTGGGTGGTAGTGTCGTCCCTGCTTCCGACAAGACTTATTATGGCTCAACGACTTCCACATATTTGGAGGCCAATAGTCCTGCACAGATTCAGTTCAGTCCAGAACAGATCAGTCAGTCTGCGACACCCGGTCCAACGGCCTATGCCCTGGCCGACTATATGACTTCCATCGTCCATACGCCAGGGTGGGCAGCCTCGGAGGATCCTAAGCTGAGAGCCCTTTACCAGAATTTCACCCGCCAGAACGATCAAGGCAACTATGCCTTGATTGGTGGCTCCTCTACTTGTGTAAGAGCCTTTATGGAAGATCTCTATGCGGAGGTCGGAAAGGCGGAAACCAGTGCTTCCAGTACGTTGGTCGCCGATATCCGTGCTCATATCCTGGCCGGTGCGGTAGTCGATAACGAGGGACATCTGACGCTGACAAGCTGGTCTGGCACCCCCTTGACGGACTATCCTGCTCAGCAGGGTCTGCCCGACGGTTCGGTGGCCATGCGGTGGGACGGCTCGGCCTTTGTGCCGCAGGCACAGACCACCGTCGAGACGGCCATCACCAGCCCCGACCGTTTTGTCTACCCGGCAGAACTCTGCTATTATGGCAATAGCACGATCCTGACCTCATCGGATGAGGTGGATGGCTCTGTCTACCAGCATGCGACGACATGGAACGAGGTGCTTGGACACTACACCAACGGCACGAAGGTAACTTCTGTCACGAAGTCGGCAGCGATGGTCTCTCCGGTACAGTATGGCGTGGGCCGACTGTGTATCAGACTGAAAGAGATCATCGCCACTCCCTTCCCCGATGCCGGCGGCGAGCTGGTCAGTTTCGACAATACATATTATCCATTGACAGCCGTCATCGTGGGCGGACAGTATCCCGTCGGTTTCGACTTCCGTCCGGAAACCGTGAAGGAATGGCCCACGGCTGATGAGGAGTCACATGCCATGACCGACCAGATGCTCTTTGTCTATGACTGCCAGGTCAAGACAAACAAGACGACTGGCGCTAATGGGGATACATACGACTATTACTGTCTGAGCAATGACGGTGATGTAGGCTGCACCAACACCCTTGTGCTGCAGTCCTATGAGAAGAAGAACGTGAATATCGTCTTGGAGTTCGAGAACCGGAGCGGCAAGAAGTTCGTGGGACATGACGGTATTGTCTATCCCGGCACGAAGTTCTATCTGATCGGTGAGGTGAATCCGACGACTGCAACAGAGAACAAGACTGACGAGAATAAGAACCGTGTGTTCACGCAGGACTATACGACAACGTTCGATATTCAGGTGGAAAATTTCAAACACGCCTACAACGTGATGCCCGACCTGTTGGCACCGCGCATGGAGATCGGCGTGAAAGTGGCTAACTGGGAGACGATCCGTCCTACGACGGTGGAACTGATGCAAGAGTGAATAGCAGATGATGAAGACAGAAGGTAGATATAAGATGTTATGGTTGGGCACCCTGCTCCTGCTGACGGTGCTGACACTCTGTGTCGGCTGCAGCAGCGATGAGCCTGAGGCTGAACCCAAGCTCAATATCTATGTCTATGCCCCGGAGCGTGCGTCGGTGACCCGTGGTGAGAGCATTCCCACTGAGGAGGAGGCTAAGATCCATAACCTGCAGATCTGGGTGTTCCGCAGCAGCGACCCGTCGAAGATGGTGGCCAGTCTCACCCTCACCACGGAGGAAGAGCTTGAGGGACTGAACAACAACAAGAGTGCCACCTACAGCATCTCACTGGCTGACCGCAGCTATGCTGATCATCCCGAGCCGGTGGATATCTACGTACTCGCCAATGTCATCGGCAACAACGGCACGAACTATCTGGAAGATGTCAACACGGGACAGGACCTGGAGGAAGCAGTCTTCAACGGCGGCGACTTCTTCCGTTTCCTGAAGTCTTCTGAATCCTATCAGGCTGCCAATGGCATCCCCGCAGGAGGTGTTCCCATGTCGGGCGTGGCACGTGGAAAGAGCGTCATCGACAAGAATAATGTCCTGCACGTCAACGAGGCCAACCTGAAATTGGTGCGTACGGTGTCGAAGATACGCTTCGTGTTCTCTTCGTTGGATGGCACCCAATTGTTTGTCGACCATATCTCCCTCAACGAGAATATGATGTATAAGAAGGTACGGTTCTTCCTCGACGGCGACCATCCCGACTACTGGGTGGAGGGTGATCCGTTTAATAAAGAGGTGTTGTTGTTGAAGGGCGACAGGGTGAATCCCGTGGCTCAGAATACGGATCCTACCCACTATGCCTACAGCAGCTCGATGACGGATGTTGACTATGAGGATCTCGTGAACACTGGTGTCAACGACCAGGCGCTGACGGAGTTTGTCCCCGTCTATCTCCCGGAGAGCGATAAACGGTTGTCGGGCACCATCACGTTCCGTCTGACCAGCGGCGGCTCTCCCATGACAGCCTCGTTCTCGATGGCAACAGGTAACTTCCGGCGCAACCAGACGTGGATCGTCTATGCCTACTATATAGGCTCCTCTAAACTCGATGTCAATACCGTCAAGGTGGTTGACTGGGAAGAAGACCCTGACTTGCCGGATCATGAAGTCCCTAATTGGTAAGAAGTATGATGAAAAATAGTGTTTGGTTTATCCTCTTGGCAGCCTTGCTGCTTGCCGCCTGTTCTAAAGACTCGGAACAGACGGTGACTCCTGGTCCGGAGGTACCCAGACCCGATACAATCCCGACACCTGCTGTGGAGGAGGCTCCTCTGAGCCTGGTAGCTGCTACCCGTGGCGATGGAAGCGGGTTCTACGATGCGGCTGATGCCTATGAGGTCCATTCGCCCATACAGTTCTTCCTCATGTCGGGAGCCAACGAGACGGCTATTAACCAGAAGCGCGAGGGATTGTTTGTCTATGATCCTGAGAAGGCGGTCTGGTCTTCAAACATCGGTCTGAAGGAACCGCATAACTGCATCTACGGCTTCTCACCTGCTACGGCAGCCTCGTGCGTCATCAGTCCTGCCGTAGGGTCTTCGTATAAGGAGGGAGCCGTCTTGAAGATGACGAACCTGACAGCCGCCTCCGGCAGCGATCTCTGTGTCATCATCGGGGTGAGACATGGCAGTTCGAAGGCAGAAACAGAAGCTGTACCTGTCAGCGGACAGTATTACTTTATGATGGCGTCGAGAAACTATGTCAGTCTGTTGCTCGACCACGTCTTTGCCCGCATCGACTTCAAGATCAAATTGGGTAAGGAATACAGCAAGTTGCGATATATCAAGATCAAAAAGCTGGAACTGCAGTCGTCATACGAGCTGACAGGCATGACGGTCAGGCTGACGCCTACTTCAACCGATATCAGCTATGAGACAACACCATCAGCCGACGGGACTCCGCAGACAGGTGCCATCTACGACTTCTCTACCGATGCCGATAATCCCGAGGGTAAGGATATTACGGTTGATGGCACGGTGTTCCCGGGCTTCTTTGCTCCGGATGATGCCTCCCAGATAGCCAAGGCCTTGTCGTTGGTATGTACGTATGATGTCTATGCCATCGATGCCTTCAATGATAGTAAAATAGGAACGCGCGTGAGAGAAAACTGCGTGGCCGTCAACAGTCTGGCTGGCATGACAGCCCTGGCTTCGATGAGACGAGGTAAGAAAACCTCCCTCACCCTGACGGTGGAACCCACCTACCTCTACCAACTCTCCGAAGACGAACTAGATAATCCGAGTATCAGGATTGGAGAATGATAAGAAAAGAGATATGAGATATAGGACAATGACACGGACGACATGGTTGCGGTTGCTGCTTTTGGTGGCAATGCTCAATGTGCAGTGTTCAATGTTCTGTGTGTTTGCCCAGATCACCATCGGCGGCAGTGTCTATGGTGGTGGTAATGCGGGTGACACAGGCGGCAGTTCCTCTGTCACCGTCTATGCCGGCGATATCAACAATGTTTTCGGTGGTGCCCGTATGGCTGATGTCAAGGGCTCTGCCTTTGTCAATATTGATGGTGAGCATGCTTCCGACCATATTCTCATTACTTCTGTATATGGCGGAAATGATATTGCCGGAATGATTGGTGAAAGTGACAATACGCCAAAGGCTGTTCCTGAAGCCCTGACGGAGGTAGGAACCACAGCAGGCAAGAATGCCATTGATAACACCTGGGATGCCTTTGTCCGTACCAGTCGATCCACCAAGGAAGTGGATGGAAAGACGGTAGATGACAAGATTATTATCATCGGCAGTCTGTATGGTGGAGGAAATGGTGATTATGACTATACTTCTGCTGACAGTCCTTACAAGGGTAAGGTAAAGCCGGACCTGGGGAAGACGTATTTAGAGATTTTGGGTGGCTGCATTGCTCATGTATATGGTGGCGGTAACAATGCTACTGTGACGGAAAATACGACCATCTGTATTGATAATGCCAGCGATGTGTTGGAGAATGCGATTGTAAGGAGCGACTTCAACTATACGCCTGCTCAGTTGCAGGCAAAGGTGCAGCTGAAGGGCCTCGAGAGTCAGCTGAAGAGCTATGCCTTCAACTTCGCCCGTATCTTCGGTGGTAACAACAAGGCCGAGATGAAGATCCGCCCGAGCTGGAATCTGAAGAACGGTGTGGTACGTGACCTCTACAGCGGTGGTAATATGGGTGATATGACCAGTCCGGAAGGCTTGCTCCTGAATATTGATGCAGGCTCTAAGATTATCGTGGAGAATCTGTATGGCGGTTGTCGTATGGCCGATGTCTGTCCGAAGGTGAATGGTGTCTATACACCGACAACGAACATCGCGGGCTATAACTTCCCCGATGAGTTTGCAGCACGTGTGGTTATCAGTGGCGGAGATGTCAATAATGTCTATGGTGGTAATGACATCTCCGGCAAGGTCTATGGCGGTAATGCCGTCGGCATCCGCGCCTCAGTCCGTGGTGATGTCTATGGTGGTGGTAACGGTTCCTATCCCTATACTGATAATGACAAGCTGAAGGATAATCCAATTTACGGAGATCTGTATTATGATCCCGGCAAGCTCTCCAGTTCCATCGAGTCGCTCAATGCCTTCCGCCCCAATGCCGAGCAGGTGAGTATTCGCGTGGTGGGAACCGAGAAAAAGCCGACAATTGTCCATGGCGGTATCTATTGCGGTGGAAACAGTGCCACTATCATGTCTGACAAGGAGAAACCCAAGGTGGAACTGAAGATTGGCTCGTATGTCATAGCCGACTCGGTGTTCCTCGGTAACAACGGTGCGAACATGGTGAAGGAGAATATCCTGAAACATTATGCGGGAAGTATCGATGCCGACGGTAAGTTAAGCACAGACGCTTCTGCTACCGACTTCAGTTCGTTGGATCTGACCAATAAAGATATTTTCGACACCTATATGGACGGTGCTACCATGAGGCTGATGCCCAGTGTGGTGTTCGACGGTGATATTGCAACTGATGCAGATGTCTACAAGCCTTACACCTCTTATTTCGGTTCGTTCTTCTGTGGCGGTAACGTGGGTAGTATGAAGGTCAATGGCAAGACCAATATCACTTTCGATAAACCTGTTTATATATATAATAAGGTGGTGGGCGGCTGTAACAACGCCAACATCTATGCCCAGGCAGGTCTGAATGCCGAATACCTGGGTGGTCTTGTGGGTACGCCTGACGCTGACGGCAATAAACTCCAGCTGAACTTCAAGGGCCTGATGATCCAGCCGAAGCGTTGGAAGGTGAAGAGAGACGCAGATTACAATAAGGTCTTGGATGCCGACGGACACGTCACCTATATCCTGGATGAAAACGGTAACCCCCAGTTGGAGTGGAACACTGTCAGTGCTGCCTCTTCATCTACAAAGGAGGTCGCTCCTGTGACATCAGGAACAGGAAAGGCAAGTGCTGACGACATCGACCGTCGTCTTTGTGGCGGAAATGTCTATGGCGGCTGCTACAACAGCGGTCATGTGAATGGTAATGTCATTATCAATATCGACGAGACGGTCATGGAACGTGACAAGCTCTTCGACGTCACTGACGAGGGCGACATCCTCTACGAGAATACAGAGGAAGGCGATTATACCATTACCAAGCGAAATACGGGTGTGATCCTCTCTGAGCAGGGTATGGATGTGCTTGGTTCTTCACTGAACGTGTTCGGAGGTGGTTATGGTGTCCTTTCAGAGATCTGGGGTAGCACCACCATCAACCTGAATAAGGGTTATGTGTTCCAGATCTTCGGCGGTGGCGAACAGGGTCCTGTCGGTAAGGTAACGAAGTGGAACACTACTACAGGAGCGGCCGAATATGACTATGATGCGAAATACAGCACCTATATCAACTTGAACGGTGATGCCAGTCTTCCTGGTGTGGCTCGCAATGCCACAGGCGACAGCCCCGACATGGCCGAGTGTGAGTTTATCTACGGTGGCGCTTTCGAGGGAATCATTTGCGGAAATACCCATATCCGCTTGGGAAACGGGCGTATCTTCAACTCCTTCGCCGGTAGTTGTAATGCTGATATCTTAGGCCATACCGAGACCTTCGTTGGTGAGTGGACCGAAGGGGGAACCACCAAGACGGGCTTCCCGTGGATCCGTGACCATATCTATGGCGGTAACGACCTGGGTGGTACGGTCTTATTAGCTAAAGATGACGAGAAGGCTGTGGCAGATGCCGACTTCTCTGGCCGTATCCGTGAGGAGGTCAAGGGCATGGTAAACGACACCTACAAATCCAAGCATAAGTCTGCTTCTTATATGGAGTACACCCAGGGTAGGGTGGGACGTATCTTCGGTGGTTGCTTCGGTGACTATGACTATACAGATGACAGATACAAAACCCGTATCCCCAACAAACCCTATCTGCATAACTCGTTCGTCAATATCAGACCTAACACGAATGCTAACAACGTCATCGAGAAAGTCTTCGGTGCCGGTGAGGGATATTCTGGTGACCGTGAGGGTGACAAGTCGCAGGATCATAGCTACGTGCTCGTCGACATCCCCGCCAGCGTGGCTAATTTCTCTACGACGGAGTTCTTTGGTGGCGGTGCCTACAATGGTCTCGGTATGGGTTATACGCCAGAGCAGACCTTTGCCGATGACTTCGACCTCAGTGAGGCCTCTGCCATCATCGACCTGATGCGCGGTCAGGTAGGTGCCGCCTACGGTGGCAGTTATGTGGAGGGCGTCACCCGTCGTTCTTTAGTCAATGTGCCAAACGGTTCCACCATCAAGATCGGTAGTATCTTCGGTGGTGCGTATGGCATGGACATCTATAAGCCTTGTGATGTCTATGATGCTAACGTGGAGTACCACAGCGAGGATGCCTATCTGATATCCGACGTGGCTAACCCGCTGATGAAGGGTGCTATCTATGGCGGTAACAACGCAGCACGTCGCACCCTCTATGGTCATATCAATATTGATGTGCCTGTCAGACAGAAGCATTATAAGTATGGAATGACTACTGCCACGGTCTATGGCGCCGGCTATGGTTCCAGTACATGGAATGAGTATACCGAGGTCAATCTGAATGCTGGTGCCAGCGTCTATGAGGTCTATGGCGGCGGTGAGGCCGGAGGTGTGATGAGTGCTGAGAGTGTGCAGAAATACATAAGACTGAATCCTTATCAAATTCCTGCTGATGATTGGAAAGCAGCTTGGACCTTGGGTCAGGGCTACGACAATCCAGAGTCGTTGTCAACCAGCTATGTTGGCAATAAATACACCAACTTGGAGAATCCGCTGGCACGTTTGGCCGAGGTTGACGATCGTGACTACATCGCTTCTAACGACAAGGCACATTATAAGAAGTACAACACCAACGTCATCATCCACAAAGGAGCGTATGTCGGTAACTATGCCTACGGCGGCGGTCTTGGTAAGGAAGGAGATGCATTCGCCGGAAGCGGTGACGTCTATGGCACTACCTATATCGCCCTCCTGGGTGGAACCGTGAAGAAGGATATCTATGCGGCCGGCACCATGGGTAAAGTCTATAACTTGTTTGGCGCTGAAGACATGACTGCCAGCACCAATGCCTTTATCGGCGGTGGTACGCTGCGTAACATCTTCGGTGGCGGCTGGAAGGGTGATGTGGGCCATCATGATGAGTCAACGAATGATACCGCTGGCGACATCCTCGGCGAGACCCACGTGGTCATCGGCATCCGGGAAGATCAGGTCGACAAACCTGCCGACTACGGCTTCTTCAACGGTGTGCCTGCCGTCCAGCGTAATGCCTACGGCGGCGGTGAGGGCGGTGCCATCTACGGTACGACCCATCTCACCATCAACAATGGCTATATCGGCTATGTTCACCTCAATGCCAATCAGGTTCAGGACGAACAGGGAAATATTGTTGACGGTTCTGGAACAACTGAGCGCTATGAGGCCAAGGTCAACGACGAGACATACTTCGATGATCAAGGTCGCTGGGCCGGAGAGAACCGTCTGAAAGAAAGTGGCAATGCCTTTGGCGGTGGCTATGACGTCAAGAGTAGTGTCGACGTCAGTAATATCAAAATGTGGGGCGGTACGGTCCGTAACAGCCTCGTCGGTGGCGGTGAGATTGCCACCATTGGCCGTGGTGCCATCGATGCGAGCGGCCCGTCGAATATCATTCGTACCTTAAGAGGCATCTACAAGGCTGGAAAGACCAATGTCACGATGTACAACGGTCATGTGCTGCGCAACGTCTTCGGCGGTGGTAAGGGCTACAACATCTTCGGCTATGGTCAGCAGGGAACGCTTTATATGGACGGATACGTGTTCGGACAGACCGAGGTGAACATCCACGGTGGTGAGATCGGTACCGAAGAAGGTCTGGCAGAAGGCGATGGCAATGTCTTCGGCGCCGGTGATATCGGCTACGTCTACAGTCCCAGTGTTAATAGCGCCAAAACCAAGCAGAAGATAGGCACGGGCTCACCCGGACACATCTATTATTATGATACAACAGGTAACCTGACGGAAGACTGCAAGGTGGTCGTGTCGCCCTATCTGCAGGTGAAGGATCCTGCCGGCGTCACCATCAACGGTCATACTTATAAACAATATGATTATGTGCCGACCGATGACCTGAACACCCTGCCGAAGAAGAACGATAGCGGCCAGTATCTTGGCGGCTGGGAGAAACTCTTCACCGGCGATGCCGATGGAGATGTCGAGCGAGGCATCTATATCCATAACGCTGTGTTCGCCGGCGGTAACGTGTCGTCGAACAGCGACCAAACCTATGCCAACGCCACGACGGTTTACGGCAATACCACTGCCACGCTCTACGATGCTTACCACCGTGACTTCATCACCGTCGGTACCGAGCATACCGGTGGCGTCTACGGTGGTGGTAACCTCTCCGTGGTTGACGGCTACCGTGAGCTTAACATCACCAACTATGGCACCGACTATTACGGTCTGAAGCAGACCATCTCCATCGACGAGTACCGCCGTCTGTCCAACCGTGAGCGTGCCTACTTCCAGTTAGAGTATAAGTGTAAGGCAGATGTCACTATCGGCGGTGTGTTCTATGAGGAGGGCAAGCGCCTGACCGAGGAAGAATATCTGAAACTGCTCGCCAACCCGGCCATCGCCGAACTGGTGAAGGGCAGCTTCGAGCCTTACGGTTTCTGCTCCATCTATGCCGGACGTCTGCTGAACACCATCCAGCGTGCCGACTTCTGTGGCGTGTTCGGTAGCCGAATGGTGCTGCAGGGTGCCAAGGACCGTGTGGCAGAGGTGGGCGAGGACATCGACTACACCATCAACCGTGTGGGTGAGCTGTCGCTCAACCAGCAACATTCCGTCAGATCGGCTGATACGGGTGATGACCAGACCCACGGTAACTACTTCGGTATCTACAGCCTCGTGAACTATCTGGGTAACCTGACCAGCGACGTGCGCTTCGGTAGCACGTATATCAATGGCTCCGGTGTCGCCGATCCTTCCAAGACCTACTACAGCTATAAGTCGGCGAACCCCACCAGCAGCGACCGTAACAAGGGTCAGAGCTTCAACCAGGTGGCACTTGCCTCGGGTGTGTTCCTCGAGTTGACTACGGAGAACAGTACGGCTGAACAGAAAGACTACGGCTATGTGACGGGCGTGGTCGAACTCGACCTGATCAATGTGAAGAAAGACCTGGTGGGTGGTGGCTTCGTCTATGCCAAGAACGAGCACCGCGTGCCGATGTACTATCCCAACAAGAGCAATGTGATCCTGTCGGAATACAACAACCCCAAGACCGTGAATGGTATCACACTGCGTGATGAGGCACGAACCTATAAGCGTTATCGTTATTCCCAGGATCAGGCAGGTGACTGGTCGGAGTCCGAGGGGGCAACCGTCATCAGCGGTGATAACGCCCATGTGTACCAGACCATGGTCTGGCAGACCTCCGGTAACTTCATCCATCCCTCGAAGCGCATCGTCGACGACTGCTATCCCATCACCAATGCCTACGTCATCGGCGAAGACCCATATTCCGTGGCCCACTACTGGTACGTGAAGGGTGAGGTCTATATCTACGACCAGAAGGTGTCTGCCTATACGGGTTCGGCCAATGCCTACTCGAAGGAGGTGCACCTGCCGCTCACTATCACCGCTGCCTCGAACGGTAAGCTCCAGCTGCTCAACGTGAAGCCCAACCTCTATGCCTACAGGATGCCGGGCACCAACGGTAATGTGAAGATCGGTTCAGAGAACGACGCCAGCGGCAAGCCTATCGACAAGGTGTTCGTGAACAACGAGAGCGACAGCTACGGACTGAACGATGTCATCTCCTGGTGGGATTGGCACCAGCTGTCAGCCGCCGACCGTCAGTACTTTGTCACCGAGACCTATCTGAACTGCGTCACCTGTACCATCGACGGTGTGGAGTATGAGCAGGGCACCTACGTCATGGATCAGACCGACTATGATAAGTTCATGTCCGGCAGCCATGATATCCGCGATGCCCAGGGCGAGCACTTCAAGGACGATGACGGTCACGACATCGGCAAGACCTTCGTCTTCCGTTCATCGAACAACATCAGCCACGAGACGGGTTATGCGCTCACCTTCGACATGGATACGCCGAAGATATGGGACGACTGGTATTCTCCCGCCACCGGCAGCAGTGTCGACGGTAAGATCATGAAGGTGGATTATCAGGCCAAGTTTACCGACGGTATGACGGATGCCCAGAGACAGGCTGTACTCGAAGCCTGGCGCGAGGGCCCGACCTTCACGCCGACGGAGTCCGGTGTCTATGGCAAGCAGTCTTACAAGCGGGGTGAGGTGATTGCAGAGGCCACCTACCAGAATGCCGGCGAAGGCAAGGAGAAGATGGAGAAGGCTTACGTCGCCACCAAGCAGGTCACCTATACTTATAATGGCATGACGAAGACCGTCAATCCGGGCACGGCCATCTCCGAGAGCGAATATAACGGCATCGGCAGCGTCAATAGTTCGTTTGCCCCGGCTTGGTTGTGCATCAGCTCCGTGACGCTGACCAAGGGTGACTACCTGCTCAACGGCGAGCTGAAGACGGCGGAGGAGATAGAGGCCATGAAGAATATCGAGGGCAAGCAGGCCACCGATGCCGAGATTGATGCCGCCCTCACGCCGGCCTATATCTGTACCGCTGACGGCGAATACGGCGGACAGCGCTTCGAGGCAGGTACGAACTACAGTGCCATCCAGGCCTGGTGCTCACTGCCCGTCGATGACCGTACGAAGTTTGACTATAACTACGACGCTCTCGACCTGCTCACCGACTCCGAGTACCTGACGGTAGACCCGAATGTCACCACGTCGCCGACCCACGAGCGGACGGTCGATGCCTTCCATTCGCCCTACACCGACCTGGTCGATGTGGAGTATGTAGCCGTGTATGTGGATGAAGCAACCAAGCAGGTCAGCTACAATGATGGTACCAGTAAGTCGTTCACGAAGGGTACCGATGCTGCCACCATCACCAATAGTGAGTTCGAGAACATCCGCAACGACAAGCGCCACTACACCCATGTGGAGACCAAGAAAAATGGCGAGGATGTCTATATCGCCACGAAAAACTTTGTCTACCTCGGCACACCATTCGGCCGTGGTCAGGTGGTCGATGCCGATGTCTACAATGCCAACAGCTCCGACGTGGAGGTCGTGAGGTTCGACAACGCCGGTGAGTGGTACTACTGCTATGAGGATTACACCACTGAGGATAATAAGAGCGTCAACAAGGGCACCAAGATCACCAAGGCTGAATACGGTGCAGTGCCCAACTACCAGCAGTACTTCATCATCCAGGGTCAAGAGCCTACGGAGACCACCACGCTCTATGTCAGCCGTGAGTCGAACGCTTACGACGTAATGTCGGAGAAGATCATCACCGTGGTCTACCAGTACACCTATTATGAGGATGAGGACGACGGCAGCATCAAGCTTACCAATGAGCTCCACGTCGTCAATATCCACCTCGACCTCGAGAGCGGTGTGCCGCAGATCGGACTGCTCAGCCCGCCTGCCACCGTACTGCCCGGCAATGCCGTCGGACTGAAGGCTCCGGAAGTGACCCCCGGACTCTATGAGGTGATCACCAACGGCTGGGAACTCTATATATCTCAGGACGATGCCGACAACCACCGTAACGGCGTGCCCTTCGAGAACAACAATACACCTGTCTACTGGTATCAGAACCAGAAGAACTATATCGCCTTCTACTCGAAGACCTACTTGGGCAAGACCTATTCGAACCCCGTGCCGCTGAGTGTGGCCAACTACCACGACCTCGACAAGGTCATGCAGGATAAGGCGCACCACATGTATGTCGACAATTCGAGTGTCATGCGTCCGTCGAAGATCTATCTCGACGACCGCAACTGCGAGTCAGACGAGAATAAGAGCGAGCTCGACCTGTTAAAGGACTTCTTCGACCTGAGCCTGCAGACACAGGTGGCCACTACCGGCGAGACGGCAGACCATGCCCTGCTCGACAACCACGTCCGTGGTGCCGGTAACCTGGAGTTCATCCTGAACAGTGATGTCAGCCCGAAGAAGTACACGTCGTGGACACCGATCGGCAATGCCGGCCAGTGCTTCAGCGGCAACCTCCACGGCGACGGACATACCGTCAGCGGACTCTCTGCCTCACTCTTCGGCAGCCTCTGCGGTAATGTCTATAACCTCGGCGTCACCGGCTCGTTCACCGGTGCCGGTGTGGCCGATACCGGCGACGGCTATGTGGCCAACAGCTGGGTGAAGACTACAGGCACGCCTGCCGCAGGTGTGAAGGCCGTCTTCGGCAACCCGTCGGCAACAGACGGATCGACGCAGGTCTTCAACTGCTACTATCCCGAGACGAACGCCTATACCGCCGGCGCGGCCCGTAAGCTGCCGGAGAAGGCCTTCTACAACGGTGAGGTGGCCCACAGCCTGAACGGCTACTATCTGCATAAGCGCTACTACGACCACAGTCAGACGAACCAGGGCTCGGACTACAGGTATCTCGTCGATGTCACCGACAGCGAAGGCAAGTCCGCCTTGGAGGAGAAGACCGGCAAGTACGGTTCGGAGTATGAGCGGTATGCCTACGTTGAGGAGCGCTATGGCGACGGAGACTTCCGCTATGCCGACGGAACGATACCAGAGAGTGCCGATATGCGTCTGAGGACGGTGACCGTAGGCGAGGGCGACGATGCCGTCACTACCACCTACTTCGATCCTATCTGGCCCGACGACTACCTGTTCTTCGGACAGACGCTGAACTACGGGTACATCGAGGGCACTGACCATCAGGAGCATCCGTCGGCCATCAACAGAATCGAAGGACGGGTACAGAATACTGCCGGCGGCAACCGTGTCTACCGTGCACCGGCCTACTTCCAGAGCAAGGATATGCAGGTGGCCTACTATAACCCCTATGCCGTCTTTGCACAGACGAAGAAGGACGATGCCGGCGTGAAGGCCTACCAGAACATGACCGCCATCGACTTCACCGGATTCAACGATGTGGTGAACGGCTATCAGAAGAGTGCGGTGTCCAACGGCAACACCATCGGCACCACCCACTTCTTCCCGCCGCTGCTCGACCACGACGGACTGACAGGCTTCATGAATGTCGACCTGACGCAGAACCTCCTGGCATACGCTCCGGAGCCAACTGCCGACCAGTCTACCTACGATGTGCTTGACACCTACTTCAGCGATATTGCCTGCGTGGAGCAAGGGGATGATGAGAGCACTGACGCCGACGAGTCTGGCTACCGCAGGATTGCGGCACTGTCGGCCAACGACATCGAGAATGTCAAGGGTCATGTGGTCTTTAAGTCGCGTAAAGGCTTCACCGCTGACCGCGACCACTTCCTGGTGGACCGTCAGGACTTTAACGCGCCGATCAGCTACACCTTCGCCAGCGACAACCGGATGTGGTACCAGCGTACGCCCGAAAACTTCGTCGACGAGAAGAGCGGATGGGATGCCGTCAGCCTGCCGTTTAGCGCAGAGCTCGTGACGACGCCCGACAAGGGTGAGATCACCCACTTCTACAGCGGTAGCACCACCGGCCATGAGTACTGGCTGCGTGAGTTCAAGGGCGGTTCTGTCTCTGCCAACGACGACAAGACGTATGTGGCCTCGTTCATGAAGCCCGATGCCGGTACGGAGCGCAAGGTCTATACCAACACGTTCCTCTGGGACTACTATTACAGCCACGACAGCTATCTCGACAAGAATACCGACGAGTACCAGAAGACCTATTATAAGGATGAGCACGTCTACAGCGGCTATGCATACAGCGGAGCCGGTACGCCGTACATCCTCGGACTGCCGGGCAGCCGTTACTACGAGTTCGACCTCAGCGGACAGTTCGTGCCGAAGAATACGTATGCCAACGACATCGCCGCCCTTGACCTGCAGACCGTCATCTACGCCTCTGCCACAGGTTCGACGATTGCTGTCAGCGACGACGAGCTGCAGCCCGTCACCGCCAATGGCTTCCGCTTCATGCCGAGCTACAGCAACACCACGCTGGCAACGGCCGGAGAGGGCTATGTGCTCGCTGCCGACGGCAGCTGCTTCGAGAAGAACGCGGCAGGCATCGTCTCTACGGCCTTCCGTCCGTACTTCGTGAAGGCCAATGCCACTCGTGGAGACAGCAACGTGGAGCGCATCGTCTTCGCTAACGGCAGCTCTACGGACCTCCTGCAGGGCGGTAGCAAGTCGAAGGGTCTCAGCGGCACGCTGAACATCTATGCCAAGAAGGGTACGATCGTCGTCGAGTCGTCGCTCAACTACACCACCGACGTGCGTGTCGTCACACCGGCAGGCATCACGGTGGCTACGTTCCCGGTACCGGCAGGAGAGACTGTCGAGGTGGAGGCCGACCTCCCGGGTGTCTACATCGCCCATACCCTCGACGGAAGGTATATGAACAAGGTAGCAATACGAAATACAAACAAATAAAAGAAAGGATATGTTATGAAGACAATGAAGTATCTATTCGGAATGATGTTGCTGGTCATGTTCAGCATGACAGCCAGTGCGGATGATCAGACCCCTGCTGAGGGCGAACAGGGCACTCAGGGCGAACAGGGCACTCAGGGCGAACAGGCCACGACGCCTGAGGTCGCTGTCAGTATCAGTGAGTTCACCGGGGGTAAGGTTGTCGTCAAGGACAAGAAGGGTCAGGATGTCATCATCACCGTCACCCCTGACAAGGACTACTACATCGAGATGATCGACCTGACGGTCATCGCCGTCAGGGACCCTGCCTCTGCCACCCGTGGTGAGGAGACCATTCCCGTTGGCAGCGCCCTGAAGCTGACGCTGTTGGATGACAAGGGAAACCCCGTTGTCGACGACAAGGGTGAGGCTGTTGCCGATCCCAAGGACACCACCCAGCCCCGCGACTACAAATTCACCGTGCCTGAGGGTCTCGGTGCCTGGGTCTCGGAGGCTAACTTCCACAAGTCAGACCAGCCCGCCACCTCCGGCAAGCTCAGCGATAAGGTGACGTGGGAGGTCACGGGCGAGAATCAGACGAAGACCCTCACCATCAGCGGTGACGGTAAGGCAGAGCTCACGCCCAGCAAGAGCGGTGAGGCTACTGCTCCCTGGAGCTCTTATGCTGCCGACATCACCAACCTCGTCATCGACGAGGGCATCGAGACTCTCGGCGACGACCTGCTCAAGGGCTTCACCAACCTTCAGACCATCACGCTGAAGGGCCAGAAGATGGTGGCTCTCGGCAAGAACGAGCTGAAGAAGGAGATCACCGTCGACGTGTATGGTCGTCTCTTTAATGAGTACAGGAAGACCGACGGCTGGAAGGCAGCCACCATCACCAGCACCACCGGCAAGGCCATGAAGGGCGTTGCCTTCGGCGAGAACAACATCTACGATGTGTTCGCCAGCAAGGAGGCGCTGTTCGTTCCCTCCGTGCTCCTGGCCTACACCGTCACAGCCATCGACGGCAGCAACGTGAAGATCTCAGAGATCACGGACGGCATCATCCCAGCCGGTGTGCCCGTGCTGCTGATGAGCAAGGACACCAAGGACGATGTGTTCATGACGGCAGCCAGCGACAAGGAAGGTGATACGAAGGAGAGTCTGCTGAAGGCAGCAGGCGAGGGGGGGCAGAAGGTGGCTCTCGGCGAGGTTTATCTGCTCTACAACAATGTGTTCTACCTCTCCCAGGCCGGTACGATTCCTGAGGGTGGTGTCTATCTGCCGAAACCGAAGGCCGCCGGTACCCGTTCGGCCCTCGTCATCGGTGGCGATGACGGCACCACAGGCGTCATCTCTCAACTCTCAACTCTCAACTCTCAACTTTCAGATGTCTGGTACTCACTCGATGGCCGCAAGCTCAACGCTAAGCCGACGGTCAAGGGCATTTACGTCAATAATGGCCGTAAGGTGGTGATCAGATAGGACTATAGACGATAGATATTTTTTAAAAAGTACGCCCCTTGTGCCCCTTTTGAAGTTATCTTGCTGATAGTCTTAGGGTTACAAGGGGCGTGCTATGCTCAAAACCCCGCCCCTTTGGTGCCCCTGAGTTGCCCCTCGAAAATTTTGCCTCTGACTTTTGAGTATAGGCAAAAGAGTATTTGAGTATAGGCAAATGGGTATTTGAGTATAGGCAAACGATGTGAATAAGGCAGTAAACTCCCTCGGAACACAGACCAAGAACAACAATACATCTATGAAGATTACAAGAATCAAGACCAGTTTGGGGCAGTTCGGTAGCCCTGTCACCACAGAGCTCAGTGCGGTTGTGGAACGCATGCGCTCTCCGCAGACGAAGGAAACGGCTGAGCGCATCGCGACAGTCACCCTGCGTTCGCGCATTGCGATGGAAGAAGGTGCCCCGCGCTATCAGCTGAAAGATACCGACAGGTTGCCCTACCTGGTGTTCAGCGCCACTTTCGGCCGCAAGGGCTACGACAAGCCCGCCTCTGCCACAGGCCTCCTGATGCTGAACATCCCCTGTCCGCAGGGACTCCGCCAGGTGGAGGAACTCCGGCGGCGCGTGAGTCAGATACCCTATACGCTGCTGGCTTTTGCCGGCGTGAGCGGGGTGACGCTGAAAGTCATCGTCAGGTGTGACTATCCAGCGGGGGATGGAAAGATGGCGACAACCATCGATTCCGGCGACTATCTCGCGTTTCTGAAGGACGCCCATGAGAGTGCGGCGCGGCTCTATACATCGCTGGTCATGTGCGACCTGCTTGTGGGAGAACAGAGTCTCACGCGGGGTTGTCGCATGAGCTACGACCCGCAACTCTATTACAATCCCGAGGCGTTGCCGATGCCTGTGGTGCGTGAGGTCAAGAATCCGCTGACAGACTATGAGGGTACCAAGGCCGATGAGGCGGGTAATGTGATCATTTTTCCTGACAATGAGGAGCGCCAGCGCATCGAGCTGGAGTACCAGACCTGTCTCTCGAAGGCCATTGATGACGGCGAGGGGCAGGCTGAGAAGACGCTGCAGCTGCTTGCCGACTATTGCCGGAAGGCCTGTCTTCAGGAGGAGGGTTGTGTGGAGCGCGCCATCTGGAACATGCGTTTCAAGGCCCTCGGCGCAGACGTGATCCGGAAGACTTTCCGCAATGCCTATAAAGATCCTTACAAAGGCCGGCCTCTGTCGCAGATGAACGAGAAGGAACGCATCATGCGCAGCATCGAGGACTTCCTGAGCCGCCGCTATCAGTTGCGTTATAACGTGGTGAAGCAGGTGACGGAATTCCGTCCCAACGACCTGCGTTTTAAACGGTGGAAGCCTTTGACGGACAGGGATTTGCGTAGTCTGGTCGTCGAGGAGATGAAGGAGGGTGGGGAGAGCTGGATGAGTGACATCCGCACCTACGTGGAGTCGGCTCATGTCAGCGACTACAACCCCATCCATGAGTTCCTCGCGGCCTGCGGAAAATGGGACGGGAAGGCCAACTACATCGAGGATTTCGCCCGTCGGCTGCCTACCAATTACAGCCGCTGGCCACAGTATTTCCACCGCTGGCTGCTGGCGATGGTAGCGCAGGCCCTCGACATCAACCGCGACTACGGCAACTCGATGGTGCCGCTGCTCACGGGCGAACAGGGCTATCTGAAGACACAGTTCTGCAACCATATCCTGCCTCCTTCGATGCGCGAGTACTATATGAAAGATATTCACATGGCCAATGCCGAGCAGGTGGAACGCGTACTGGGCCGTATGTGGCTGGTGAACATCGACGAATACGACTCGAAGACGCAGCGCGAACAGGCGAAGATCAAGCGGCTGCTGACGGAGAAGGACGTGCAGGTGAGGAAAATGCGGTCAGACCAGTATACGATGACGCCCCGTCTCTGCTCATTCATCGCCACCACCAACGACCCCACGCCGCTGCCCTCTGGCGACGGCACGCGCCGATACCTCTGCATCGAGGTGACGGGACGCGTGGACATGACGGGACAGATCCCCTACAAGCAGATCTTCGCCCAGGCTGTCGCCGAGCTGCAGGATCCGGACTGCGTCTACTGGTTTACGGAGGACGACGAGCGGGAGATACAGGCTCATAACAGCCAGTACCAGCAGGAGTCGGCCCTCGAGAATGTGCTGTCGCAGCTCTTTGAACCTACCGCGGAGCACATGCGGGAGAACTTCTGGACATCGACTACTATCCAGACGCATCTGTCAAAATCGCTGAAGTCCAAGGATGTGCCTACGCTGCAGGCTATCGGCTATGCCCTCAAGCATCTGCGCTGGAAAAAATACAAGAACAACGGAGTCCGCGGCTTTTACCTCAAACTGAAATAATACAATGCAAAGGGGCGTACTTGGGGGCGTACTTGGGGCGTACTTTTCGACAAGTATGCCCCTTGTTTTGTCGTTGATAATCAGGTGATTATCATCAAAAGGGGCATAAGGGGCGTACTTTTGTAATTTTATATCTCTGTATAGATGTCTGTATGCCCGATGGTCGACTTTGTCAGCTTCGGGTTTTCACCCTGTGTCCAGGCCTCCAGCTGCTTCCGTGCCGAATAGTCCGTGAGGTGGGCCTGGATTGTGAATGCCTTGACGGTGACGAAGCCCCGCTGCTTCAGGCACTCCTTCAGCGCCTGTTCCAGATGCGCCGTGTCCTGCATCAGTTCCTGGACATTAGGGTTTTCCACCCTTGTGAAACCGTTGAAGAGCCAGTCCTCGATGGCCTTGTTCCAGATCTTTCCCGGGTTGTAGTCCACCCCTTCCAGCTGCACGTCATCGTCATCCACCTCGTCGGCATTGGTGATCTCCCGCTTCAGCCCTAGCTTCGGCACGAACGAGCCGATGGGTGTGTCGATCCGATAGCCTCGGGCCATCAACTCGGAGGCGCACTTCAGGAACTGCTTGAACACGAACTCCAGTTCGCCGTCCTTCAGTTCGTAGTGTTCGTGGCAGTAGCCATCGACGGCCTCGATGTCGAGTTTCAGCCCCTTTGCCGGCTTGGCATAGACGATGTTCCGTCCGTCCTTCCCCTTCATCGGTGTCGGATGAACCTCATACGGAAATCCGCTTTTCTTTTTAGGCATAAAGTGAATGATTTTTGAATAATTTGCCGCAAAGGTACGCATTTTTTATCGCCAAAACCGCTGTTTTAACAAATTTTTACCCTAAAATCCTTGTTCGTTTCGCCAAAAATCCTTACTTTTGCATTTATATTATATAATATGAACGCAAGCAAACTTTCAAAAAAACATATGTTACGAGATATGAAGACAACACTGACAAGGCTATTCACTGTGATGATGCTGATTATGGTCAGCATGGGTGCAAAGGCTGATGTAAAGGTACTATTCGGAGAAAGCGGTGACGATACGTTCAAAAGCGACGGCGGAACCATCGAGGTCAAGCAGGAGGCTTCTAAAAAAGATGCCACAAAGATTACCGTCTACCTCATCGTCACCCCCAACAAGGGTTACTCGATGAAGGAGAAGGACGCCATCGAAGCCTACGCCACCGCCCCCGCCAACATCAATCCTACCCGTGCCCCGCAGGCCTCGGAGAAACTCACCCTTGACTGTGATAACTTCAAAGACGAATACTCCAGTCGTACATACTATGTCGATATCGATCCCAACCTCGCCCTCTGGGTGAAGAAGGCTGAGTTCCTAGTGAAAGAGAGTGGCGCTAAGGCAACAACGGACTATTCGGGAACCTATTTTCTAAGTGGTAATAATAAAGGCACAGATAGTTATAATATTGCTAATACTACCACAAACTATTATCTGTGTCCTACTGTAGACTGGCTTTATTACGATGCTAATGCCACCAACTATTTTACAAATGTTGACAATGGACAGCCGTTCATAACGACCTATCAGTATAGAGATGGTGTAAATGACGCAAGTGAGGCTGATGACGCAAGCAAGGCCGTGTGGAGATTCGTCAAACACGCTACCTTGAATTACTATTATATCATTCATAATAAGACTAGTAAGTATCTTGTTAGTAATCAATCAATACAAACTGCAAAGAGTGGAAATCGTCTCCGCGTACACCTTGAAGAAACTGATCCTACAGAGTTACCTCAAGCGACTCAAGACTATTATTTATTTGCTATTACCTATAATAATTCAGGTTATTATTTTAATATTTCCCCCAAAAAATATAGTAATAATTATTTAAATATTACCGAAGGAAATCAACCCAGTCTTAAAGGAACATCAACTAGTAAGAACGACGGTCCTTCAGGTGAACCGACAGCTCCTAGCGGTACTTTAAGTTATACTTGTATCGGAGGAACCATTGGCCTTTATACCAGTAATACAGATAATACCAGTAAATGGTATATTGAATTGTTTACGCCGGAAATATCTGTCAGTAATTGTACATTTACTCTTTCTTATCCGATAGAAGACAACACCGTAGAAATACGCTACACTACTGACGGTACTGCGCCAACGGCAAGCTCCCCCCTATATACAGGACCATTTACACCAGAACTTGATGCAGTTCAGATAAAGGTGACAGCTTTTAAGACGGGTATTTCCGCAATAAAATCACCTACTGTCACTTACGATTTTTCTAAGCTTCCAGTCCCTACATACGAACTTAACCAAGAAGAGAGTAAAATGAGTCTTAATACCTCTGTGGAAGATGGTATTATCTACTACAAAACTGGTGGAGAAACTCCAACAATAATCGAAGAAAATGAATATAAAGGACCGTTTTCAGTTACAAAAGGTACAATTGTCAAGGCTTTTGTTGCTAAGCAATGTAATGCACCATCAGATATCATTACACTTGAGGTAACAAAGGTGGAGACACCTACATTTGAGTTGTTAGAAAACAATAAGGTTCAGATATCTTCGCAGACATCAGATGTAACAATCTATTATAATGTTGGTGATAATCCTAATATGGAAGATCCAAATACGTCATCGAATTTGTACACTTCTCCTTTGACTGTAGAAACAGGCAAGTTTATTAAGGCGATAGCCATGAAGAATGGATGTTTTAATTCTGATGTAGCGACAACGACAGAAGCAATTAAACTCAAATGTGCTAAGCCCTCCATTAAGCGAATTGGAAAGAAACTGAGTGTTAGTTGTAGTTTTCCATCCAGTGGTTATACTATAAAATACACCATAGCTGATAATGGCGGTACTCCTGCAGACCCGGATCCATCGAGCTCGACTTATACAGCACCTATAGATGTATCCGATAAAACCCCGCCGATTACCATTAAAGCGTATGTAATAGCAGAAGGCTATGCTGATTCTGATAATAACTCATTCACATTGTCTTCATGGGGAAATGGTTCAGAAACTGATCCGTATATTATCAGCACTCAAGATGAGTTTGATTCTTTTGTGACTAATGTTAACGCTAATTCAAATGGCGAGGCAGATAAGTATTATCAACTGATAATTGACGTTAATGGTAATGGACGTCCTGAGATTACAACTCCATTCACAGGAAGCTTTGAAGGAATAGCTGATGATGAAGATGGAAGTTTACCTACGATTAGTGGATTAAAACATGCCTTGTTCAATACTATTAATGGTGGAAAAGTGAAGAACATTATTATCGACAATGTTTCCATCAGTGGTGGTACCAATGCTGGAGCTATCTGTAATGAGGCAACAGGTGATACCCGCATTTATAACTGTGGTGTTTTGGCAACAGACAGCTCAGTGTCAACTGATGATGATGGTTATACCTCAATTACCTCTAATAGCAGCACCATCAGTGGTAGTGGCTATGTGGGCGGTATTGTGGGATTGCTTGACGGTAGTTCTCGCGTCATTAACTGCTTCAGTTATGCCAATATCACAGGTGGAAATGAAGTTGGCGGTATTGTAGGACGTAATAATGTAGCCACTACATCAGCTAATCTCCAGACGATGGTGATGAATTGCATGTTCTATGGCAACATCACTAGCGGCACCAACAAGGCTCCCATCTACAATGGCACGAATATCATCAACAAGGATGACACGGGTGTGGGCAACTACAACTATTTTCTTGCCGAAGCCACCTTCACCGACGGTATTGATACTTACAACTGTGCCCTGATGGCCGAGAAGCGTTTTCTGCAGCGCTTTGAGTTCTTCCGTCAACTGCTGAACAGCCACCTCGAGCTGGCTGGCTGGTGGGCAACGGGCACCTTCAGTAAGGAAGAGATGGCCAAGTGGGTGATGGAACCCTCGCAGTTGCGCACTTCCACGCCTTATCCCATTCTCAAGGCCCAAGGCAAATATCCATCAGTGGTGAATTACGATGCAGAGAACGCCACCACACAATCAGAGCGCAATAAAGGGGGCAAAATAGGTCAACTGAACGTGAGTATAGAGATGGGTAGCGGAGGTGCTGTCTATGGGCCACCAACTGGAGCCGAGATTACAACATCATCGCTCACACTCAACATCACTGACAAGGACCCTGATCACTTCAACTTCAATTATTATAAGGTACAGCTGCCCTACTACAACGATGTGGGCACGAAGAACTACACCGGCAACCGCGTGGTCACGGGGTGGAAGATTACCAGCATCAGCGGTGGCACGACATCATTCACCATAGGTGATGATGCCGCAACCAACGCATCGGGTGAAATCACCTCCGCCCCCTACAACTTCGCCGACCGCAATTGCACTGACAAGGACTTGTACAGCGTGAGCGGACGTGTATTCAACCAGGGCGCATACTTCGATGTGCCCGAGGGCGTGACATCCATCACTATTCAGCCCTACTGGGCCAAATGCGTCTATCTGGCCGACCCCAACGCTGACGAGGTGTACAACCAAGATATGACTACCCAATACGATGTTCCTAACGTGGGTGGTGGCACAAAATACACCAATGGAAACAGTTATCCCATTGCAGAAGATAATCAGGTGGTATTCACCACCATGGGCAACGCTATAGCAAGTTCGGGTTCTGCACTTTTTTCGGGAGTTACTGCGACTAATCACACAGTTTATGATTATGCCGTGGTGCTTGTGGGCAATTATCATTTTTATGGCGACTTGAGTGCAGATAAAAGCAAGCCCTATACGGTTACCTCTATTGACCTTGACCATGACAATGAACCCGACTACTCCTATATCCTGCGCTTCAATGATCGCAAGAAGGTGCATCCAGTGCGTGTCGACTTCCTGAACGTTCCGGGCCTCGGCATGGCGCAGAAGTCAACGGAAAGCTCGGGTTCCTACAACTTCGGCATTATGCAGCCATTATACTGGTTTGAGGTGACGAACACAGCCCTTTTCCGTGTAACGCAGTTGGAGTATGAACATAAGGACCGCGCTGCTAAGCCTCTCATCCTGCATGGCGGTGTCATTGAGCAATGGGTGAGCGCACAAAGCGGAGGCAACGGGCAAAAGACGACATACATCCATGTGGGCAGCAACGTGTGGTTCAAGGAATTCCATCTCGGTTGCCACCAGGACAAAAGCGACATAGACACCAAGCACCCGCCAGTGTCAGTGACGGGCGGCGACTATAATGAGTTCTATCTCACTGGTCTCTACGCCACCACTACCAATTGTAATGACAACGCTGAGTGCTATATCAATGGCGGTCGTTTCGACAAGGTGGCTGGAGCCGGCACTGAGGGCATAGGCGATGCCAGCACCCACGCAAACGGCAACATCGTCTGGCAGATACAGAACGCAGACATCGAGGAGTTCTACGGCGGCGGCATCAATGCAGCTAAACCCATCGAGGGTAGCATCACCACGGTCATCACCGATAGCCATGTCAAGCGGTTCTGTGGCGGCCCCAAGTTCGGCGACATGAACCCTGGCAAAACCGTCATCACCACGGCCACAAACTGCACCTTTGTTTCCTTCTTCGGGGCTGGCTATGGAGGCAATTCATACAACCGTGCAGCACCTGGAAACTTTACAGGTTCTTATGATTACAGTTGGAACCAATGGGTTGCCGGTAGTGTGAAAGGCAACGTCGGTAATGGTAACTATTCAAACGGTACCACCTACAACGGATACAAACAGGACTACATCTCTGCCTTCGGCGGCGTGTCCACCCGCTTCGATTATCAGTTCCTGCCGCAGTCAGACAACGAGAAGAACGTGGGTCGTCTGTTCATTGACTTCGTTAACTTCTCCCTTGCCACCACCCGCAACGTCACCTCCACACTTAAGGATTGTACCATCACGGGCAACTTTTACGGTGGTGGCAGCTTGGGCAAGGTGGATGGCAATGTTACTTCAACACTCACGGACTGCGCGGTTCGCGGCAGTGTGTTCGGCGGTGGTTATGATGCCACCCGGCCCACGGTGCAGGTGATGAACACGAGCAACACGGGCAGCATTGACGGCTTTCTTACGCCGCCAAGGTACGACACGAACACTGGTGCCTTTATCCC
This sequence comes from Prevotella sp., assembly GCA_016286585.1. Lineage (GTDB taxonomy): Bacteria > Bacteroidota > Bacteroidia > Bacteroidales > Bacteroidaceae > Prevotella. The sequence goes on along the minus strand of JAEETC010000008.1, from coordinate 24,589 downwards.
TGCAGCAGAGCCATACAACACTTCAACAGAATACAGGTGGGAGTATAGAGCGACTGTCAACAGCACGGCCACAGCCATTGATAAAAACGCACATATCCTTTACACTACGAAAGACCTCACCACCCTTGGACAGGTGACTGGCAACGTGACGCTGAACATCTTGGGTAACACGTTGGTTGAGGGTCAGGCAGTTGACTACGAAGGCAAACCGACTGGTGGTGACCGCGGCGGTGTGTTCGGCGGCGGCGACGCATCGGCTGTCTTGGGCAACACTGCTGTGACCATCAATGCCACAGCCCTGCAGGATGGTGCCGCATATAATGCTTACTGTGTATATGGCGGTGGAAATAGTGCCCCAGTCGGTGGCAATTCCACTGTCACACTTCAGGGCAAAACTCAGGTGTTCAGCAATGTGTTCGGTGGTGGCAACGAAGGTGTTGTCTCCGGCAGCGCCACGGTGAATATTGAGTGATAGAAGTTGTAAAAGAGAAGATGTAAGACAGAACAAAGACTATATGGCAAAGGATAGTTCAATGACAAGCATATTCTCCTCGGCATTATCTCAATGGCAAGATGGCCGAGATTATATGTATTGCGATTTGGTCGATGCTGTCAAGAGCGTTCACCAACAGTCATTCAGGACTGCTGTTAAGGCTGTCAACCGATACGCTACCATGCGTAATTGGCTGATTGGCTTCTTTATCGTGGAATACCAGCAAAAAGGTAAAGACCGTGCAGCCTACGGTGAAAATTTGTTGAAAAGCCTTGAGCAATCATTGCAGATCAGAGGACTGAATGTAACACTTTTCCAGAATAGTAGACTCTTTTATTCCTTATATCCTCAGGTAGGCAATTTGTTTATGATAAAGATTCAACCGACGCCGTCGGTTAAATCTGTGGCAGAGGAAATTCAACCGACAGCGTCGGCTAAATTGCAAAGTGATGCGGAAACAATTGTCGGAAAACTTTCTTTCTCACATCTATGCGAATTAATACATATTGGCGATGAAACGACCCGGCTGTTTTATGAAACAGAATGTGTCAAATGTGGATGGAGTGTAAGAGAACTGCGTCGCTTTATCGCAACCAATCTTCATATCCGTGTCGGTATGAGTCAGAATCCCAATGCTGTTATTGCCTCTCTTCCATCAAACAATAACATGAGTGCATTAGATATTCGCCAACCATATACATTTGAGTTCCTCGGTCTAAAAGCAACAGAAGTCTTGAAGGAAAGCGATATTGAAGAAGCCCTGTTAAGTCATTTGCAGCAGTTCCTGTTGGAAATGGGTAAGGGATTCTGTTTTGAGGACAGGCAAAAAAGGATGATCATTGACGATGAGTATTATTATGCGGATTTGGTGTTTTATCATAGAATCCTGCATTGCAGTATTATCGTTGAGTTAAAAAATGACGAGTTCAGGCATGAACACCTTGGCCAGCTCAATGCCTATGTCTCATATTATAAGGAAAATGAGATGCATGACGGGGATAATCCTCCTGTGGGCATTTTGCTATGTACAAAGGCGGGTAAAAAGATGGTTGAATATGCCCTCGCTGGCATGGATAACAATCTGTTTGTTTCAACCTACCTTTTGCAATTGCCAGATAAATCGGTGTTGGAGAAATTTATCAAAGATAATAAAGGTTAAACAATTCGAGAAGTTTTGTATGATACAAGATATGACACATAATATGCATAACGACATAACAAGGAAGTTGACTATGAGGGCGAAGATGATGCTCACAGTGTTGATACTGTTGCTGACGGGCGGGAATGCTGAGGCACAGGTCACAGTAAACGGCAATGTCTATGGTGGCGGTAATGCGGCCAGCGTAGGAACTGCAAATCAGAACACGACTGCGACAGTCAACATCAGTAGTGCCAATGCATCGGTTGTAGGTAGCGTTTATGGCGGGTGTAATTCAGAAGGTTCGATTATCGGAAAGGCTATTGTTACCATTACCGCAGGTACTATCGGAACGGCAGCTGCAGAGAATGCGGATCCCAACGATATCGTCTTTGGTGGCGGTAAGGGTCAGTCTACATTGGTTGAAGGCGATGTGGAAGTCAACATCGGAACTGCTGGTCAGACCTCTGGAGGAGCTACTATCAATGGTAGTGTCTATGGTGGTTCTGCTTTGGGTAATGTAAATGCCACTGCAACAGGAGATGCAACAAATCCGTTTGCTGCCGTTGCTAACTCAAAAACAGATGTGAACATTAATATCGGTGAAATAAAGGGCGATATTTATGGCGGTGGATTGGGCTATGTTCATGCTGATGATGAAGATGAATCAAAGGACGTTGCAGCTAATGTCTATGGTACGGTGACTGTTAACATTGGTGCCACTGATGGTGCATCAAGTCCCACCTATACTGGAAAAGCTACCATCCATGGCAACGTCTTTGGTTGCAACAATGTGAACGGTACACCAAAGGGGAATGTTACGGTCAATGTGTATAAAACAGCACAAACTGAGAAGGATGCTGCTACTTATACTGCCAGCGATGCCACCTATGCCATTGATCAGGTATTTGGCGGCGGTAACGAAGCAAGCTACAATCCATTAGTAACAACCAATAAGGCTCAGGTTCATATCTTTACATGTCTTAACACCGTAAAGACTGTTTATGGTGGCGGTAACGCGGCAGATGGTACCAATGTCGGGGTAACTATAGATGGCGGTCGTTTTGAACGCGTATTCGGTGGTGGTAACGGTGAGGATTCGAGCAAACCGGCTGCTAACATTTCGGGTAGTGCCATCACACAGGTTCACGGTGGATACTATGACCAAGTCTTCGGTGGTAGCAACAGCAGGGGTGATGTCAATTCTGCTTCTCTCACCCTTGACAACACTTCTAGTTGTGGGGATCTGGTGATTAACAATTCGTTTGGTGGTGCCAACGCAGCTGAAATTACTGGTAATGTAGAGACTACACTCATATGTAGTAGCGATCCCAATTCAACTTTCTCTATTGGCTCTTTCTATGGTGGATCTAATCAGGCAGACATCAAAGGAAATGTCACTCTTAATGTCTATGGTGGCACTTATGAAAATGTGTTCGGTGGATCAAAAGGAACTTCAAGCATAGCTGCCAACATCATTGACAATCCAAACACTACCGATGTGACAGAAGGTAACGTTACCCTTAACCTTTACGGCGGCACTATCACAAATGCTTTTGGCGGTAGTGATGTCAATGGTAATATCACCGGAAAGATTACTGTCAATGTGCTCGACTATCAATCCGGCACTTGTCCGCTCAGTGTTACGAATATTTACGGTGCAGGAAATCTGACGGCTTATACGCCTGAGAAGGTGAGCGACGAAGTGATATCCTCACCAGAGGTAAACGTAATCCATATGAAGAGTGGCAGTAGCATCACAGGCAGTGTGTATGGCGGCGGTAAGGGAGATGCAACTCATAATGCCCTTGTTACAGCCAACCCAATTGTGAACATTGGTTATGATGCAGGCAATACCTCAATGTCAAGCTTGGTTACCAGTGCCTATCTTACTGCTACAGGATTGACAGTAGACGACCTTTTGGCCACTGTGTCCGGCAATGTGTATGGTGGCGGTGACTTGGCAGGAGTGACAGGCAACACCACTGTTTACTTGCGAAAAGCTAATACATCAGTGGGGGGATCCCTTTTTGGTGGCGGTAACGAGGCTGTTGTTTCGGGAAATACTTCAGTAAATATCATTAATGGTACTGTCACTCAAGACGTGTACGGTGGTGGTGCATTGGCCAACGTAGGAACCGCCAATGCCAACAACACTACTCAAGTCACCGTGACGAATGGTACTATTCGCAATATTTACGGTGGAGGTTTAGGACGTTTAAGCGCTAGTGCTGTCAATTATACTCAAGCAGAAGCCGATGCATATAATCAAGCACATAATTTCCAAAGTGGAGATGATGGTTATGTAACAACAGAAACTGTTAAAACTCCAGCTGTTTCTCCTATTGAAGCCCTTGTCAATGGAGCAGTTACGGTTACCGTGAATGGTGGAACCGTCACTGAGGTGTTTGGTTGTAACAACTTGAACGGTGCCCCACAGAGTACCGTTGAGGTGAATATCACCAACGGCACCGTTACCAATGTCTTTGGTGGTGGCAATCAGGCAGCCTATACTGGCACTCCTGACGTGAATATCAGCGGAGGTACTATCACCAAGGTCTTTGGTGGAGGTAACGAAGCAGGCGTTGGTGGTGGCGACGTGGCTATCACAGCAGGCACCATCTCCGGTGGTGTCTATGGTGGGTGTAATACCAGCGGTACGATTTCTGGCAATACAATTGTGACGCTGACTGGCGGTACTATTGGTACTAGTAGTGTGCTGGCAGAAGTTTTTGGTGGCGGTCTTGGTAAGGATACTAAGGTCACGAATAGTACTATTCCTTGTACTTCGTATGTTTATGTAGGAACGGCAACAACTCCGGGAGATGCAACGACCTATACTGGTGCCACAACTCTCTATGGTGATATCTATGGTGGCTCTGCCTTTGGTGAGGTCGACAATACGGAGGTGAACCTCTTTAAACTTGCTGGCACGTCATTTGGCTATAACGTCTTTGGTGGTGGTAAGGGAAACTATGTCTCTGAGAATCATGCGGAGAATATCGAGGCCAAGGTGAATGGCACGGCTACGGTGAATATGTATGCCTTGACGATTGCTGGCACTGATGAGGCTGCAGCTGTATATGGTGGTTGTAACGTGAACGGTACTGCCACTGCTGCTATCGTTAACTTGATAGGTGGTACGATTGGTACGGCCCCTGCATCAGGAGAGACAAGTAGAGAAGTCAACAAAGTTTTCGGTGGCGGTAAGGGTCATGAGACAACAACAACGACAGCCACGGTGAACGTGGGTACTGATACACCAACAGGAAGCTCATACGTTTATAGTAACGTTTATGGTGGTTCGGCATTGGGTGCTGTCGGTACAACCTATGTCAATCTGAATCAAGTCACAGCTCTGACTGGTGATGTCTTCGGTGGCGGTATGGGTGATGCATCAAATGCTGCTACTGTAACCGATGCAACCAATGGTGCCAATGTGACTTTGAATAACGTTGACCTCAGCAGCTATGATATCTACGGTGGCTGTAATGTGAATGGTACGGCTGCTGTAACGAATGTTACATTGCTGGATGGTAAGGTGCGTGATGTGTTCGGTGGTGGCTTAGGACAGAATACAGGTGTGACCGGTAATGTGACAGTCAACGTCGGACAATATGATGCTGATGCAACTGGTGACAAGATATCTGGCTCTACAGAAGTCACCCGTGATGTCTATGGAGGTTCGGCTCAGGGAAGCGTGAATACCGACGCGGACAACACAACAACCGTTAACCTGTGGGCAGGAACCGTTAATGGTGATGTCTATGGTGGTGGACTGGGTGATAAAGAAAGTTTAGGTACTGGTCACACTGATGTAGAGGCAACAGTGAATGGTATCGCATGGGTGAACATGAACGGATATAACAATGTAACTAATGCCGGAACTGAAAGTGAGACTGTCACTCCTGTTCAAATGGGTACGTGCATAGTGAAGGGTAGTATCTTCGGTGGTAACAACACCAACGGTTCACCGGCAGGCAGTGAGGTTCATATCTTTAAGACGATTGACTATGATGATGATCATACCAGAACTGAAATTGCAAATCTTAACAGTACAACTGCATCTGACCACAAATATAATCTTCTTGCTGTTTATGGTGGTGGTAACAATGCTGCTTTTGGAAATACTGCGACAAGTACAACTCATGTGGTCATCGAAACCTGTAATCCAAGTATCCAGACGGTATATGGTGGTGGTAACGCAGCATCTTCTACTAACACTAGCGTTCTAGTAAGGGGAGCCTGGGAAATTGAATCTGTGTTTGGTGGTGGAAATGGTACCAGCGGAACAATTACAAATGGTGTCAAGTCGGGATATGCCGATGTAGCTGGTACAGCTACGACAGTGCTCAATGGTGGAACAATTCACGACTTCTTTGGCGGTAGTAACCTGCATGGAGATATTGGTGTGGAGGGAGATTCAGGAACCGGTACCGTCATTACTATCAATGATAACTCCATCGAAAGTGGGGAGGGGTGTGGACTGAGTTTTGACAACATCTATGGTGCTGGTAGGCAGGCCAACGTGTTGGGTGGTATTAATATGACCATGGGATGTCTTTCAGACGCTCACCAGATTTCTAACCTATTCGGCGGTGCTAACGAGGCCAATATTGGTGGTGGCATTACTCTGACCGTGACCAGCGGTAAGTTCGACAGGGTGTTTGGTGGTAATGACTCAGGTGGCACCATCGGTGGTAATATTACTCTCAATATTGAAGAAGGTAATTGTAAGCCGCTTATCATCGGACAGGTATTCGGAGGAGGTAATGCAGCTGATTTCGGACATAATACAACCGTCAATGTCAAGAAATTCACCAGTATCGGTGAAGTTTATGGTGGTGGTAATGCTGCAGATGTTGCTGGCGATGCAACTGTAAAGATTCTCACAGAGAAAAGTACGCTGAACGATGCTGATGCATCCGTATTTGCAGGGGAAACGTTAACCATTGATGGCAAGAGCGTCGTGCTGCCTGCCCATGCTAAAGGCGAAGTAGGTACTATCGGTTATGTCTATGGTGGTGGACTTGGTGATAATACTACTGTGAGCGGTAATGTATTGGTGGAGATTGGAAAGGCTACGACGACATCAGGGGACAACCCAACTACGACCTATTCCGGATCAGCGAAAATTGCGCACGATGTCTATGGTGGTAGTGCCAAGGGTAAAGTGAATGCTACGAAGAGCGGCACTTCACCTGGCTTTACATATACTGCAGCAAGTGGAAAGACCACTCAGGTGAAACTCTATGGCGGTACTGTGACGGGTGATGTTTATGGTGGTGGTTATGGTAAGGATCCTGGAGATGCTAGTAGTACTACAACATACAATGCAGATGTATATGGAAATATTACAGTAGATGTATATGGTGGTACAGCCAGCAATGTGTTCGGTGCAAACAATATCAATGGTGCACCACAGGGTACTGTGACAGTGAATATCGCAGGAACGGCTGCAGGAACTGATAATGTGCCTTACGCTATTGGCAGTGTGTTCGGTGGTGGTAATCAGGCAGCATATGCAGGTACGCCTGATGTGAATGTTTCCGGTAGTTCATACGTGGGAAATGTTTATGGTGGTGGTAATGAGGCCGCTGTGGCCGGCTCGGATGTAGCCATCAGTACGCACAATAGTACTTCACAGATTGATAAGGTCTTTGGTGGTGGTAATCAGGCAGGTACAAGCGGTACAGGTAATGCGGTTGTCGGTGTTTCTTCGGGTAAGATTCTCTCTGCTATATATGGCGGCTCTAACGCCAGAGGAACAATCGGTGGCAACACTACGGTGACGGTGACTGGTGGTACGATCGGTGCTGGTTCCATTAGTGATGCCGGCGTTATTTCCTATACCACAAAAGCCAATGTTCATGGTGGTGGATTCGGTTCTGACACTTACGTGAAAGGCAATGTGACGGTACAGATCGGTAACATAGACCAGACAACAGATGGTGCTACTATCTGGGGTGATGTCTATGGCGGTAGTGCCGAGGGACATGTGAACGCAGAGACTCCCACATCTGGCACAGAGCCAGTCTTCAATGATAATAAGACCAAAGTTCTTCTCTATGCCGGTACCATCAATGGTGATGCCTACGGCGGTGGACTTGGAACGAGTGAGCATCCTGCATACGTAGGTGGTGATGTGACCTTGGAACTGAACGGTAATACGACAACGACGGTAGCAAACGACAAGAGGGGTGCTTCCGTGAGACGCCTCTTCGCTGCGAACAATGCATTCGGTTCGCCAAAGAAGAATGTAACGGTACATGTATATAAGACGCAGAACAGAGAGAAAAACCAAATTGCCAATAGTGCGACTGTAACAGACGCCAAGCGTACAGGTATCTATGACGTTCTGGCGGTTTATGGTGGTGGTAATGAAGCCAACTATGTTCCTACTACGGCTTATCATCCTACTAACGCATCAACAGGATCGAAGACAGAGGTAATTATTGAGGGTTGTGCCGAGACTAGCATTGAGACCATTTATGGTGGTGGTAATGCTGCTGCCGTACCAGAGACGAATGTGACGGTAAAGGGTGCCTATGAGATAGGCTACGTCTTCGGTGGTGGTAATGGTAAGGATAAGAAGAGCGACAACTCTGATAATCCTGGTGCTGATATCGGTACACCTGACCATGGCACAACCACTTATGGTACCGGTAATGTGAATACACTTTTTGAGGGCGGAGTGATTCATGAGATTTATGGTGGTAGCAACCAAAAGGGTATCATCAAGGGGTCTCTTAACCAGACGACCGATCCTAAAAAGCCTACTGACCTTGATTTTTGTTGTGAATTGGTCATGGAGAAGGTGGTCGGTGCCGGTAAGTATGCAGACATCGACGGTGATGTGAATATGACCTTGAGCTGTCAGCCATCGAGCAAGGTAGCCCTGCTGTTTGCGGGTGCTGACGAGGCAAACGTGAATGGTAATATTACACTGAACATCACCAACGGTCACTTCGAAAAGGTGTTTGGTGGTAATAACCTGGGAGGTGCTGTCAGAGGAAAAATCACTGTGAACGTGGAGGAAACAGGTTGTCAACCTATCAGAATCGACGAACTCTATTTGGGTGGTAACGAGGCAGCCTATTCAAGATTCGGATATTATGAAAGTGATGAGGTTCATACAGTAACTGGCAAGAATATTCTGAAGCCAAGAACATCAGCAACTGATTCACACAAGGCTGTAAAGACATATAACAGGAATGACAACACTTGGACAGTTTACGAAGGAACAGAAGGTGATCCAGCTCCTATTTACGATAATCCTGTACTGAACGTCATTTCTTGCACCTATATCGGTAGCGTATTCGGTGGTGGTTTGGGAACTCCCGCTAAGATGTATGCTGACCCGACGGTGAATATCAACCAGATAAAGGGTGTCTGGGCTGGTCAAACTTACGGTACGGGAGAAAGTGCTATGAACATACCAGACGAGTTAGGTGAGATTGTTAATGTGTATGGTGGTGGTAACGAAGCTGAGATCATTGGTAATACGACGGTAAACATCGCTACAAAACCGACCGTCACCTTGACGACAGGAACAGATCTTACAGCCAAGAACGTTCTTGGTGCCAACATCACAGGTAATGTCTTCGGTGCCGGTAAGGGTAAGGAGTCGGATTATACTGCAGCCATGGTACGCGGTAATTCCACCGTGAATATGGCCGGTGGTACAGTGAAGGGTAACATCTATGGCGGCGGTGAGCTGTCGAGCGTGGGTGCCTTCACATATACCAGCGGTAAGGTTACAGGTTGTGCTGATAACACTGGTAAGACAACGGTTACTATCAGTGGCGGTACTATTGGTGACGAGAGCGAATATGTTTATAATGCCAATAACACCATCGAGCATACCAATGGTGGTAATGTCTTTGCCGGTGGTAAGGGTAGTCTCTATCAGACGGGCAGCACGACTGCTGTCATAGTGAACTGGCCGGAATTTGCCAAGGTAAAGAATACCGAGTTGAATATCAGTGGCGGTACGATCATGAGTAATGCTTATGGCGGTGCTGAGATTGGTTCTGTAGGTTATGAAAATGAAAGTGAAAGCACCATAGTTGGAACTACTGACATCAACATTACTGGTGGTACCATCGGTACTGAGATCAAGGACGGTGAAAATAACACGAAGTACACCTTCGGTAGTGTTTTCGGAGGCGGTTATGGTAGTACTGTCGAAGAAGTTACAGATGCTAATAGCGTTACGACGAATCCTAAGTTGGTTGCCGGTATCGTCTATGGTAACACGGACATCAACATCAGCGGTGATAATACCCGCGTCTGGGCCAGTGTCTATGGTGGTGGTGAGGTAGCCAGCGTAAAGGGCAAAGCCGGTGCTACCGAATTCGCTACCAATATCCTTATCAGTGGCGGTAAGATTGGTAAGGACAAATTGGATGCCAACAAATATGTAAACGGAACTCAGTTTGGCGGTGCCACAATGGGTAACGTCTATGGCGGTGGCAAGGGCTACAAGGATATTGTCCGTGCTGGTCAGATCAAGGGTAACACCAAGGTGAGAATCAGTGGTGGTACCGTCTACCATAATATCTATGGTGGTGGCGCATACTCTACGGTAGGTGATTTCACATATGGTTACACAACATCAACTGATCCAAGTAGTCCGTATTATAATATTCCAAAGGTATCCAGTGTTGATGGCCTTGCGACGGAAAATACAGGTAAGGCTGAGGTATATGTCACAGGTGGTACCATCGGTGTGGATGGTATCGAGAACGGTATGGTGTTCGGTTCGTCACGTGGTGACGTGGGTACTAACCGTGACAAGTGGCTGGCGTGGGTCTATGACACGAAGGTGGAAATAGGTACCTCGGGATCCGAAGATGGTCCAACCATTAAAGGCTCTGTCTATGGCAGTGGTGAGAACGGTCACGTTTATACGGATACCGATGTTAAGATTTATAGCGGTACAATCGGTATCCACAGGGATAATGACAGTTACAATGCTACCCGTGGTAATGTCTATGGTGGCGGTTGCGGTGAAGATAAATACCCGACTACTAATGCGCAAGTGGCTGGAATGGAAGGAAAGTACGAACCTTCTGCAGGTATCGTCTATGGCACTGCTAAGGTCACGATGACAGGTGGTCAGGTGCTTCACAATATCTATGGTGCCGGTGCCTTAGGATCGGTAGGTAAGACGAACGATTCTGGCGTTATTTCCGATGGCGGTTCGACAATCATCGCGATTAGTGGTGGTATAGTGGGCTATGATGGCAACGATAACGGAAATGTATTCGGTGCAGCCCGCGGTAATGCGACTTCTACACAAGAAGGTATCGCCCAGGTTCGTTCAACGAGTGTCACCATCAGTGGCGACAACACAGAAGTCAAGGGTAACGTCTATGGTGGCGGTCAGATGGGTAATGTGCAGGCCACCACAACGGTAGATATCCAAGGCGGTGCTATTAAGAAGAACGTCTATGGTGGCGGCATGGGTGATTCAAGTACATACAAGTGTGCGAAAGCCATGGTGGGAATTGAAGATGAAGGCGCGGGTCAAGATCCTGGTGAAGGCGACAATCCAGTCAAAGGAACGCATGTCACCATCAGTAACGGTACGGTGGGAACGCTTACTAGTGAAAATCTCGTAGCTGATGGCACAGGTAACGTCTATGGTGGCGGTGAGATTGCCCGTGTGGAATGGAATACGCAGGTGACAATCGGACCTGAGACGGGTAGTGGAACCCCCTACATCTATGGTGATGTCTTCGGTGCCGGTAAGGGTTTGGAGACCCATGGCTACTCAGCTTTGGTGCGTGGTAATAGTACTGTCACCGTTCAGGGTAGTGCCAAGGTCGGAAAGAATGTCTATGGTGGCGGCGAGAAAGCCACGGTAGGCAGATATTGGGTAAAAGACATTAATAATAAAGATGGTAACGGGCAAGTTATTGAAGCCGCAAAACCGGTTCCCGAGAATTTGCCTTCAGGAATGCCGTATAAACAACAGAGCGGTGGAATATGTAGGGTCACCATCCAAGGCAGTGCTGAAATCGGATATAATGGCGCAGCAGATAACAAAGGACATGTCTTTGGTGCTGGTCAGGGAGTTGCGCCTCATTTTAGCGATGGCCCGAAAAAGATGATCACTACAAATGAGTTGGTAGATTTCACTGCTACTACTGAAAAAACTGCTGAGCAACTCTATAATGAGTTCCTTGAAACGCTGGCCTTAGTCACTAATTCTTATGTGACCGTTAATGGTGGTGCAGTTAAGGGTAATGTCTATGGTGGCAGTGAGAGCGGCTTTGTACAGCACAATACCGAGGTGCAGATTCTGGGTGGTACGATTGGTACAACCACGTATGGTGATGTATTTGGTGGTGGTAAGGGTCTTGCTGCATTTGCTGAAGCCGGAAAGGTGAAAGGAAATGCCAAAGTTGCTATCAGTGGTGACAATACCAATGTCAACGGAAATGTTTATGGTGGTGGTGAGTTAGGTGATGTGGGTACCATTGACAAGGGAGACATCAATAACTACACATGGACTGGTTATGGTGACACTGACACCGACAATGACACTGGTATTTGCGCCGTTTCTGTCACTGGCGGTACGTTTCAAAAGAACGTGTTCGGAGCCGGAAAGGGTTCGGGTATCACATTCCAGTGTGAGAAAGCCATGGCGTATAATACTATAGTCAGCATCAGCGATGGTACAGTGAATGGTAACGTCTATGGCGGCGGTGAGATTGGGCGCGTGGAAAATGATACGCAGGTCACGATAGGACGTAAAACCGGGGAGACGGAAGGAAACGGAACTGGCAAACCTGATATCAAGGGCAGCGTGTTTGGTGCCGGCAAGGGCTTGGCTACCCATGGCTATTCAGCCCTGGTACGAGGCAATACTGCAGTCACCGTTGAAGGTGCTTCTGGCGCAAAGGTCGGAGTTAACGTCTATGGTGGTGGTGAAATCGCCTCTGTGGGCAGATATGGCCTTAATGCACAGAAGATGCCGAATATCTTGTTAGACGGTGGACGGTGTATTGTAAAAGTCCTGGGCAATGTTGTCATCGGCCCAGAGAACGCATCAGATGACAAAGGCAACGTCTTTGGTGCAGGTAAGGGTGTTTCGGATCCGTTGGACAAGGATAATACAGACAAGTCCCAACGGTCGAGACGTATGACGCTCTATACGAATGAAACGGACTTCCCAGAGGATGCGAAGTTACCTGCTACAGGTAATCCCACTGGTCTTACGCCCAATGGTACAACTTGGGAGTATTATGCATCAGGTTCTCCATTTGTCTGGGAGTATTTCCAGAATAATGACGAATATAACACTTATCTTGAGACTTTGGCCTTAGCCACTCATCCAGAAGTGACTGTCGGTGGCAATGCCACTATCAACAGTTCCGTCTTTGGTGGCGGTGAGTTAGGTCTTACCAAGGGTAGTGTCGTTGTCAATATCAATGGAGGAACAATCGTGAAGGATGTATATGGTGGTGGTTCACTGGCCAACACAAATACTACCGACAAAGTTGGCGTGAAAGAAAACGGAGTCTGGAAGAAAAAGTCGAATGGAGAATATGAAACAACCGATGTTGCTCCTACTACTACGGTCAACCTCCAAGGAGGAACCATGCACCATGCCTATGGTGGTGGTCTGGGTCGTGTAGGTGCTAATCCTATCGAAGCGAAAGTTTACGGAGACGTAACCGTGAAACTGAATGAAGGAAAGAGTACGGATGATACTGGTGCTAAGGTGGACCGTGTCTTCGGTGCAAATAACCTGAACGGTTCGCCACAAAAGGATGTCAACGTATATGTCTATGCTACTCAGAAGAAGGGCAAAACAAATATCGGTGACAAGAACGATAAACATGCTAAATTTGAATTGGAAGAAGATGACGCGGCAACAACCACATACGATGTCATAGCCGTGTATGGTGGTGGTAACGAAGCTGCGTATATCCCAGAGACAGCATATACGGAAGCGACTCCTACAGGATATAAGACTCAGGTATTCATCGAAGGTTGTCGAGAAACGAGTATCAAGACCGTCTATGGCGGTGGTAACGCTGCATCCGTACCTGAATCGAACGTAACCATCTTAAGTGCATACGAGATTGAGCGTGTGTTCGGTGGTGGTAACGGTAAGGATGACACAAGTTATGGTACGAATCCTGGTGCTGATCTCGGAGTATACAAGAATGCATCGAATGAAGATGTTATCTATGGTACAGGTAACGCAAATACGGATGCACAAGGTGGTTACATCCATGAGTTGTATGGTGCAAGTAACGAGAGGGGTACCATCAAGGGTAATATTTCTCTCAAGACCGAACAACAAGGAACTTGTACATTGAAGTTTGACAGAATTTATAATGCCGGTAAGAATGCTGATGTCGAAGGAGACATGATTGCCGTCTTAGGTTGTCAGCCAGAGGAGAAGGTACCGGAATATTATGGTGGTGCTGAGAATGCAAATGTGAAAGGTAATGTGGAGTTGACTATCACGAGTGGTACCTTCGGTCAAATCTTCGCTGGTAACAACAAGGGTGGAGCCATCTTCGGACATATCAAGCTGAATATCGAAGAGACCGGTTGTTCACCGATTATCATCGATGAGTTGTATGGTTGTGGTAACAATGCTGCCTATTCGGTTTATGGTTATTATCATGCTCAAGCTGATGATAGTGGCGTATTCAAGGATAATGAAAATAACTTATTCTCGGATGCATCAATGACTGTATCACTCTATACAGATGGTAATAATTTCGTATACTGGGATGATAAATTTGAAAGACCGTTCTACAGACCGAGAACGTCAGCAGACGATACTCGTGCAGCTGTTACTTTTGCAACACTTCCTCACACTGTTCCAAATACGACAGTTCCCAATACGAATTATAAGCAGTATGAAGATCCAGTAATCAATATCATTTCTGCAACACGTATTGGTAAGGTATTCGGTGGTGGTCTGGGTTCTGGTGCTGTGGTTTATGGTAATCCGACGGTGAACATCAACCAGATATATGGAACGCCTACTAGTGGTGCAGCCACTACACTTGGCAGTATCGGTGTAGATGAGAATGGCTCAAGCGATGATTGCGGCGTATTCGGTGGTGGTAATGCTGCTGATGTGATTGGTAATACCACGGTGAATATCGGTACGGCAACGTCGGTTCAAAATCACATAAGTTATGATAAAGAAACTGGCGAATATACGATGAGTGCAGAAGAGACCGTTCTTGGTGCCAACATCTTAAGCAATGTATATGGTGGTGGTAACTTGGCTGATGTGACAGGCAATACGTTTGTGAATGTCTGTGCGGTGAAGTCGGGTGATTCTTATGCCGTGGTTGCTGAGGGTACAGCAAAGGTCAACATCGCCGGTAATGTCTATGGCGGTGGTAAGGGCCTTGCTGACAATTTCTTGTGTAATAAGGCCATGGTAGGTACTGATGGCGCAGGCGTAAACGCAGACTTTAGCGATAACACGAATTATAAGGATGGCAATACGAGCGTCATCATCGGTAATGGTACGATTAACGGTAACGTCTATGGTGGTGGTGAGATTGGTCGTGTAGAAAAGAATACAACAGTGACGATAGGTATCGGAAATGGAGATGCCAACAAGACCAGTGCTCCTATTATCAGAGGTGACGTATTCGGAGGCGGTAAGGGTAAAGAAACTCATGGCTATGCCGCTTTGGTGCGTGGTAATCCTACGGTCATCGTTCAGGGCGATGCCAAGGTAGGACACAGTGTCTATGGTGCTGGAGAGATTGCTTCGGTGGCAAGATATAGAGTGCCCAAGACTCCTGAAGAAGTGAGTGCTGCAATTGCTGCAGGATATACAGACGCAAAATTAGACATGCCATACGCATTGGCTAATCCCACCAGTGGTTATTGCACCGTCAAAGTCCAGGGCAATGCAGAGATTGGACCAGATAACATGAAGATGGTTCATCCAGAGATTACTGATGGTTCGGACAAACCCGATGACGCAGGACACGTCTTTGCTGCTGGTAAGGGCTTCCTGCCGGAAAATTATCCGTATGACAAGGAGGAAGATGGCCACATGCCCAAACGTATGATCAATGAAAATGGTATCGATAAGTGGGAATGGTTCCATAATAGGGAAGACTATATTAAGTTTATCCAGACCCAGGCCTTGGCCAGCAATACAGAACTGACCATTGACGGAAACGCCTTCGTGAAGGGTTCTGTCTATGGTGGTAGTGAGAACGGTTTGGTGCAGTATGATACCAAAGTATATATCAAGGGTGGACAGATCGGTAATGGTGATGGTGTAAACCGCCGCTATAGTGATGCGGAATGGGCCTATGACGGATCGAATGATACCAAATCCCTTGCTGAATGCGCCAGCTGGCCATACGAGGCACCTTATGCTCCTTACGACCCGAATGCTAATGCAACGGGTGATTTGGACAAGTATAGTAGCGGCAAATCAACTGAGGGCGGACGACGTCTCGCTTCTGATGGTCATACCTATTATGGTAATGTCTTCGGCGGCGGTTCAGGTAGTGTGCCTTACTTCGACACCGATGAGGGTATCAGCAAATACCTCAATACTGCAGGAACGGTCAAGGGAAATACTACCGTAGAAATCAGCGGTGGTCATATTCTGACCAGTGTCTATGGTGGCTGCGAGGCTACCAATGTATTGGGTAAAGCCACTGTCAAGATGACGGGTGGTACCATCGGTGTACCTCGTACGCTCAGTCAGATTATCGCTCATCCTGTAACTTGCTACCTGTTTGGTGGTGGTAAGGGAGACCAGCGTATCTTCTTCAATAAGGACACGAATGTTGAGGATGCAGACGTCCAGATTTCCGGAGGAAGGATCTATGGTTCTGTCTTCGGTGGTGGCGAGGATGGTCACGTGTTGCGTGATGTGACGATGACGATTGGAAAAGATGATCACACTGGTCCTACAATTGGTACTTGGGGTACTTCGTATGTAGACGGTAACATCTTTGGTGGCGGTCGTGGTTTCGGTGGCGATGCCTATACAGCTGGTAACGTGGCCGGTAGTGTCAAGATGACCATTAACGGTGGCCATATGCTGGGTAGTATCTATGGCGGAGGTCGTTTGGCTTCAGTGGGCTATGGACTATATGATGCGACAACAGGTGGTAATCCTACACCTGGCTACGGAGAGATGCGAGATGATACGAAGAAAGATGATGATACTGACGGCACATCGTTCTTTACGAATGGTCGTGGTCATGTAGATATCACCATCAACGGTGGTACTATTGGAAATGACATCGAATACAAGTATAATCCTTCTGATGCAGATAGGGCAAAGATGCCGTATACTGAATTCGATACTGACGGAAGACTGAAACATACCAAGGGCGGTAACGTATTCGCAGGTGGTATGGGACGACTCTACCAGTTGGATGGTACGACACCGATTTCTACTTATGAGAATGGTAAACTGACATCTGGTATTGAATGGTCTAAGCTGGGTAATGTCAAGAGCACCAAGTTGACCATCACGGGCGGAACTATCAAGAGTTGCGTCTATGGTGGAGGAGAGCTGGGTGCAGTGAATCCATTTACCAGTGGCGAGACGGTTCAGGGTGGTACGACAGAGATTATCATCCAGAATGCTAATAACACCATCATCGGTACAGAGGTGAAGGATGGTGAAGATGTCAAGTACACCTTTGGTAGTGTCTATGGCGGTGGTTCTGGTAGCATTGTTGAGAAACTCTTTGCAACAGACGATCCCAATACTGACTATGACAATCCGAAGTTTGTGGCAGGTCTTGTCCATGGTAATACCAAGGTCGACATGCAGGGTGGCAAGGTACTGGCCAGCATCTATGGTGGTGGCGAAGTGGCCAGCGTGAATGGCAGTACGGATGTGGCTGTCAGCGGTGGCTCTGTCGGAAAGGACAAAGTCAACACGACATACTTTGGTGGCGCTACGATGGGTAACGTCTATGGTGGTGGTAGTGGTTACCGCAACATCGTGCGCTCTGGTAGAATCCTGAAAAACACCAAGGTTACTATCAGTGGTGCTGATACCAAGATATACCATAATGTATATGGTGGAGGTGCATACGGTACTGTAGGCGATTTCGAATATACAACGGGCGATGATGGTAAGGTCACTGGAATCTTAAAGCGAAAAGAGAATACCACGGGCGGTAATGCAGAAGTCATCATCACTGGTGGTACAATCGGTGTAGATGGTCACGAGAACGGTATGGTATTCGGTTCGTCGCGTGGTGATGTGAACAAGCCCGGTGAGCGCGATGATCATACGGCATGGGTATATGACACATTCGTCACCATTGGTTCTCAAGGGTCAGAGACAGGCCCGGCTATTAAGGGATCTGTCTATGGTAGTGGTGAGAATGGTCATACCTTCCACGACACCGATGTGAAAGTCCATAGCGGAACGATTGGTGTTGCTGAAGATGCTGAGTATCCATATCGTGGTAATGTATATGGCGGTGGTTGTGGTACAGACAAGTATTATTCTACTGGAACAGAATTATTTGATGGTAACGGTGACACCTATAACCCATTGGCAGGTATTGTCTATGGCAATACGAAAGTCACGATGGATGGTGGAACGGTTGTTCACAACATCTATGGTGCCGGTGCTATGGGATCAGTGGGTAAGATGGAGAAGAATACTACTAATGCCATTACCTTTACTGGTGGCGGTACGACAACCATCGCCATCAGTGGCGGTACTGTGGGTGTTAGCGGCACGGTTGGAGACGGTAATGTCTTCGGCGCTGCCCGCGGTGATGATACTACCGCACAAACCGACGTTGCTCTGGTTAAGACCACGGGTGTCACCATCAGTGGCTCTAACACAAATGTCTGGGGTAATGTCTATGGTGGCGGTGAGACCGGCGATGTGGGTACTTATTCTACTTCGGCTGACGACACCAATACTTATTCTGAAGGCAGTGGCGCTTGCGTCGTGGCTGTTACTGGTGGTACGGTTCATCACCATGTGTTCGGAGCCGGCAAGGGCGTGGCCAACTCATTCACTTGCCAGAAAGCCATGGTGAAGAAAACGAGTGTCACCATCAGTAATGGTACGGTGAAAGGTAATGTCTATGGCGGCGGTGAGGTTGGCCGCGTAGAATATGATACGGAGGTCAAGATCGGAGAAGGAACAGGTGATGGGCCATTTGCTCCCGTCATCGAGGGCAGCGTGTTCGGTGCCGGTGCTGGTGTGGAGACTCATGGCTACTCGGCTCTGGTGCGTAACAACAGTGCCGTGACCGTTAAGGGCAATGCCAAGGTGAGAAAGAATGTCTATGGCGGCGGCCAGATTGCAACGGTGGGCAGATATTGGGTAACGACACAGAATCCTGTTGAGGGACAACCGGAATGGCCTACAGGAATGCCTATGGGCATGCCGTATGCCAATAGGAGTGGTGGAACATGTACTGTCCTCGTTCAGGGCAATGCCACAGTCGGACCGGAAACAGGTGCTGCAACAGAGACCGCAGGACATGTGTTTGGTGCCGGTATGGGTGCAGATCCGAAGGATTATACTTATGCAGATGATGACCATAAGCCCAAACGCATGAAGAATGATAGCAGTTGGGAATATCTGGCGGACATAACTGCGTACCATCAGTTCCTTGAAACACTGGCCTTGGCTACTGAGACACATGTGACTATCGGTGGAACAGATAACGAAGATGTCAAAGTCAAGGGCTCTGTCTACGGTGGTAGTGAGAATGGTTTTGTACAGCACCATACTGCTGTATCAATCCAGAAAGGATGCGAGATTGGTACGACAAACTCGTATGGTAACATCTATGGTGGTGGAAAGGGTACAATGGTATTTGACGCTTCCGGAAGAGTGAGCGGACATACTTTAGTAACGATCAATGACGGTATTGCACATGGCTCTGTCTATGGTGGCGGTGAGATGGGTGTTGTCAAGGAGGATGTTACTGTCAACATCAATGGCGGTACAATTGATAAGGATGTGTATGGCGGTGGCGCATTGGCCAATACAAATATCGGCAACTGGGATGCTACCAACAATACATGGGCTAGTGGCAAAACCTCTGCCAGCAGTACGACACATGTCAATCTGACTGGAGGTACTATCAGTGGCGATGCATACGGTGGTGGTCTTGGACGACTCGGCAGTTCACCAGTCGCAGCAATGGTTTATGGTGATGTCTTCGTGACGTTGGGTACACTTGCTACAGCTGAGAATTCAGCGGCAACAGCTACAGCTTTTAATATCTCCAACTACACAGGTGACCATGCAGATGTGGTGAAGAGCGGTCGTGTGTTCGGTTGCAACAACCTGAACGGCTCGCCGAAGGGCAATGTGACTGTGACGGTCAATAAGACCGTAGCCGGCAATGAAACGAGAACGCCTGAATATAATAGTACAGGAAGACCGCCAATGGGCGAAAACGCAGATCCCAACAGGAGCTATGAGGTGGCTGCAGTTTATGGCGGCGGTAACCTGGCCGACTATGTCGCTGAAGGCACAGGCAAAAAGACTCATGTCATCATCAACACTTGTGATGTCAGTATCGAGGAGGTCTATGGTGGCGGCAATGCCGCTGAAGTTCCTGAAACGAATGTCTTTGTGAACGGTGCTTACGAGATTGAGCACGTGTTCGGCGGTGGTAATGGTAAGGATCAATTCACCCTTGACGGCGGTACGACCTGGAATACGAACCCTGGCGCAGACATCGTCGGTAATACCAACACCTTGATCCGAGGTGGTTATGTACACGAGGCATACGGTGCCAGCAACGAGAAGGGAACCATCACCGGTTCAGTGACCATCGATACTGGTACAGGCGGTGACTGTCAGGTTCAGGTTGATAAGTTGGTCGCTGCCGGTAAGAACGCCGATGTGAATGGTCACTTGATAGTTATCCTGGGTTGTAAGGACGCCACGAAGATTCCTCTTGTCTACGGTGGCGCTGACAATGCCAACGTGAATGGTAATGTAGAGTTGACTATCACCAGCGGACACTTTGGTCAGGTGTTCGGTGGCAATAACCTGGGCGGTGCCATCAGAGGTCATATCATCCTGAATATCGAGGAGACGAGTGATTGTGAACCGATCAGGATCGATAAGCTCTATCTGGGCGGTAACCAGGCGGCCTATTCAAGATTCGGCTATTATGTCAAGACTGCTGAGACAGAAGCGGGCACTGGTAAGGGTGCTTCTGGTGAGACGGCAGTCCTGACGACTGATGATAATAAGAGACTCATCTTTGTACCAAGAACATCGGCTACTGATTCTCACTTGCCGGTCAATACATACGGAAAGGATGATCAGGACAAATGGACATGGACAACTACGGCCATTGATGCCTTTACGCCTTACGACCAGCCCGTGCTGAACTTGATTTCATGCACGGAAGTCGGAGAGGTCTTTGGCGGCGGCTATGGTGTCGGTGGTGATATGTATGCCGATCCGACGGTGAACATCAATATGATTCCAGGCAGACATGCCGCAACGACGTTAGGTGGTGATGATAAACTGGGTGTTATTGGCGATGTCTATGGCGGTGGTGATGCAGCTTCTGTCGTTGGTAATACAACGGTCAACATCGGTACTGCCGAGAAAGTTCTCGTGAAGTCAATGACGTATGCTGAAGCAACCAATACATATACTGCCGGCGAAGCAACTGTTGAAGGTGCCAATATCACGGGTAATGTCTACGGTGGCGGTAAGTTGGCCGATGTGGGTATATATGATGTGGCTAATGATAAAGTTGAGGCTACAGGTAACACATACGTGAACATCGGTGCTGCTTTGGATGCCACAGATGCAACCAAGTATGTGGCTGTACCAGAAGGTTCGTCAAAGGTGATCGTCACAGGTAATGTATTCGGAGGCGGTAAGGGCTTTAACGACACATTCAAGTGCGAGAAAGCCATGGTGACCGGTGGAACGAATATCAACATCGGTAACGGCACTGTGAAGGGTACCGTCTATGGTGGCGGTGAGGTTGGCCGTGTGGAGAACGACACGAAAGTGACAATCGGACTTGAAGAAGGAACCAGTACTCCTGTTGTTGAGGGTTATATATTCGGTGCCGGTAAGGGCGACAATACCCATGGCTACTCGGCTCTGGTGCGCGGTGACACACACGTCACCATTCAGGGCGATGCCAAGGTCGGACTCAATGTTTATGGCGGTGGTGAGATTGCTTCGGTGGGAAGATATAAGGTTGCCGATGAGGCTTACCATGCAGCACATCCTGACGTGGAAGTGGGCATGCCGTATTCGACGAATCAGGGTGGTGTCTGTACCGTCACCGTCCAGGGTAATGCAGAGATTGGTCCCGATGGCATGACGATGGTTACGGATACAGGCTGGCCTACTGGCAGAGGTCATGTGTTCGGTGCCGGTAAGGGTGCCCTGCCATATGAGAATGTAGGCACAGACGGACCCAAGCGTATGATTCCTGACGGATCATGGGAGTCTTATGTCGGTAAGGATACCGAATACCTGAAGTATATTGAGACGCTGGCCCTGACCACCATGACTGACGTGACCATCGCCGGGAAAGCCTTCGTCAAAGGCTCTGTCTATGGCGGTAGTGAAAACGGTCACGTGCAGAAGGATACGCATGTGACGATTGATGGTGATTGTCAGATTGGTAATGGTGACGGTGTGAACCGCCGCTACACCACAGACGAGTGGGCTTCTGAGTCTTTGGCAGAATGCGCCCACTGGCCATACGAGGCGCCATACGCTCCATACGATGTGTATGATTACCAGGATGGAACCGAAAAGCCCAAAGCAGCTTCTGACGGGCATACCTATTATGGTAACGTATTCGGTGGCGGTAGTGGTATCTTCCCATATAGTAAGGATCCGAACTACAACGAAGCTAGGAAGGCCTTGGGCTATTCTGACGGCTTATGGCTACGTTCGGCAGGTATGGTGTATGGAAATACGGTGGTCGATATCAAGGGTGGTCATATCCTGACGAGTGTCTATGGCGGTAATGAGTGTACTGATGTAAATGGTACGACTACTGTCAATATGAGTGGCGGTACCATCGGTGTGCCGCGTACCGTGAATCAGATCAAGGCTCACCCCGTGACCTGTTACCTGTTCGGTGCCGGTAAGGGTGACCAGCGCATCAACTTCAACACCTGGACGAACGTGGAGAAGGCTATTGTGAATATCACCGGCGGCAGGATCTTCGGTTCTGTGTTCGGCGGTGGTGAGGACGGTCACGTGCTGGGTGATGTGGAGATGACCATCAGTGGTGAGAATACCCTCATTGGTACGACCGGTACCTCATACGTGGATGGTAACATCTTCGGTGGTGGTCGTGGCTTCAGTGGTGATGCACAGACGGCTGGTACTGTCGGTGGTAATATCGGCATGACTATCAGCGGCGGTAAGATTCTCGGCTCTGTTTATGGCGGCGGACGTCTGGCATCCGTGGGTACTGAATTCACAGCCGTAGAAAGTCCAAATTACGGTAACTTCAAGGAAGATGGAGACGGTAAGACCTACGGACATATCACCATTGATATCAGTGGAGGTACCATCGGTAATGAGGTGGGTAATGCCGAGTCGGGTAACGTATTCGGTGCTTCCATGGGTCGTCTGGATCTTCTGAATGGCACGCGTAATCCCATCTGGCCTAAGATGGCTCAGGTGAAGGAGACGGTTGTCACCATCGGTGGCGAAGCAGTCATTAAGCGCAATGTCTATGGTGGTGGCGAGTTGGGTACTGTGCGTGACAATGCCACTGTGACGATTAATGGCGGTCAGGTGAATCGAGATGTCTATGGCGGTGGTTATGGTAGTGAAGACAGGACCCATACCATCTTTACCGTGAAGGAGCCCAAAGAAGGTGTCACGAATCCAAGTAGTGCCAGTGACTATGACGATAATACTTACGCCTTCACGCCAATGCAGTTTGCTGGTTGTGTGGGTAAGAGTACAACGGTGAATGTCAATGGCGGTTATATCAGAAAGAGTATCTATGGTGGTGGTGAAATGGCTTCTGTGGGTCTCGTTAATTGTCGAGCTGAAAAGGTTACTTCTGGAACCAGTACAGACGACAAGGTTATTATCCATGATGCAGTATCTGGCGAAGACTACTTCTACTCGAATGTGACAAAACATGCGAATGCAGACAAAGAGTTTGCCTTAAGCTGGCCATACGAGTTCAAGTATATCCCCACTTTTGATGGTGCAACACATGTCAATATTAAGGGTGGACGTATCGGTCTTAAGGGTAGTGACAAAGATGCGACCCTTACAGACAATGGTGATGTGTATGGTGCCGGTAAGGGTAAAGCCGGTGACTATAATGATTATGTCTTCTGTGCGAATGTCGGTTCTACTGATGTTGTCATTGATCACACCAGCAATGCTACTCCGAAAGATTTTGCAACGGGTGATGGTGACTGTATCGCTGGTGCCGTCTATGGCGGTGGTGAAGATGGTCACGTCATGGGCGATACTAAACTGACGATAGTGAAAGGTTTGGTAGGTCACTCTATCTACGGTGCTGGTAGTGGTAAGGGAAAGTTCAGTACCAGTCTGTTGAAGATTGGTTCAACGAGCGAACACTATACTCGTGACATCTACAGTTTTACTGCAGGTAAGGTGTTTGGTAACTCGACTGTCGAGATGAGTGGTGGAACCGTGGTGCGCAATGTCTATGGCGGTGGTAACATGGGATCTGTCGGTAAGGGTAACTATGCCGGTGGTGCTGATGATTATTCTACATCAGGCTATGGCGAGACGCTTACTGGCAATCTGTGGGATAACGCCAATGATTATAGCAAGGCTTTCCTCGGTAGTGGTAAGTGTACCGTTAATATTACTGGCGGTACCGTTGGCTATATTGACGAAAGTGATCCTTCGAATAGTATGTATCCTTGGAATTCTACTGCGAGCCTGCCATACGGTAACGTCTTCGGTGGTTGTCGCGGTGAGTCTGCGCCTAATATCG
>JAEETC010000007.1 GCA_016286585.1 Prevotella sp. | reverse complement strand
CACAGATAAGCTTCAGTGTTGTCTTGCCACCTTCTGCCTTCACAACATCGAAGACGACATCGTTAAAGTCGAAGTCTCCGGACTCTGAAGCCGACAAGTCTTCAGCAATCACGCGATAGAGCGGATCGCCACCAATGAAACCTGGGCTGCAGGGCGTCTGAGGAATGTTGATACTGGGCTTGCCAGACTTGAAGCCTGCTGCATAAATATTGTTAGCGATGCTGAAACCGCCTTGTTCATATATAAACGGTTTGGGTTCGACAGAGCCACTACCATCACTATCATGTCCCTGTGCAAAGTGTGTCTCTGCAGAAACGTATAAGTGTCCGCTATATGTCACAGCACCATGAGTTCCTTCATGTTCTGAATTTCTAACAATATTCTTGGCCTGGAACACGGCATATTCGCCTTCGGAGGGACCAAAGAATCCCTGTCCAGGGTTACCGCCCTCAAGAGTAGCTGTTTCAATTACTTTAAAAACTGCATTCTGACCCATCACGATTCTATAGGGACCTGATGTGGCTATAGGATCAGAACTTGTATCCCTGCCTCCATAGAAATACTTGGTCAATACACCTCCTCCAGTATCAATCTTAAACGAACCTACAGATGATGAGATGTTTATATCAAAATTATTTGTCACCTCAAGGAAACAGTTATTAATCACGTTCTCGCTTCCGCCTACATAAGCATAATTGTAAGTTGTCCAATGCCCATTGTTGACCCAGCCTAAAGCATTAGTATTGATTGTAGTCGTACCACTAACGTTCCACTCAGCATTGTTCTGCACAGCGCCAGCATTCACTGTAGCAGATGCACACTCAATGGTGCCATCATTGACGATTCTGTTATATGTGCTTTGAACAATCAAACTTTCTTCCACATCGAGTATACCAACATTATAGAGGATACTAGTTGAGTTTATTTCATAAGATTTAGCTTTGATGGTTCCGTGATTGTACACTGGGTAAGTTTGCACCTTGAGGAGTCCTGTAGACTCAAGTGTTGCACCTCCTGCAATATAAAAGGAAATATTTAAACCATCGGCAGCATACGAACCTAATTTTAGGGACGACCCTTCAGTCAGATAAATTTTTGCACCAGAGTTTAGCGAAAATGTTTTATTGGACATATCAACATTACCCTTTACATAAATAACGCATTGGCTTGACCACGAATCAACTTGTGTGGTATTCTCATCAATATAATATGGACCTACTCCACCTTGGTAATTAGGCATTGGTTGAGCCGTTGTGGGTATGTCAGCTTCTTTTAAGAAATTGCTGGCAGCACAATCTGTTGGGAAAGGAGGATCAAGAGTAGGCTGTATGTTTCCTCTGTACTGAGCATAAGTGCCCACAGAACGGGTAAAAGCACGCGTATTGGCTTTCTTGCTGCTGAAACCCCAGTCTACATCAGGGCCAACCTTGCCAAACGTATTCTCAAAAGCAATAACATACTTTTCGTTTATGCTCTTTTCCACATTCTCCTCACTGTAATAATAATCATCATGGCTGCATGATGAAAGTACCACTGCACCCAACATGGCGGTTGCAATCACTTTAATACCGGATAGTCTTTTCTTGTTCATAATAGTAATTATAGTTTAATAAGTAAGTCTCAATATATCGCTTATGGCGATTTGTTGTTTGCAAAGATACGAAAAATAATAATATGTTAGGAGAAATTGAAGTTAATAAAGGTTAATTACAGAAGATAATTATACGTTTTATTAAAATCCGTCGATATTTCACTTATGATATATACTTAAAAGCCTACTTGTTTGAAACAAAAAAATCCGTGTAATCTTTCGACCACACGGATTCTAATATGAATGTTAATGACTTTTTACTTCACCTCCTCAAAAACAGCTTTCACTGATTATCAGTAACATACAGAGGCGTGTCGCAAATATGCGCGGAATTTCCAATAATAGATGGTACGTGGCGATAAGTATCCATAAGAACCGAAAAACTCTGCATAGTCGTTAGCAAAGTTTAACTCGCTGGTTGTAACCTAACGTCGTGCATCTCGTCCCAACGTTGTGATTTGGTGCAATGTTAAAAATGGGAAGTTTATTGTTAATGCTGATTTGTTTATGGCTTTTTTATTGTAATTTTGCACTCCGTAAAAAGATTGTTATGGTATCGTTATCGTTTTCTTTCTCATACACGAGTATGATAGGAATAATTGTGATTCTGTCCTTTGTCATCTATTGGATGCTGGGCAAGTTCAAGTCACCTATGCGGAAATGGGTCTGCTTTGGTCTCTCAGGCGTTTCCATCGTCTACCTTTTATATATAATGATGTGGCATGATGGTCTGGGAAACGGGCAAAGGCTCGATTGGTATCTGGTGGGTTGTGTCGGTATAGCTGCATCACTGGGGTTGGCAGGAATTGGCTTTATGGATTTGGCCAAACCGATAAGTGTGCAGCTGGCAGGACAATCCAATACAAAGAGTTTTCCATCGTCCATACAGCCAGCAGAAGTCCCATTAGCGGCAAACGATGGACAGGTGGTTGACAGTCAAAATCAAGTAGATGAGACTCAACCAAAGGATACACAGCAACAAGAGGATCCGCATGAGCCTGAACAACCATGCGAGGAGGATGAGGAAGCTAAGCATTGGGAAGAACTGAACAAGAAGGTTCTGCCCTGGTTCTTGGATCAGCTGACACAATACGGCAAAGAAGAACAGGATGCCATTAAAGCTCGGGCCATTGAGTTCATCAACGATGGAACTTTGTCTGCCCCTGATGTCGAAATAGCGAAGGATACCCTCTATAGCCAGCATCGTATCATGGAAATCTGCAGTTGTTTCATTTTGCTGGGTAAGGAGAGAGTTGACTGTGCCAAATTCGCAAAGACGGTATTCTCTTCCACTTTCTCAAACACTGAGATTTCCACACTGGAAAAGAAGATGATGGGAAAAGACAAGATGCAGCTGCTCATTGACGCTTATTGGGAGCTGAAAATGGCTGAAAAGACAGGAAATGAGCCAAAAAGTTATGCTGAAAGTCATTTTTATGGATAAAACCATTGTCATTTCGAAAAATCTTCGTACCTTTGCACCACCAGAACCCGCCAAGCCTCTCAACGATGCTCAAATGTGCGGGTCGTTTTATTTTTATACGATGAGCAATAGAGGTCCATTTCAGAAACCATACACCAATGCCCATGACCTTGTGAGACTGTTGCAATCAAGAGGTCTTGCCATAGCTGACGCTGCTAAGGCTAAGAGGTATTTAGAGTTTATAGGTTACTATCGCCTTTCAGCCTATATGTATCCATTACTCAAAATGCCAAAAGAGCAACACCAGTATAAGCCAAACACTTCTTTTGACCAGGTGATGATGCTCTATCGGTTCGACAAGAAGCTGCGATTACTGATATTCAATGAGATTGAGAAAATCGAGGTGGCCGTCCGCAGTGCCATTGTGAATATTGGAAGCGAAATGACTAACAATCCTTTTTGGATGACAGACAGTAACAGCTTCGTAGATGCGACAAAGTATCGTCACACTATGGATTTGATTGATGCAGAACTGCGCCGTTCACGGGAAGATTTTATAGTCCACTTTAAGCAAACCTACTCCGACCCATATCCACCCGCATGGATTTTAGCAGAGTTTTTGCCGTTTGGAGTTATCACTAACATCTACAGCAATATCAAAATAGCCAAAATCAAGAAGCGTATAGCCCAGAAGTTTGGATTGCAGATTGCTCCCTTCGAGTCATGGCTAACCATTGTTGCTTTGACACGCAATTACTGTTGTCACCATGCGAGAGTATGGAATAAGCAGAATACAATTAGGCCAATGATTCCAAACCGACTGACTGGCAAGTGGATTCTGTTGCCAACGGATACACTTCGAGTTTACTTTGACTTGTGTATCATCAAGTACTTCTTGGATGTCATATCGCCCAACAATGATATGAAGGGGAAGATTGATGCCCTGCTTGCAGAATACCCTGCTATCGATATTGCAGCGATGGGGTTCCCGCAAGGTTGGGAGAATGAGCCGCTGTGGAAATAGCCAATGTATTCCTACTTATAATTCCAGACCATATACGCTGAAAATGTTCAAGAAGACACTATATATCTTAGTTGCAGCCTGTCTGTTTGTTGCCTGCTCAACGCCAAGTGAGAAAGCGAAGATGCAGAAACTGCTTGAACAGACCTTAGCCACAAACAGAAGCGGGGAACTGTTCACAACCGACTCATTGACGCAACGGCTGGTGGACTATTTCGACCGTTTTGGCACCAGCAATGAGCAAATGCAGGCCAGGTATCTGCTGGGACGCTCACTCTTCGACATGGGTGAGGCTCCCAAGTCGCTGCAGGCCTACTATGATGCCATTGAGGCGGCAGATACCACGAGAACCGATTGTGACTTCTATACGCTGCAAGTCGTCTATGGTCAGATGGCCCGTATCTTTCATGAACAGAATCTGCCCAATGATGAACTTTGGGCTGTGCAGCACTATATCAACTATGCCAGGAAAGTAGGCGATGAGCTGTATTATGTGGAGGCCAGATCACAACTCGTGAGACCCTATTGGACGATGGGCGATATAGAAGGTCTGCTGCAGGTTGTTGAAGAAAGCCGCCGTGATTATCTGCGACTTGGCGACAAGGAAAATGCTGCTGATGAGCTTGGCGTCGCCTTTTCCGTATATACCGTGCAGGGCAAGCTCGACAAGGCACGCGAGGCGCTCGGTATTTTCGAGAAGGAATCGGGACTTGTCGACAAGAATGGCTATATTGTCAAGGGGCGCGAACATTATTATGTAATGAAAGCCTTCTATCTGTTGGCTGTGGGAAAGGTTGATTCGGCCGAGCTTTATTTGCGCAGGGCTCAAACATACGGCTATCAGTCGGATGTCAGCAAAGGTCTGCTACAGGTTTATCGCAAGAGAAACAACGTGGATTCTGTCTATCATTATTCGTTGCTCTTCGAAGCGGCACAGGACTCGCTCCACAAACAGATGAGCGCAGAAGCCATCAGCCAGATGTCGTCACTCTACAACTACACCCGAAGTGAGCGGTTGGCTCAGCAGGAGGCAGAAAAGGCGAGAAAAGCCCATCAGTGGATATTTATTATCAGTGTGGCGGCAATAGCAGGTCTCGTCTTCGGCATCAACACCTATCGCCGATTCCAAAGACGGAGGCGTGAGGAAATACGTAAGTTCAGCGAAGCTTTAAGTTCTGCCCGACGTGAACACCTGCAAGTACAAGCAGAGTTAAAGCAACTGAAAGAAAAAGATTACGAGAAGTTGATAGCCGACAAAGAGCAACGTGAGACAGAACTGCTGCACACCATCGGAGAACTTCAGGCTGCTGTCGGAAGACAAAGCGCAGAAGGTGGGCTTTCTACTTTTGAGTCAAGCGACATCGTGAGGATATTCAAAGGCAAGGCCAGCAACCCTGTGGAGCATCCTGCCCCAACCAGTGCCGAATGGCGATTGCTCGACATGCAGGTGAGCAAGGACGTTCCTCAGTTCTACGAGGCGCTGACTAAAGACAATGCGCTTTCGCCTCTGGAACTCCATACCTGCTGCCTACTCATCCTAGGCTTCGCGGAGGGCGACATTGCCAATCTGACCGAATCTGCACCTCAGGCCATCACCACAGCCAAGACCCGTGCCAATCAGAAACTTTTCAGTGCAAAAGGCAGTCGTTCGCTCAAATCCAACCTGATTCGGCTTCTAAATCATACTTGATTTACTTTGATTTAAAATTCGCAATAATCCGTTAATTATCAAACGTATAGATATTTCCTTTTTCTTTTTTTTGCCTGAAAAACTCGAGAGACTCTTAAAGACATTCGCTTATTTCTATTACCTTTGCACAAACATTCAAAACAATAGGAATAATGGAAACAATGAAGTTTTGGAGAGTCGTATTTACGATACTTGTCGTTTCCTCCTTCGTCTCATGCGACAAGGAAGATGCTGACTGTAACAGCATGGTATGGAAAGCGGAAATGCCTGTACACACAGAGGATGGCAGATATGTTGTCTCAGGCAAGGGCGAAACACTAACTTTCGTCTGCGAGAACTATTCGAACATCTGGTTTGAGAAAGCTGTGGAGAGGGAAAAAGAAATTACGCCATCTTATACACACAGCAACTATGATAATCCAGAATACCCCACGCTTTGGGGAGAGCATTTTTGTGCAACCATTATCGACAACAAACTCTCCGTCATCTTTTTCAAGCACGATGGATTTCCCGCAATAGCAACAGACATCACAGTATCGGCTGGTGATGTGGTCTATACTTTCAAGTTCTTGCAACTGACACATTGATTGCCTGTTGGTTCCGATTAAGAACATTTAACGCCCAGCGATGCAGGATTTCTCACTTCACATCGTTTATAATAGTAGAAACATTAATAAGAAATAATAGTAATGAGAACAATGAAAATCTGGAGACTCGCTTTTGCGATGCTTGCTGTTATCTTCCTCACCTCTTGCAGCAGCGACGATGATGACAAAGACATTACCAAGGAAATTATCATGAATGTTTCCGCTGAACCAGGCGTTATGTATGACCTCTTCGACAGCTTGGGAGAGCATCCCATCGAGTGTATGCAAGTGATGACGGAAGACGAGCCGGGACAATGGCAGAACCTGTACTTTAGCGAAGTCAAAGGCTTCACTTACGAAAGAGGTCATGAATACGTGCTGCGCGTGAAGCGGACTATTCTGGCCAATCCTCCCCAGGATGCCAGCAACCGCACATACGAACTGGTGCGCATCCTTGCCGACAAGAAAGTGGAAGAGGTGGCAGAGCCTGTGGAGAAAAAAGTAAAGAGCGAGGCCGACATAGAGTATGAGCAGCTGTGCCCGGTAGAGAAGTATGCCATAGCCAAAGGAGGTGAATATCTGGTGGATGCCGACAGCAAGATGACATACGCTGACGGCACGCCAACGCCCGAATTCGACAAGCATGCGCAAATCTACCTGGAGAACATTCTCGACAAGAGCCATCCGCTATGGCAGGCAGGTGCCCGCTATCAAGCAACCTACGCCTACGTCCTTTCACCACTTACCGATGAGATACGCCTTGTGCCGGGCAATCGTTCTGCCTTTCTCTTCAAGAACATCCTTACCGAGAGCGAGATGGTGTACGTTCAGCAATCAATGAAACAGGGCGAAACGCTGCACTACAACCTCATCCTCGCCAATGTCTATAAGCGCGGAATACAAAAAGTGGAGTTTACAATTAAGAAGAAATGAGAACAATGAAAATCTGGAGAAACATCCTCGTGATGTGCGCTGCCATGCTCTCCCTTGCCTCTTGCAGCAGCGAAAGCAAAGATGGGGATTGGGACCCGATGGTCTGGAAGGCTGAAGTGCCAGTACAGACTTCAGATAAGGTCTATAATATTTCGGAAGATGGTGAGACTATTACTTTTTCATGCCTCAACTATTCAAAACCATGGTTCGCCGAAGCCGAGGTTGATGGAGAGCCAATCCTTCCGCCCTATATGGACGAAATAGATTACGGGCTTATTTACGGTGAAAATTTCCGTGCAGAGATACACGGCAATAAACTATCCATTGAATTTAAGCCCAATAAAAAAGCGCAGGCAACGAATACATCTATTACCGTGACAGCAGGTGACATTTTCTATACGTTCCGTTTCAAGCAGTTTGCAAGCACAGTGTGGCAGTATACCTGCCAAGTCAAGTACTCCCTCTACAGCGTGAGCGACGACCTTCTCCGGTTCTACGACATCACCGCAGAATACTTCGGCATAGACGGACAACAGCACACCGAGGTTATTACTGACAAAAGTTGGAGCTACATCCCCGAACCAGTCGGTTTCGCCGATATACCCGAAGATTTCAAGTGCAAGATAGTAGCTGTTCGCAAGTCTGACCTCCCCGAATTGACAGCTGACTATTACGAAATCGCCTATGGGGTTGACGTACATGTCAACTTTCTCACTGCTGATGGCAAGTTGGTTTCCAACATAAAGCACACTATGCCAGACTCCTTCACCTTTGAAACATACAAGACTGGGATGCAGAAATTTCTGGAATCCACATCTAAGATAGAAATCACCGATTACTCACAGAAGTTTGATAAGGCAGACTTGATTGAAAGGCTGAAATAATGAGTTTACCATTAAACATTTCACGATAAAATGAGACACATGAAACTAATTGCGTTTATACTTGCATTTCTCCCCCTTGCCGCATCGGCACAGGAGGAACGTATTGACACGGTTATCCCTAAATTCCTCTCCAACGGCTATTTCTTCCGCGAAATGCCTCAATTGCCTGATGGCGAGAAGTCCATTCTTCGGCTGAAAGACAAGGAGGGGAACAGCGTTGTTGTCATCAATGTCAATGCCACGCTGCCCAAATCGCTTATCCGAAAGGCCATACCACGCGAACAGGTTCACAACGCCGACCAGTTCCTGAACGGTATCAACATGATGGCCACCATGCGCGAGCTGACACAAGCAGGCGTAAAGTCCGATGGCACATGGTATTCGCCGAAGGAAGGAGAGTCATTCCCTCCTTTTGTCGAGAAAGACATGGAAGGACGTATATGGACTAATGACAGCGTGAAGGGACATGTTATGGTTCTCAACCTGTGGTACTCCGGCTGCGGCCCATGCCGTGCCGAGATGCCCATCCTGTCAGAATGGAAGGAGCAACTGCCAGGCGTGATGTTCTTCTCTGCTACATACCACGATGCCGAGACCGCCCGTAAGATTACAGACAAGCACCATTTCACGTGGACGCATCTTGTCGAGGCCAAGGACATGATGGCCTGGATTGGCAATGAAGGATTCCCCCTGACCATCGTGGTTGACAAGAAGGGCATCGTGCGTCATGCCGTTCACGGCACCAACGACATGAAGCGTGAAGAACTATTGAAAATCATCAAAGAGGCTGATGCTGAATAGATATTCAGGTATCACAAGAAACAACAAACATAGCAACCAACAAATAGGTTGCTATGTTTGGTTTATGTTTATATACCTAATCCTCGTTTCTTTGTTCCATCCCAATTAGTCAACTCGTCGGCATTACCATTACTGCCACCTACAGACAAACCTTGAGTTGGGACTATCATCTCTGATGCCAGCTGGCCAATGCGGGTAACAGCGATGTCCCACTGGAATCTGCCGATATTACCAACAGTTTCTCTGGCCATATCCGCGATGTCATTAGCGGCTTTCTGACGGTTCTGCTCATTGGATGGGTTCAAGCCCTCAATACTGCACTTGGCTATGATGCCTCTGCCAATGACCTGCTCGTCGCTATCAGAAAAAAGACACTTGGAACTATGTGCCCATGCAACGAGGGCTTTGGCTGCTTCCTCGACAAAAGAGAAGTTACGGCTCCAGTTCTCAAAAGCTTCTACTGCACCTATTGAGCGGATGAACTTCTCCATCTTCGCCACTCTGCTCTCAGCCTGCTTTGCCCGTGCCGCCTCGCGGTCAGCCCGTGCTGTCTGTTCCTGGGCTTTCTTCTCTGCCGCAGCGGTTTTGGCCTTTTCTTTTGCAATGGCTTTTTCGTCCAGTTCAGAGATACGCTGTTTCAGACGGTCATTCTCCTTGGATGTCTGTGCCGCCTTTGCTGTTTTCTGTTTGGCATCAAGATACAACTGTTTACCAAGATTCTTGATTAGCTTGCTGTGGAGGCTGGAGACGCTAAGCAACTGATTGGTCAGCTTTGTAGCGATTGCCCTTGTCCTGATGTTGCGCTCTTTCTTCCACTCTTCACGGTTGAACAAGGGAACAGGAGTATTAATCTCCTCGTTGATCTTTACCAATGCCTGTTCAACAAGGTCTTTGACAGTCAAGGTCTCTTCGGAGTCTTTCATTGTGAAGGTCATATCGGCAAACGGAACAGCCTCCAGACTCTCTTCCGGTACGCATGTGGCAGAGAGAAGTTCGTCTATGGCCTTCTGAAGCTTTGACAGTTCCTGCTTCTTCTCACCGATAGCCTTGTCTATCTGTGCAGCCTCACCCTTCTTTCGCTCTGTATATTCTGCTATCTCCTTGGCGCGTTTTGCCTCTTCCTCTGCCTTGAAAGCATGTGCATCGCGCCATTTCTTGTCACTCTTTTTGCCACGCTCCATTTTGAAGGTGTTAGCCAGCATATCCTGCAGTTCGGAAAGGTCACGACGATTGAGGCTGATACACTGCCCCGTTTCGTGGTCTGTCCAGTCGAAGATGTAGTGGGCATGATAGTTCCACAGGAACTTGGTGGAGCCTTCTGGAGTATCAAGATATTTGCCGTCCTGATGATCCTTGTCAGTGACCAGGTGCTCATGACCTTCGTCGAGGTGGGCATAGATGGCCCTTGTCTTGATGCCCCAACGCTGCTCAATACGGGAAGCCAGCTGCTGCATCTGCTCCATCGTTGTATCCTCGGTGATGACTGCCACGCCCTCACGGATAGGCTCTGCGTTCTTGGGCATCTTCTTCGGCTTGGATTTGTCTATGCTCCAGGTCTTGTTGCCGTTATCATCTTCAACGGCCTTACGGCAGAAATGGGTCGCAGAGTAGCGTTCCTTTGCCTTGCGGATTTCGTCAGCAACGGATACAAAGTCCTCTGCCTCCCAACTCTTGTTAAGGTGTGAAAACTCGGGATGAACATGTTTCATCTCCTTTTCGCGCCGGTTGTGCTTCTCGGCACCATACTTGGCGGCGCATATATGAATAGAAGTCTTTTTTATAGTCATAATATTGATATTTTCTGTGATGATATTGTATATCATTATTCAGGAGATTAGCGGATGCTGTTCTTCTGCCTGAGAAGGTCTAGGGAGATGGTTTCTCCTTGGTCGGGTTCTTAGGGCAGAAAGCCCTGAGCGGAGTCCAGAGAGGTCACTCTGGCACACAGGGGTTGGCATAACCCCTAGTGTGCTACCTGATTTCCGTTGGATTCAGTCGGACTGCGCACAGTGGGCTGTGCAGGAAGGCTGTTCCATCGGAGGTCAGGTAGAGGCCCCACGTAGTGCGCTTCCTCCTCATCACATACCTCCAGGGCAAGCCCTTCCACAAGATGTCCGACCGCGGGATTCCGCCGCATCATGTCCGTCAATATCTCATTGGGAGAAGTCTTCATCAGGTAGAAGTCAGCAATATCAAGCCCTGCCTTGCGCTGCTCGTCGGTGGCAATTCCCTCGATGGCATCAGAGATGATGACCTGCTTGCAGATAGGGTACAGCATCTGTGCTTTCTTCTGCCAATGCTCCATCATCCCGAGGTCAGGGACCAGCACCACAGTCCTTCCCCGTAACACCTGCATGGCCCTTTCGTTGAAGCAACCATCCTTGCTGCCAGTAGCCAACCAGAGCATGTCGGGGATGAAGTGCGACATAATGAGAGCAGTCTTCTCACTCTCCACGATACCGACAGCAGCAGTGGGCTTTGAGGGAAGGAGGTGTTCACCAAACAGGCATTGCACCAGATGGAAGTCCTGCAGTTTCATCTCCGAGTGTGCCCATGTGACCTGACATATCGGTTCCTTGATGCGGTGACCAGTCTCACGGTTATACCCCATCAGCTTTCCTGCGTGTATATTCCCGCCCGCATCTATCTGCCAGAACACAGTGCATCCGCCCCACTTTCTACCCGTACCGACGATATAGAGCCGGAAGATACGGTTGGTCTCATCCTTGCCGATTACCTTGCAGAGATAAGCATACAGCGGATTGAGGTCGTAATGGGCAATACTCTTCTGTGCGACTTCCAGAGGAATGAATGACGGCTCAACAGGTTTCGGTTTTTCTTTCCCTACTGTTGGACTATACACCTTATTATATATAGACGCAATACTATCGTCCCAATCCTTCGGTTTCATATCAGGGTTGTCGTGGAAAAAGTCTTTGGGCGTATAGTGATAGTCGCAACTGTTCTCATGGTCGCATCGGCCCACCTCGGCAGGAAACTTGATGACACCCTGTTCGTCCACATAACGCACAAAGCAACGAGGCTTCTTACAGGCTGGGCAGGTGAGTTTGCTACCCGTATGATACTTTTCAAGGTGAAAGCGGTAATCACTCATTTCTGCCTCCTTCCTCTTCTTCGTCTGCCTTATCTTCTGCACTATTTGCACTCTGCACTTCTGCACATTGCACTTTCCCTTCACATGAGGAGTCTGACTTGTCAGATTCCGAAAGTGCAGAAGTGCATTGTGCAGAAGTGCAATCCTTCACTATCTTCTCGTAGATACCCTGCTTTACCCGCCTGAGGGTTGGGGTGTTGGAATCGGTAAGTCTTTTGAGGGAGCTGAATACAGTTCGGCGAGAGACACCGAATCTGGTACCTGTAGCCTCAGCCTCTGCTGATGTGAAGGTGTTGCCCACCAAGGCCAGCCATCCGTCCTGGTTCTTTGTTGTTTCTTCAATGCCTGACAAGGCCTTTACCCGTTTGTAGGAATCCTCAAAGTATTCAATCAAGCGGATGGCACCCTTTACCGATACAATGTCGATGCAGTCCAACTGGCAGTCACCAGCCGACCAGCGCATCACCTGAAGGATAAGGGACAGTCGTGCGGCATTGCCGTTGAGTTTCATCTTGCGACTCTCCACCTCGTTGTCATCCTCGATGCTGTTCACCTCATCGATGATGCCGTTGTTCCAGTTGTAGAAGTAGGTCATAGCCTCGTCAGAGAAGTCCAGTTCCTTCGGCTGGGCAGACAAACCATCATCACAGAGAGGGCAAACCATGTTCTGTACCTTATTGATATAGTATGTCCACTTCCAGAGGGTGTCGGGACGCTTCTCCTTGTCGATTCCTATCTGCCACTTGGGTATCTTCTTGTTCTTGGGGAATACGAACAGGAATCGGTCTGTCAGTCCATTGGACACATACTCTTTCTTAAAAATCTCATCTAAAATATTGGTCTGAATGCCGCCAATGAGGTTGATACAAGGGTGAGAGACGCAGATGGGGAACACCTCGGACTTACGGACAGCCTTCAACGGCTGGCCACTGTAGGCAGAGAGCAGATCTTCTATCAGGTTGCTCTTGGCACTATACCGCTTCACGGAGTTGAAAAGAGCCACCACCTCGTCAACAAGCAACACTATGCCGCGTGGATTGTCGTAATGGGTACTGAGCATAGCCTCCTGCGTGAAATCAGATATGACTGTCTGCACCAGTCGGGGCTTCTCCATTGGCTCCTTCATCTCACCATCTTTCTTCATCGTCTGCTGCTGTGCATAGGCATCATATTCCTTGTGGGCCTTGTCGAGCATCTGCTGGTCGAAGTCGCGGATGGGCTTATAGAGAAAGCCGATAGGCGGTGTCTTGCCGAGTCCGGGCCTGCCAACAAGTACCATATAGATAGCGCAGGCCGTTTCCCACTTACCCTTAATTTTCACATGATAGGTGTTGCCGATGGCTGTTGCATAGGCTGAGAGCATGACAGATGCGGTATACTCCAGGTTGAAGTTTTCGTAGGTCACCAGCTCATGCACTATCTTCTGCATCGGTTCAGGGAAGATGTCCAGAGGGAAGCCCGTATCGGCTACTCCTTGCACCTCGGCATGGATTTTGTTGGAGAGGAAATCAGGGCTAATCATCATGCTACACCTCCTTTCTTTCTCTTCTGGTTGATAAACTCTGCGGCTTCTCGTTGCAGTTCATCGGCACTCTTTCTGTGTCCCTGATGCATCCATTCGTCAATCTCAGACTTCTTGAAGGTCAACTTCTTTGAACCTTTATAATAAGGTATCAACTTTTCGTTGACCCAACCATAAATGGTCTGCTTGGCTGGATGTGAAGGAAGATACAGACGCAAGTCGTCAATGTTCATCCACTCCGGCTGTTCCTGAACATCTTTTTTAATGCTCAGTTCGTTCACCATCTCTTCTAAACTCTCTACCTTTGTTATAAGGTAGTTCAATGCCTGGGGCATCTGTTCTAAATTGGTTATACTCTGCATAAATCTTTTATTTTAAAATTTTCTGCAAAAGTAAGCTTTATTTGAATGGTGCATTTTTAGCCCTCTTTTCCACCATTCTTCCACCATAAGGCCACCAGAAAGTTTAACAGACATTAGCAGTCTGGTTCATACAAAACAGTATAAATCCATAACCAATCAGATAAGAAAACCCTATGAAAGGCTGATTTGGGCAAAATAAGGATAAGAAAAGGGGTAAAAAGAGTGGTGGGAGCGTGGTGCTAACTTGCACAACGCTCCCACCAAACGGAGTGTAAGCATCTGATAACTAAAGAGGTGCTAAGAAATTACGCCTTATTTGTCAAGACTTTTGATTTTGATGGCATTA
Organism: Prevotella sp.; assembly: GCA_016286585.1. GTDB lineage: Bacteria > Bacteroidota > Bacteroidia > Bacteroidales > Bacteroidaceae > Prevotella. The sequence goes on along the minus strand of JAEETC010000007.1, from coordinate 40,554 downwards.
GCAGCCTCCAACTTCTTTTCATCGACCACTTTTGCATATATCTGGGTGGTCTTGACATTGGTATGTCCGAGCATCTTGCTCACGGTATATAAATCAATGCCGTTGGAAATTTGCAAGCAAGCGTAGGTATGCCTGAAGCAATGGAATGTTATGTGCTTAGTGATACCTGCTGCTTCTATCCATTTTTTCAGAGGCCGGTTAATCCATGATGGCGGTGTCAATCCTTCAAACACAAGGTTGTTTGGCAGTCTTCTTTCTCCGCACAACTCATAAGCCTGTTCGGGGATAGGCATATATTCTACTCCCGATGTCTTCTTCTGGGTAAAATGAATCCTCCACGAACCATCTACATAAACCAGTTCACTCCATTTCAGACGCATAATATCAGAGTGACGCATGCCTGTCAAGATAGAGAAGATTGATGCTCTTTTCAATACATCATCCTCACACGGAGTTTCTACAAGTTTGTTGACTTCTTCCATTGTCAGAGATTCGCGACGGCTCTCCTTTGTTGGTATGTTCTTAACCTTCTCACTAATGTCTATAGTAAGGAACTCGTCAACGAAAGCCTGTTTAAGTCCTGCCTTCACGATGGAGAAATAGGTAGATGCTGTATTCTGTGAAACGGGACCACTCTTGCTGCCACCCTGTGGAGCTGTCAGCATAAACATCTTTAGCTCCTCCAATAGTTTCAGTGTAATGGTGTTGAACGGCATCGGTTTTCCCTTGGTGAACAGGCTAAGCAGTACGGCAACACGTTCCCAGTTGATTATAATAGATTTTGATGCATTGGGGTGTCGGGTATATGTAATCTTCTTGAAATACTCAATGAAGTCTTGTTCCGAACGCTCGTTTTGCGCTGCTATCTCGCTTTCCTTATCTGTATAGAGGGATTCGTTATCGTATTCATGCTGCCTCAGTTTTCTAACATTGTCTGCATAGATACACGATTCCTGGTCAACTGCAGAACGGCATTGGATAATGCCATTGATGTCACGCTTAGGCTTGAAACCTGAAGAACGGGTAGAGGATGACTTATCCCATATCGGGGTGGTGACAGACCTGTTGACAGATTCCACAATGCGCTCAACTTTGCCACCTGCCTTGACAACAGGATATGCTTCTACTATCAAGTACCACTCATCTTTGTATTGTGACTTACGCAGTTTGACAGTTACTTTCGTATGTGCTAATGGTTTCTTCATAAGCTCTTATAAAGTTTATCTATTTCCTTCTTGGGTACATAGACATAGTTACCTATCTGACGGGTAGGGATGGAATACTTCCTTACATGTGCCCAGACAGAACTATCGTTGATATTGTATTTCTTACAGATTTCGCCAATGGTATAGCAATTCTCTGGTTCCATATTATATAAGGTAACGAGTTCTTTGTCCTTCTTTGGCTTTTCAAATCGTTTAGGAAACATCTTCTCAATATCAACCCTATTTATTCTCGTCAGTCTCTCTCCGAGATTTATGCTTTTGATTTGTCCAATTCTGATAAGTCGGTATAGAGTACCACGACTTACTCCGTAGAGAGCTACAGCTTCAGGTACCGAAATGTAGTCTCTGCTATATGGAACCTTGTCTGCAACCTCTTTCAATCTTTGCTGTTTCTTCTCTTCATCTTTCTTTCGCTTCCAAAGAGTCTTAATACATTTGTCCGAACAGCACTTGGAGTCGAGTGTCTTCGCAATGAAGATACTTCCACAGACGACGCACTTCCTTTTAATTTCAAATTTTAATGCAGGCATATCTTTTCTACTATTAAGTTTGACCTTGTAGCGACAAGTATTTTTAAGTTTAATCTTTTCGACTTTTAAGTTGTGTCGCAAATATGATGCAAAATTACAGTAAAAATCCGAAATCAGCAAGCATTAAAACATAATTTAACAAACGAAAAAAGTGGCGTAACCGCTTGGATTACACCACTTTCTTATGATTTTCTTATTGTTTCTTATCTTTTACTACTTTACCTCCTCGAAGTCGGCGTCCTGGATGTCCTCGGGCTTGGGGCCTTGCTGCTGGCCGCCGGCCTGCTGACCACCTGTGAACTGGTCACCGCCAGGCTGACCCTGGGCACCCTGATACATCTGCTGTGAAGCGGTCTGCCAAGCAGAGTTGAGGGCTGCGATGGCGCTGTCGATGGCATTCACGTCGCCAGCCTTGTGGGCATCCTTCAGCTGTTGGAGGGCCTCCTCGATGGCGGGCTTGTGCTGAGCGGGGATCTTGTCGCCGAGCTCCTGGAGCTGGTTCTCGGTCTGGAAGATCATCGAGTCAGCCTGGTTCAGCTTGTCGATACGCTCACGCTCACGCTTGTCGTTCTCGGCATTCTGCTCAGCCTCGGCCTTCATGCGGTTGATCTCGTCCTGAGAGAGACCAGACGAAGCCTCGATGCGGATGGCCTGCTCCTTACCAGTGGCCTTATCCTTGGCGCTGACCTTCAGGATACCGTTGGCGTCGATGTCGAAGGTCACCTCGATCTGAGGAATACCACGACGGGCGGGAGCGATACCTGTCAGGTTGAACTGGCCGATACTCTTGTTCTGGCTTGCCATCGGACGCTCACCCTGCAGCACGTGGATGGTCACCTCTGTCTGATTGTCGGCAGCGGTAGAGAAGGTCTCACTCTTCTTACAGGGGATGGTCGAGTTGGCCTCGATGAGCTTGGTCATCACACCACCCAGCGTCTCGATACCCAGCGTCAGCGGAGTCACGTCGAGCAGCACGATGTCGCCTACGCCACCTTCCTTGTTCAAAATGGCACCCTGGATGGCTGCTCCTACGGCCACCACCTCGTCGGGGTTCACACCCTTTGAAGGCTCCTTGCCGAAGTAGTTCTTCACCAGTGTCTGCACAGCGGGGATACGGCTTGAACCACCCACGAGGATCACCTCGTCGATATCGGCTGTGGTCAGCTTGGCATCAGCGATGGCCTTCTGACAGGGAGCCAGACAAGCCTGGATGAGGTCGTGGGCCAGCTGCTCGAACTTAGCACGGGTGAGGGTCTTCACCAGGTGCTTGGGCACACCGCCTACCGGCATGATATACGGCAGGTTGATCTCGGTGCTCGTAGAAGAAGACAGCTCGATCTTGGCCTTCTCGGCAGCCTCCTTCAGACGCTGCATGGCCATCGGGTCGCTCTTCAGGTCGGCACCCTCGTCGTTCTTAAACTCCTGTACGAGCCAGTCGATGATAGCCTGGTCGAAGTCATCACCACCCAGATGGGTATCACCATTGGTAGAGAGCACCTCGAACACACCGCCACCGAACTCGAGGATGGAGATATCGAAAGTACCACCACCGAGGTCGAACACGGCGATCTTCATATCCTTATTAGCCTTGTCGACACCGTATGCCAGAGCAGCGGCAGTCGGCTCGTTCACGATACGCTTCACGTTGAGGCCTGCAATCTGACCAGCCTCCTTGGTAGCCTGACGCTGAGAGTCAGAGAAGTAGGCAGGTACGGTGATGACGGCATCCGTCACCTCCTGTCCGAGATAGTCCTCGGCGGTCTTCTTCATCTTCTGCAGCACCATAGCCGAAATCTCCTGCGGGGTGTACTTGCGGCCGTTGATGTCGACACGGGGATAACCGCCCTCGTTCACAACTGAATAAGGTACGCGGGCAATCTCCTTTTCGGTCTGCTGCCAGTTCTCACCCATGAAACGCTTGATACTGTAGACAGTGTTCTTCGGGTTGGTGATGGCCTGACGCTTGGCAGGGTCACCGATCTTACGCTCACCGTTCTCCACAAAACCAACTACCGAAGGAGTTGTACGCTTACCCTCACTGTTGGCAATCACTACTGGTTCGTTACCTTCGAAGACGGCAACGCAACTGTTCGTAGTTCCTAAGTCAATTCCAATAATCTTTCCCATAATTCTTATATTTTTTAGTTTATACTCCTGTTAATTTGAATAAAAATCCGCAAAACGTGAAGCAAACCATGTGCCAAAATGACTTTTTACAATAAAATATGCACATTTCACGTCATTTTGGCATAAAAAATTTTTTTATATCTGAGAATTATGTTATCTTTGCACTCAGAATTCTATATTAAACGATCGTAAGGGATGAAAAAATCTTTTTTGACAGTATGTGTGGCATTCCTCTTTCTGACAGCCACCGCCCAGGAGAATTCTTATATTGTGAAGACTCGTGGGGCTAAGAAGAAAGCTCAGATGGAGATGGTCAGTGAAGAGCCTGTGCCAAGTGTTTCAAGTTCTGAAGGCGAGACGGTGCGTGACTTTATCAGTGACAACTTCAGGTTCTACAGCCTCTGCGACTGGCAGGAAGGCATGAAGTTCATGGTGATGCCCGAGAAGTACGACTTGGTGGTGAAGACCTTTGCCGACGCCGGAACGGGTAAGGAAGTGAGCAGTATGTCGCTCCGTCACAAGATCATGATCTACAAAGGTCATACGGAGGCTTCCGACGGACATCATCGTATCAATTTCCATTGTCAGGACAATGACAGGGATTATTACTACGAGATTCCAAGTGGCTCATTCGATGACTATTGCTACAACAAACTGGGTGTGCCGACGCTGGCTTATCTGGGTGATGTGGACATTGCCCGTGAGAAGCTGATGGGCAAGACCCTATACACGAAGAACCAGCATTACCGCGTCGATACAGAGTATGATGGCGATGGATTCCAGGAAGTCATCGTCGATAAGGATATGGAGGTGAAGGTGACCGCCGTTGGTGTCGGTACTCGCGCTTATCCCGTGAAGATCATCGTGGAGGATAGAGACGGTAATGAGTTCTATCAGAACGTGGCCATCTCGAAGACCAACTGCGGTATGCGCGACGATGAGTTCATCATGGACAACGCCAAATTCCTGTTTGCCAACTCCTTTGAACTGGTGGATGACATTATGGCAGTCAACAGCTATAACTACAGAGCCTATATTGGCAGAATCGTTCACACCAAGTTCCCCACCACGATGCTGAACGAGTCTACGAAGAAGATACAGAATATTCCGCGTATGATTGGCTATCAGATTGAGGCTCTCACGCCGCATAAGGCTGACACGAAGTTTACCGCCAAGTTGAAGAATACCATCCTCGGTACCTATTTCTATAAGGATGTGACGCTGGATCAGAAGAGCATCTCAGGAACCTCCAAGGACTTTGAACAGGAGCCCGATGATTACTTCTCCTATATCTTCGCTCCAGGTCCTGGTAAGAAGATCGAGACCACTGAGGCCAGCCGTGGTATGATCCGTATGGGTCATGTCAGCCCGGGCTTCTCTGAGGACGAGGTGATGCTGGCAGCCGGTGAGCCCGATGAAGTACAGCATGGCGAGAATGGTCTGTACACATGGATCTTCAAGCGCTCGAACAACAAACTGTTAGTCGTTGAGTTCAATGGCTCTGGTGTTGTGGAGAAGGCCTATGGTAAGGATGCTCCGAAAGCAAAGAGCACGACAACCAAGCGCAGGGCAGCCACTACCAAGAAACGCAGTTCGAGCTCTTGGAAGAGTGGTAAGGGTACTCCCCTTTAAACCTACTGACAGACTGGCAACAACGATAAAGCCGCTCCTGCAAAGGGGCGGCTTTCTGTATGATGTCATCCGACGGTCATTAAATCCCAGGGGCCTTGTCCTTGATGGCCTTCATGATCTTGGCCTCAATCTCCTCGCAGAGCTCGGGGTTGTCCTGCAGCAGAGCCTTCGTTGCATCGCGACCTTGTCCCAGTTTGGAGTCACCATAGCTGAACCATGATCCACTCTTCTTGATGATGTTGTGCTCCACACCGAGATCCACGATCTCTGCCACCCTCGAGATGCCTTCGCCGAAGGTGATCTCAAACGTTGTATTGCGGAAGGGAGGTGCCACCTTGTTCTTCACGATCTTCACCTTCACCAGATTGCCAATAGGCGTGTCACCATCCTTCAGGGTATCTTTCTTACGGATGTCTATACGTACGGAAGCATAGAACTTCAGGGCATTACCACCTGTGGTGGTTTCGGGACTGCCGAACATCACGCCGATCTTCTCTCTCAGTTGGTTGATGAAGATGCAGGTCGTATTGGTCTTGGCAATCGTTGAGGTCAGCTTGCGCAGGGCCTGGCTCATCAGACGGGCTTGCAGGCCTACGGCAGAGTCGCCCATGTCACCCTCAATCTCCTTCTTCGGGGTCAGAGCTGCCACAGAGTCGATGACGATGATGTCGATGGCGCTGCTGCGTATCAGCTGGTCTGCAATCTCCAGGGCCTGCTCACCGTTGTCGGGCTGTGAGATGTAGAGGTTGTCGATGTCAACGCCCAGATGTTCTGCATAGAAGCGGTCGAAGGCATGCTCTGCGTCGATGAACGCAGCGATGCCACCTGCCTTCTGGCACTCGGCGATGGCATGGATGGCCAGTGTGGTCTTACCAGATGACTCCGGACCGTAGATCTCGATGATGCGTCCCTTAGGGTAGCCGCCCACGCCGAGGGCTGCGTTCAGACCTATACTGCCTGTTGGTATGACGTCTACATGTACTACTTCTTCGTCGCCCATTCGCATGATGCTGCCTTTGCCGAAGTCCTTCTCGATTTTCGACATGGCAGCCTGCAGTGCCTTCAGCTTCTGCTGCTGCGGAGTGAGTTGCTCCGTTGATTCTTCTTTCTTTGCCATAGCTTTTAGAAATTTAAGAGTTAATAATTATAATTCGAGGTCGCCGTCGAACACTTCGTGCCAAGGCAGACCTTGTTTGTTCAGTTGCTCCATGAACGGGTCGGGATCGAAGTCCTCCACGTTCCACACACCCGGCTTCTTCCAGAGACCTTTCACGAACATCATCGCGCCGATCATGGCAGGTACGCCAGTGGTATAGCTCACCCCCTGCATGCCAGTTTCCTTGTAGGCTTCCTGGTGCTTGCAGTTATTATATATATAATAGGTGTGCTCCTGACCGTCCTTGATACCCCGGATGCGACAGCCGATACTCGTCTCGCCCTCGTAGTTCTCGCCGAGGTCCTGCGGATTGGGCAGCACAGCCTTCAGGAACTGCAGGGGCACGATCTTCACCTTCGCCGTCTTTCCGCTTCCATCAGCCAGCGGAGCCTCGTACTCGATCTCGTCGATACGGCTCATGCCGATGTTCTGGATCACGTCGAGGTGCTTCAGATACTGCTCGCCGAAGGTCATCCAGAAACGGCCCTGCTTGATGGTGGGATAGTTCTTCACCAGCGACTCCAGTTCCTCGTGGTGCAGCAGATAGCTCTCGCGCGGCCCGATGTTGGGGTAGGTGAGGGGCTTGTGGATCTCCAGCGGCTCCGTCTCAATCCATTGGCCGTCCTTATAGTAGAGACCCTTCTGCGTGATCTCGCGGATGTTGATCTCGGGGTTGAAGTTCGTAGCGAAGGCGTGGTGATGGTCGCCGGCGTTGCAGTCCACGATGTCCAGATAGTGGATCTCGTCGAAGTGGTGCTTGGCGGCGTAGGCCGTATAGACACCTGAGACACCCGGGTCGAAGCCACAGCCGAGGATGGCCGTCAGACCAGCCTGCTCGAAGCGGTCCTTGTAGGCCCATTGCCAGGAGTACTCGAAGTGTGCCTCGTCCTTCGGCTCGTAGTTCGCCGTGTCGAGGTAGTTACAGCCACAGGCCAGACAGGCGTCCATGATCGTCAGGTCCTGATAGGGCAGGGCGAGGTTGATCACCAGCTCGGGCTTGTAGTCCGAGAAGAGTGCCTTCAGCTGCTCCACGTCGTCGGCATCCACCTGGGCCGTCTGGATGTCCATCTTGTAGCCGGCCTTGTGGATGTCGTCCACAATCTTGTCGCACTTGGCCTTGCGACGGCTTGCAATCATAAATTCGGTAAACACGTCAGCATTCTGTGCAATCTTGAATGCAGCTACCGTAGCGACGCCTCCGGCGCCAATCATTAATACTCTTGCCATAGTTTTTCTTGTCTTTAAACTAAGGTGCAAATATACGAACTTTTTCCTGAATCCACAAACTTTTTGGTGAAAATCATATTTTAAGGAATAAAAATCAAATATTGCGGTGAGATATCCGGGAATACGCCTACCTTTGCAGCAGAATTTAAAACGGTCATATTTCATGAAGAGTATTTTGGAAGGACGTCCGGCCTTGAAGGCTGAGATTGAGAAGATTGCAGAAGTGGCCGGCTATCTGTGGCAGAACGGATGGGCCGAGCGCAACGGTGGTAATATCACGGTCAACGTGACGGAGTTTGTCGACGACGAGATCCGTCAGCTGCCCGCCATCAGCGACGTGAAGCAGATCGGCGTGACACTGCCCGCCCTGAAAGGCTGCTATTTCTACTGCAAAGGTACCGGCAAGCGTATGCGTGACCTGGCCCGCTGGCCGATGCAGAACGGCAGCGTCATCCGCATCCTCGACGACTGCGCTTCTTATGTCATCATCGCCGATGAGGCTGTCATGCCCACCAGCGAGTTGCCCAGCCACCTTACCGTCCATGCCCGTCAGATAGAGACTGGTTCCGGCTACAAGGCCACCGTCCATACCCATCCCATCGAGCTCGTTGCCATGAGTCACAACCGTGACTTTCTGGGCAAAGACGTGCTGACAAAGATTCTCTGGTCGATGATTCCTGAGACCAAGGCCTTCTGTCCGTTAGGCCTGGGCATCGTGCCCTACACCCTGCCTGGCTCCAATGAGCTGGCTGAGGGTACGCTGAAGGAACTCGAGGCTTACGATGTTGTGATGTGGGAGAAGCACGGCGTCTTTGCCAAGGGCAAGGATGTGATGGATGCCTTCGACCAGATCGACGTGCTCTCGAAGTCTGCCAAGATCTATATCAACGCCCGTTGCATGGGCTTCGAGCCCGAGGGCATGAGCGACGAGCAGATGAAGGAGATGACCCGTGCCTTCAACCTGCCCAGATAAAGCATGCACTACTTTCTACATATTTTAATTTAAGTAAGACGGTTAGGGGATAGACCAAGCGTGGTCTATCCCCTTTCTAAATTAAAGGCTTCCACGAAGGAGACTCATGGAAAGTACCATCTAAAGTTGTTGCCGACTTGTGTCAACCAATCGGTTGAACTGGAGTCAGCCGATTTGCCGACTTCCTGTCAACCGACTTGCTGACTATATGTCAGCCGATAGAAACACTTCATACCAGCTGGGGCAGGAAGCAGGAGATGACGAGCACCACGATGCCGATGACGAGCACGGTGATGGTCTTCTGCGAGCAGCCTTTCCACTCCTTGAGGATGATGCCCCAGACGTTGGAGAACACGACGTTGAGCGCCATGAGGATGCAGAACGACAGCGTGTCCATCGTGCCGCCGGCCTCGAAGAACGAACGGCCCAGCGAGAGTCCGAAGAACTGGCTGTACCACAGGGCGCCGGCCAGCAGGCAGAACAGCAGGTTGTTGCCCCAGACGGAGGTCTTGGAGTAGTCGCCCCACGTGCCGTTCTTTTGGTTCTGATAGAGACAGTAGATGGCATTGGTGACAAATCCGCCGAGCGTGACGAGGAAGGTGGCAGGCAGGGTGCGGAACATCGGGTCGGTCAGGTCGCCGAAGTTGATGCCCTTGCCGAACTCCAGTCCGACGTTGAAGCAGCCGCTCATGAAGCCTGCGAGCAGGGCGATGGCCAGTCCCTTGGGGAAGTTGAAGTCCTTCACGGCAGCCTTCTTCTCCTCCTCGGAGAGCGACGAGGCCTTCATCGAGCCTGCCGCTCCGATGATGGCGATGCCGATGAGTGTGACCACCACGCCGAGGATGACTGCGAAGGTGAGCGACTCCAGTGCGTTGAGCTCAGGGAAGAAGATGTTGAGCAGCACGGGGCCGAGAATCGTGCCGAGACCAGCGCAGGTGCCGAGGGCTATCGACTGTCCGAGGGCCACGCCGAGGTAGCGCATGGAGAGTCCGAACGTCAGGCCGCCCACACCCCACAGCACGCCGAAGAAGATGGTCATCCAGATGTTGAACGACTGCTCGGCGGTGAACAGCTCACAAAGGCTGTGCCCTGCCGGTACTGCCAGCAGGGCGCCTAGGAAGGGTAGCACCAGCCATGCGAAGACGCCCTGGATGAGCCAGTAGGATTCCCACGACCAGTCCTTGATCTTGTTGATGGGAACGTAGCAGCTCGACTGGCAGAACGCGCCGATGGCGATGATGATGAGACCTATAATGATTTCCATTGCTTATCGCTTCGATGTGACGTCTTTCTCGTATTTCTGGATGGCGGCGATGAACTCCTCACCCACGGGAACATTGTTCTTCAGGTTGAAGTAGTCGTAGACAGCGCCGAATGGCATCGACTTGGCCTCTTCCATGAGGGCGAGACGCTCGAAGTACTGGCCGTTGTCCTCATACTCGCGCAGCTTCTGCTTCGGCTCGAGCAGGGCCTGAAGGATGCACTTCTGTGTGGCGCGCGAACCGATGATGTAGGCACCGATGCGGTTGATGGAGGCATCGAAGTAGTCGAGACCGACGTGTGCACGGTCGAGGGCGTCGCTGCGTACGAGCTCCTTGAAGAGGTCGAGCGTCTGGTCGTTCATGATCGTCACGTGGTCGGAGTCCCAGCGCACGGGGCGGCTCACGTGGAGCATCAGCTCGGGCACGTACATCAGCAGGGTGGAAACGAAGTCGCTGACGTTCTCGGTGGGCTCGTAGTGGCCGGTATCGAGGGTGTACATCTGCTTGCGGGTAGAGCAGTAGGCAGTGTAGAAGTCGTGTGAACCAACGGTGTATGACTCCAGACCGATACCGAAGAGCTTGGCCTCGAAGCAGTTCTTCACGCCGTCGAGTTTCTCCTCCATGATCTCATCGAGGGCGGCAGCGAGGATCTCGCGGTACTTCTTGCGCTGTACGGGGATGTCCTTCATGCCGTCGTGCACCCAGATGTTCATGATGCAGGGATCGTTCTGTGCCTTACCCATAGCGTCGGCAATCTTGCGGCAGCGCTTGGTGTGCTCAATCCAGAAGTCGCGGATGCCCTTGTCGGGGTTCGACAGCGAGAGGTCGCCGCTCTTCGGGTGAGAGAACGAGGTGGAGTTGAAGTCGAGCTTCATGTTGTTCTCCTTCGCCCAGTCGATCCAGCTCTGGAAGTGCTTTACCTCCACCTGGTCGCGGTCTACGAACTGGCCTCCGAAATCACCGTAGATCTCGTGGAGGTTCAGACGGTGGTTACCGCCCAGCAGGGTCTTCACGAACTCGATGTCCTGGCGCACCTCGTCGATGGTACGGGCACGACCGGGATAGTTGCCGGTGGTCTGGATACCGCCGCTCAGGGCCTCGTTACGCTCGAAACCGACCACGTCGTCGGTCTGCCAGCAATGCAGCGAGAGCTGCTGCTTCTGGAGCTGGTCAAGTACTGCGTCGGTGTCGACGCCAATGGCTGCGTAGCGCTCTTTGGCTACGGCATAAGCCTGTTCAATCAGATTTGCTTTCATAAAACACGAATATTTTTAATTATACATTAATGAGTCTTTTCTTATTCAACAAAAATCTGCACAAATGCATTAATTTAAGTTAGATTTTTGAAGATTTTTGTTCTTTTCATCTACTTTTTGTTCACTATGGACAGGTATTTGTCGTAGGCGGCATCCCACATGGCTTTGTCCTGAGGCTCGTAGCGGACGAGGTCGATGCTGTTGGCAATGATGCCACGCATGCCCCAGATGTCGCTGACGAGACCGGCAGCCTTGGCTTGGAGCATGATGTTGCCGATGGCGGTGCCCTCCTGAGGGCCAGCCAATACGGTGGCTCCCGTGGCGTTGGCCGTAAACTGGTTCAGGTACTTGTTCAGCGAACCGCCACCGATGATGTGGAGCGTCTCAAGCTTGAATGGAGCGAACTCCTGCATCCACTGGAACACCTGACGGTAGCGCAGGGCCAGCGAGTCGAAGATGCAGCGGCAGATCTCTGCAGGTGTCTCTGGCACCGGCTGATTGGTCTGGCGGCAGTACTGCTGAATGGCGCCGATCATGCTTGCCGGAGCGGCAAACAGCTGGTCGTCGGGATTGATGAGCGAGCGGAAGGGCTCTACCGTCATGGCCTGTCCCTGAAGCTCGGGATGGCTGAGCTTGCGCACCTCCTCGGGCCACTCCAGACGGCAGCGCTCATAGAGCCACATGCCGCAGATGTTCTTCAGGAAGCGCGTCGTGCCCTCGATGCCGCCCTCGTTGGTGAAGTTGCGCTCATAGCTGAGGTCGCTGATGATGGCATCCTTCGTCTCAATGCCCATGAGGCTCCATGTGCCGCTGGAGAGATAGGCGAACTGCTCGTCCTTCGCAGGCACGGCAGCCACAGCCGAACCCGTATCGTGGCCGGCGACGGCAATCACAGGCACGGGGCCGAGACCCGTCAGGCGCTGCACCTCGTCGGTCAGCACGCCGATGACGGTGCCGGGCTGTACCATCCGACCGAATTTGGAGCGCGTAAGTCCTATCGAGGCCAGCAGACGCTCGTCGAGCTGTTTGGTGCGGGGATCGAGCAGCTGGGATGTCGAGGCGATGGTGTATTCGCATACCTCGTTGCCTGTGAGCATCCAGCTCAGGGCATCGGGCACGAACAGAATCTTGCTGGCGTTGCGGAAGGCCGAATTGCCCTCGCGCTTCATGGCGTAGAGCTGGAAGATGGAGTTGAAGTTGAGGAACTGGATGCCCGTCACGTCGTACACCTCCTTGCGGGAGACGACGTGCTTCAGGTAGTCGTCCATTGCATCAAATGTAATAGGATCGCGATACGCGCGCGGATTCCTTAATATAGCTCCGTCGTCACCGATCATCACGAAGTCGACGCCCCAGGTGTCGATACCTATCGAGGTAATCTTCAGCCCTCGCTGCGCCACCTCCTTCAGGCCTCGGATGATCTCAAAGTAGAGGGCGTAGATGTCCCAATAGTAGTGCCCACCCTGCTCAATGAGGTTGTTGGGGAAGCGGGTGACCTCCTCCAGACTGAACTTTCCCTCGTTGATGGTGCCGACGATTGTCCTGCCGCTGGTAGCTCCCAGGTCGACGGCGAAGAAATATGTCTGTTGTTCCATATCAGTGTTAGTTTTGATTTAGTTAGCTGTGACTGTTACAATTGCTGCAAAGGTACGTTGAAAAATGTGTTTCGCACACGATTATTTGATTTTTAGTCTATAATTTTTGATAACCCCTGTTTTTTTCATCATTTGACTTTCTCCATTCTCTTTTTTTTGTTATCTTTGCAGGCAGATTACGAACAATTTATAACTAAGTTTTTAAAAATGTCTACATTAACAATTACTATTGTCATCGTCTTCTGTGTCGGCTATCTCTGCATAGCCCTTGAAGGTCTGACAAGAGTCAACAAGGCAGCCATTGCCCTGCTGATGTGTGTGTTCTGCTGGACCCTGCTGATGCTTGGCCCTGCTGCTTATTATCCTGCTGTCGCTGAGGGGGATGTCGTTCATCACATTGCCGAGGTCATTGAGCATCATCTGGGTGATGCTGCCGGCACACTCTTCTTCCTGATGGGTGCCATGACCATTGTTGAGATTGTCGACTCCAACGGCGGTTTCAATTTCGTGCGCGACACGATCAAGACGCGCTCCAAGCGCAAGCTCATGTGGCGTGTGGCTTTCATGACTTTCTTCCTGTCGGCCATCCTCGACAACCTTACTACGTCCATTGTGATGATCATGGTACTGCGCAAACTCGTCCAGAGTCGTGGCGACCGTTTGATCTATGCAGCACTTGTGGTTATCTCGGCCAACAGCGGTGGCGCCTTCTCGCCCATCGGTGACGTTACGACGATCATGCTGTGGATCAAGGGTGTCATCACCACGCAGGGTGTCATCACCGAGATCTTCATACCCTCGCTCATCTCCATGCTTGTGCCGGCGTTTATCCTGCAATACCAGCTCAAGGGCAAGTTTGACAAGGCCATGAACCTGCCAAAGGCAGAAGTGAGCCAGTTCACCAAGGCCCAGCGCGACATCATCTTCTGGCTCGGCGTGGGAGGTCTCTGTTTCGTGCCGATCTTCAAGACCATCACCCACCTGCCGCCGTTCATGGGCATCCTGCTCGTGCTTGGTGTGCTCTGGACTGTCACAGAGATCTTCCATTACAATACCGCTGAGGACGATACGATGGCCAAGCGCGTCACCGACCTGTTGTCGCGTATAGACCTTTCCACCATCATGTTCTTCCTCGGTATCCTGATGGCCGTTGCCGTGCTGCAGGAAGTGGGTGTGCTTGCCATGCTCGGAAAGACGCTTGACGCCACCTTCGAGGGCAACCACTACCTCGTGACGGGCATCATCGGTGTGCTCTCGTCCATCGTCGACAACGTGCCTCTCGTAGCCGGCTGCATGGGTATGTATCCTGTACAGGCAGCGGGAGACCTTGCCGTAGACGGTATCTTCTGGCAGCTTCTGGCCTACTGTGCTGGTGTCGGCGGTTCGATGCTGATCATCGGCTCTGCTGCAGGTGTCGTTGTCATGGGACTGGAGAAGATCTCCTTCGGTTGGTACATGAAGAAAATCACATGGGTAGCCTTCTCTGGTTATCTTGCCGGTATCCTCATTTACTGGTTGGAGCGAACGCTGTTGTTCTAGTGTCTGCGGCTTACAGCTTATAGTTTACGGCTTACAGAAAAGGCATCCAGAGCGGATGCCTTTTTTCTATCTTACCTCGCTGGGCTTGCAGCCCATCTTGGCCTTGAACTTTGAGGAGAAGTAGTCGGGGCTTTCGAAGTTCAGCCGGTAGGCAATCTCCTTGATGCTGTAGTCGGTGGTGGTGAGCATCTCCTTGGCACGCTGCAAACGGAGGTCCTGCTGGTAGGTGGAAGGTGAGAGGCCTGTGAACTCCTTGAACAGTTTGCGGAAGTTGCTGTAGCTGACCCCCAGCTCCTCGGCCACCTGTTGGATGGTAAGGGGCGATTCGAGCGACTCTCTGATACGCAGACGGGCACGGTTGATCATATCGACGTGCTGCTGGTTCTTGCCCAGTTCGATGTTACGTTCCAGCGAGTACATCATGCCGATGAGGTTGTTTACGATGCCCGCCATGAGCTGCTGCGAATAGGCCGCCTCCTCGAGTGCCGCCTCGTAAGCCCGTTTGTAGAGGCCCTCAATCACAAACGAGTAGCCTATGTGGTAGATGGGTTTCGCCGTCGAGAGGAAGCCTGCCTTCACGCGGTCGTCCATATTACGACCCTTGAAGCCGATCCAGTAGCTCTTCCAGCCCTTCTTGGGGTCGGGATGGTAGGTGTGCCACTCGCCGGGGAAGAGCAGGAACATGTCACCGGCCTTGATCTTCACAGGCGGACAGCTGGCGCTTTCGAACACCCCCTCACCCTCCGGATTGTAGAGCAGCTGGTACTCATTGAGCGTGCGGCCTTTCTGTACGTCGAAATAATAGCCGTCGGCATGACCCTTGGTGGGGTAGGGGTCACCCGGGTGGATGTGCTCGAAGCCGATGGTGCTGACCGTCAGTCCCCACAGGGCATCGCGCTCGTTGGCCAGCAGATATTTACTGATTTGCATCTCCTGATTATCAATTATTCGTTATCAATTATCCATTCCCTTTGGGCATGGCATCCAGAGCCAGAATGTTGAGCCGTGGCCTTCACCCTCGGAAGTGACACCGATGTGTCCGTTGCAGCGCTCAGCGATGTTCTGACAGATGGAGAGTCCGAGACCCGTGCCCTGGACGAAGTCGTTCAGCTTGACGAAGCGTTCGAACACGCTGGCCTGTTTCTCCTTCGGGATACCGGCACCCGTGTCCAGACAGTAGAAGACCAGACCGTCGGTCGTGCTGCTTCCGTCGTGGGTGAGACGGCGGTCCCAATGGTAACCCACTTTGATATATCCCTCGTGGGTATATTTCACGGCGTTGGTGACAAAGTTGGTGAGCACCTGCTGTACGCGCCCCTTGTCGAGCACTGTGACGCAGTGTCCATAAGGATTGTCCTTGATGAATTCCACGCCTGGCTCCTGCACGCGCTGGGCAAGCGTCTGACAGATGTCGTCGAACACTTGGGCGAAGTCAACCTTCTCGGGTTTGATGGCCAGAGCCTGTCCCATCGATGAAGCCTCGAGGATATCGTTGATAAGGCGCATGAGCATGTCGCAGTTGTTGCGGATGATGCGGATAAACTCCATGCGCTCCTCCTGCGTGTCAATCACAGGCAATAGGTCGCTGAAGCCGACAATGGCGTTGAGCGGGGTGCGGATCTCGTGAGTCATGTTAGCCAGGAAGGCGCTCTTCATGCGACCGGAGTCCTCGGCACGGCTCGTCTCCTGTTTCAGCTTCTGCTGTGCTTCCATGAGCGTCGTCACATCACGGGCCACACCGTAGTAGTGGGTAATCTTGCCGTTGGGCAGACGCTCGGGCACGCCGCTGAGCACATACCAGCAGGGCTGTGGGGTTGATGGCAGCCAGGTGAAGTGGTGGATGGCGTTGAAGTCCTCGCCGCGTTGGATCATGCCGATGAGTTTCTCGTCGGCCTCTTCGCGCTCGTCTTCGTATAGGTTTTGTACATACTCGTCGCGGCTCATGGCATAGCCCGGTTTGCGCAGCGAACGGGAGAATTGGATTTGGCGGGTGATGAGGTCGAACTTCCAGACGAACATGTCGCTCTTCTCCAGCAGGTACTGCAACTGTGACTCATACTGGTTGATGGCATCGTTTGTCTTCTGCATCTCTTTGTTGTGGCGGTGCTGCTCGAAATAAATACGTCGTTCCTCGGTGATATCACGGCTCGTAACGACGTAATATTGCAGCTCGCCTTGGCTGTCGATCACAGGTGAGATATGGATCTCAAGGTAGCAGTCAATTCCCTTATCAGGATAGTAGGTATGCTGGCAACTGTGGAAGAAATCACGGGAACCTTTCTCATACTGGCCCTTCATGAGGGGAACCTCGAAGAGACTCTGGTCTTGGAGGGTGCTTCTGCCGTTCTTGTCGGTGCCTGTGATAAGACGCATGTTCTCGTTGAGGTCAAGTAAGTAGCCGTCTTTGTCGTAGAACGACATGGCCACGATGTTGGTCTCGAAGATCTTCATGTACTTGGAACTCAACTCGCTGTTGATGCGCTCTTCGTTCATCTGTTGCGTGATGTCCTTCATCGTGTATACCACGTTGGTGGGCTTTTTGCTATGCCCTGTTGCCTCCATTGCGCAGGTTCCCTGCACCCAGTGCCAGTCGGGTTGTGTGGGGGTTCCACGGTTCAGGCGCCAGGTGTAGGTGGCTTGTTGCTTCTCGCCATTGATCAGGCTTCTGACACTGGCCACCAGAGGCTCACGGTCGTCTGGGTGTATGTTGTCTAAGAGGTGCTCCTGCTTGAGACCCTTCTCAGGAAGTAGGTCGCCGTGGACATTGGTGCAGAGATGGGTTTTGAGGTCAAGGTTGGCCACATAGTAATGGCCCATCTTCAAGGCCTGCTGCATCATGTTGTTCAAGTCGGCAGACCGATTAACGGCCACCTGTACTCTTGATTTGACCAGGCGGCTGAGCATCAGGGCGATGATGACGGCGATGACAGCACCAGCTAGCACAAAGAGTGCAATAGGCGATGTGTTGTCGTGGATGCGTTCGGGGTGGAACCATTTGTCATGCATCTGCTGCAGTTCACCGCTCTGCTCCATACGGGCCATCTCATCATCGACGAAATCGATGAGTTCCTTGTCATAGCCTACGATGCGGATCTCACCATCGGGAATGTCAATATCGACAGTGGTCAGACTGTCGATGGCCAGCTCCTTCTTCTTCCACATCAGAGGACCCTCGCCCCAGATGAAGTAGTTGTAGCGACCGTCGTTGATTCCAGCAAGGGCATCTTTGGGCGAGTGGTATTCGATGGGGATCTGAAGCTGACGCTCCTCGACGATACGGTTGGCCGCATAGTCGTTCTCCTTGAGGATCAGGGTGTCGGATTCGGTAAGGTCTGCAAGTTTGGTGATGTGGCGGGCGTGTTGTCCCAGCACCAGTTTCACCTTATAATAATTAAGGATGTTAGCTGAGCGGATATAAGGTCGCACATGATAGTGGTAGCTGGGGTCGATAATAAGGTCGGCCTCGCGGCGCTCAAAGGCATGGGTGGCATCGTTCCACTCTTTCAACAAGAACTTGCAGGGGATGTCGAGTTTGTTGAAGATCGTCTGTAACAACTCGATGTTATAGCCGTCAGGCTCTCCGTTGTTGTTACTGAACTCGTAAGGGGGAAAGTCCCAGTCGCATACGATGATGACGGGGTTATCCTCGCTGTAGTCCAGATTATAGGGTGCCTGAGCTTTGGCGGCGGTCACACAGAGAAGTGTCAGCAGGCTCGGAAGGAGTAGGGCATATCTGATTCTGGTCGTCATTTTCATCTTGTGTAAGTTATGTTCGTTCTATTTCCAACGCTTTACAGGGAACAGAGAACCATACGGTCGTGCCCTTTCCCTCAGTGGACTTGAGGTTGATGGTACCTTGCATCCGCTTGATCAGCTCCTGACAGATGCTCAACCCCAATCCCGCTCCGTGGTTGGCTCCTGTCACGAAGCGTTCAAAGATATGTTCGAGGGACGATTCCGGGATGCCATGCCCCGTATCCTCTACGGCTACAATCAGGCGGTCGCCCAGATAGTCGTAATGCACGAGGACTGAACCCTTGTCAGTGTATTGAACTGCATTGGTGACAATCTTGTCGAGGATGATGCCGATATTGGAACTGTCGATGTCGAGCATCAGTTTTCTGAAGGAACTGCTCACGGTATAGTTTACGCCCGGTACCTGATTATTGGACCAGATAGCCTCACATCGCTGGACAGCCATCATGGTAAAGTCGGTCGGACGGGTATTGAACTCAATCATCTCCGCATCTAGTCGCGAGAGGAACAGGATATCGTTGATGAGTTTCAGCAGCTTGGCGGAATTCTCCTTGATCTCATTGATGAACACCACCTCGTCGTCAGCAGAGTGCTCCATCTGGAAAAGTTCTGCAAAGCCCACCACGGTGTTGAGTGGTGTACGTATCTCGAAACTCATATTATGGAGGAAGGCATTCTTCACCACCTCCACCTCCTGGGCACGGAGTGTCTCGGCTGCCAGCTTCTCTTCGAGGTCCTTGATCTCGCTGATGTCACGGCACATGCCGATGTAGTCTATCACCTGGCCTCGCTTGTCGTGGACGGGGATAAAGTGGAACTGCAGATAAAGCCGCTTGCCGCCATGGGTGCGTAGCGTGGTCTTGATATCGGCATGGATGGGCTTGTCGGTCAGGCCGTCCATGTTTTTCTGGATGAAGAATGCCCGCCGCTTGGAATTGTCGTCGACGTAGTTGAAGGCCCGTGCCTGTGTCAGGGAGTATTCCACAGTGTTCGTGTCCCTGTAGACGGAGAGTATCTGCGTCTCAGGATTGTATCGAGTCATGCGGATGCCCCCGACATGCAGCACGTAGTTGATGTTACGGATATACTGGTTGACCTCATCGCTGCTCTGCTGCAGCTTATGGATATTCTGTTGAAGTATCTGGTACGACCGTGCATTTTCCGTCACGTTGCGGCCCGTACCGAAGATATTCAGCAGATGGCCTTCGCTATCGTGTACAGGCACGAATTTCAACTCATAGTACATTCTCTTGTTCAGATAGCGAGCCAGGGCCCGGTCGTCGTTGGGACCCAGAATCTGGGTCATGTGCATGGGTTGGAAGTCGTCGACATTGAAGTCACCGATACCCAGTACCTCCTGAATGGTGATTTGTTGCCGGATGATGGCCTCTTTGCCACCTGGGAAGAACTGGCTGGCCTTGTCGTTCATGTCGATGATGACCCCATGTTCGTCATAGACCACCATGTCGATCATGGCCGAGTTGAAGACCGCCTGATAACGCGTCATGTTATCCTGGATCAGGAACTGTCGCTGACGTTCTTCTGTGATATCTATCCTCGTGCCGAGAATGGCGGTAGGCTTTCCGGCCCTGTCGCGGCGCAGCACAGACATATAGATGGTGTAATCGTGCTCGGTGATGGTATGGTCTTTGGGCTCTTTCACCTGGATGTCGAAGGTGACGGTTTCTTTACGACGGAGCACCACGTCGACCAGCCCCTCTCGCAGCAGCCTGAAGTCGTTTTGGCTGTAGCGGCCCACGAGCTCGGTCATGTGGAGTGTCTGTGTGGTCTTGCCGTGTTCATCGAGCCATTCGAAGGTCTGGGTGGGTACGTGGTATATCCAAAGGCCGATATGACTGCTGCTGAGCACGAGCGACAGGCGGTCGTTGCTCTGGCGGATCTCGCGAGTCATCTGGCGCTCACGGATGCGATAATAGATATAGTAGATGAGGAAGGCAGCTGCGAAGCAGACCATCACGGCAGCCAGTTTCCATACCCACGAGGGGATGCCCGAGTCGATGCGCTCGGGGTAGAACCATTTGTTGCGGATACCGTCGAGTTTATCTTGCGCCTTGAGCTCCGTATACACGCTGTCGATGCGCTCCAGCAGACGGGGATTCCTCGACATGAACTTATATTCGCCGGCAGGGATGTCTACAGGATAGATCACCAGATTGTCGGTCTTGTATTTCCGCATGAGCCATTTCAGCGACATGGTGTTCCAAATGATGATGCCTTCCTCTTCGGAACGCAGTTTCTGGATGGCTTCCTTCATGTCGTCGTAGGCCTTAATCTCGCCTGCCCATTTGTTTTCTTCGATCAGGTGGTGGCTGAAACTGCCTTCGTGCACAATCACCAGATGCCCCTTCAGGTCGCTGCCCGTGTGGATATTCTGTGGCATTCCTTGCGGGGCGACCACACTGTGGGTGAACAGTTGCACGATGCTCTTGCTGTAGTGCGAGTTACCCCTTGAGAACGAGGCATCCATGCGGAGCATCAGGTCTGACTTGCCGCTCTTCAGGTCGGCTTGGGCTTCAAGGGTAGGCTTCAGCTTGATGATATAGGGAATGTCGAGTTCCTTGAAGATCATCTTGAGCATGTCGATATTATACCCGTCGGGTTCGCCGTTCTCATTCAGGAATACGTATGGCCACAAATCCCATGCATCCTCATATACCAGCGGATGCTCTTCGTTGAACACCTTGATGGTGTCCCTCTCCACCGTCTGTGCCGTCTGAGCTATAGCCACGGCCGACAGCATCAGCAGGAGTACCATATTGATTAACTTCTTCATCTCTTCATCCTAACTTCTCATCTCTCACTTCTAACTTCTAATTTCTTCACACGGCACTTTCATCCAGAAGGTTGAGCCGCAGCCATCGCCCTCTGACTCCACGCCGATCTGTCCGTGACAGCCGTCAGCGATGGCCTTACAGATGGATAGTCCGAGACCAGTCCCCTGTACGAAGTCGTTGAGTTTCACGAAGCGATCGAAGATCTTCGTCTGGTGCTCCTTTGGAATACCTGCCCCAGTGTCCTCGCAGTAGATGTACAGGCTTTGGTCTTCGTAGCGATAGCCCACCTTGATGTGTCCCTGATGGGTGTATTTGACGGCATTGGTGACAAAGTTGGTGATCACCTGCTGTATACGTCCGTTATCGATCTGGGTCACGAATGTCGTGTATGGATTGTCTTTGATGAATGTCACACCGGGCTCTTGGATACGGGTCTTCAGCGACTCACAGATGTCGTCGAAGCTCTTGGCGAAGTCCACTTCCCGTGGTATGATCTTGATGCCACTGTCATCAACTGCCGAGATGGCAAGGATGTCGTTGATGAGTCGCATGAGCATGTCGCAGTTGTTCATGATCACCCGGATGATCTCCTGCTTCTCTTCGGTCGTGGAGAGCATGGGCAGCACGTCTGAGAAGCCTACGATGGAGTTCAGCGGCGTACGTATCTCATGGGTCATATTGGCCATGAACACCGATTTCAGTCGTCCTGAGTCATTGGCCCGTTCCGTCTCCTGTTTCAGTTCCTCTTGTTTCTTCACGAGGTCATTTACGTTTCTTACGATTCCATAGGTGCCTTCCATCTCCCCGTTCTCGTTGAAGAAGGGCACACTGTCGATAAAGTTCCACTGCATCTCATCACCCTCGTGGAAGAGCGGATACATTTTGGTGAGTTCGGTGCGCTGTACACTAAAATAGGTGTCGTATTCCATCAATCCCTGTCGGAAAGGACTGTCGGAGAAATGCTCTATCAACTTGTCGAAGCTCATTTTGCTCACTTCCGTGGTCATTCCCTTATAGAAGGTGCAGGTGCGTTCGGCCCTGGAGCAGCGGAAGAATCGCATGTTGCAGGTGTCCATCAAGTATTGTATCTCGTTCTCATATTGCCTGATGGCCTCGTTTGCTTGCCTGATGTCATGGCTGTTCTTTTTGTTCTGGAGGTAGAGTTCGCGCTCCTGAGTCACGTCACGTATGGCGAAGGTGATATAGTAGAGTTCCCCGTTGTCGTTATAGATGGGGTGCACCCGTATCTCCGTGTAGCAGTTCACGCCGCGCTCAATGATGATACTCTTGGTGCAGAAGTAGAGGTCTTCCACGTGGCGGCTATACAGTAGGTTGCGGAACGATGGCATGTCGAAGAGTGACGTCTTGTAGAACAAGGGATCCTCTTCCGACTGGAATTTCAGGATGTCCCTCATTTTCTTGTTCGCCGTGAGCAGATATCCGTCTTTATCATAGAAGGCTAGTCCGGTGATCGACTGCTCAAACATCATCCTGTACTTGTTGGCCATCTCCTGTTCCTCCTGCTCCCGCAATACTTCTTCCGTGCGGTCTGTCAGTGTGCAGAAGATATTCGTCACCTTGCCGGTTCTCTTCACGGTCTCGGCGATGCCTTGGTCGTGCATATAGCGCCACTGTCCGAGCCGTTGGCTGCCGCTCATATCCCAGCGGAACACGCATTCGTCGGTCGTCGTCTCCCCGCTCACCATGCGCTGGATGAAGGCTCTGTACGCGTTTAGGTCATCGGGATGTATCAGTCCGAAACTCTCCTGATAGCCTATGCCTTCTTCCGGCAGCAGATGGCCATGCACGTTGATGGCATGCCGTTGGGCTATATCCAGTTTCAGTACATAGCTCTCACTCCTGTCCAGCGTGTGCTGCATGATGGCCGATATCTCGCGGCTCTTGCCCACGCCCATTCTGATGCGCATGAGCACCAGTCGGTTGATGGCCCAGGCTATCAGGAAGGCTATGCCCATGATCATCACCATCAGCATCGATACAGCGTCGGGCATGGCGAAAGCGAAGCTATTGATATGTAAGATTGCTATGCTCATATCTGTTGTCCTGTTAAGATGGTGTGTTCGGTCCCTTTCTCCAGAGCGGTCATCTCGCAGGGGATGGTCACATACACAGTCGTGCCCTTGCCTTCCTCCGACTGTATTTCGATGCCTCCGCCCATCTGTTCCACCAGCTCCTTGATGATAGGCATGTCGAGTCCGGTGCCCTCACGATGGTTGTCATTGCCGTTTGCAAAGCGGTCGAATATGTGTGAGAGCTTCTCTTTGTCGAGTCCTCTGCCGGTATCCTCGATGGTGATATTCAGTCCGCCCTGACGATAGTCGTATTTGGCGCGGATGGTGCCTGTCGTGGTCATCCTGGCCGCGAGTTGGCACAATTTCCCGATCACTGTGCCCAGATGTTGCTCGTCGATCTTAACCATCAGCCGGCTGTAGGGATTCTCCACCGTCACTTTTACTCCCGGGGCGATGTTGTCCCACCCCATGTAGCAGAATCCGTCGAAGAGTTTTGAGAAGTCGGTCTCTACATAATTATATTCTATCATCCTGGCATCGAGGCGTGAGATGAAGAGTATGTCGTTCACGAGTCTCAGCAGCTCGTTTGTGTTGCGCTTGATCTCATCAGCGAACACAGGCTCGTCCTCTTCCTCATGGGGCCCGTTGAAGAGTTCTGCAAAACCGAGCACGGCATTCAGCGGTGTACGTATTTCGTGGCTCATGTTCAGCAGGAAAGTGTTCTTCAGCTCTTCCGTCTCCTGCGCCTTTTTGGTCTCCTTCCTGAGCATCTGCTCGGTATAGACCATCTCCGTCTCGTTGCGGCACAGGCCGAAATAGTGACTGATGGCTCCGTCTTTTCCCGTGACAGGCACCATCCAGAATGTCCAAAATACGCGGCGCCCCTTTTCGTCGTGGAAGAGTGTCTGTAGCGTGACGTTGATGTTACCGGGGGTGCGACGGTCCATCCTGAGGAACAACCCTCTGGCTCTCCTGCGCTCCGTCTCGGCCAAAAGTGTGATACAACGAATTTGTGACAGGTGGTACTGAGGTTGGTTCAGATCGCTGAACACCACCAATTCATGCTTATCGGGGTGATAGTTGATGAGTCTTACGCCGCTGACCTTCAACGAGTAGTTGATGTTGTTGATATAGGCCTCAATGTCGCTGGTGGCCTTTTTCAACAACGCGCTGTCTTCCTGTTGCCGGTGGTGACTTTCCACCATCTCCGTGATATTCCGCCCGGCGGCAACGAAGCCCAGCGCCCGTCCCTCCTTGTCACGCACAGCGTTCAAAGTCACCTCGTAGTAGAACTTACCGCCGACGGTCAGTTCCGGAATCCGCTCGTCGTTATGCTTCACCTGGTCGATGTCGTTCACCGACGACAACTGCGTCTCATCCAAATGTTCCAAGTCGAGCTCCCGATATGATGGTATATCCCGTATATTCACGTGTCGTTTCATCAGTTCCTCCCGGTCTTTGATGCCGAAGGTCTCGCAGGCTTTCTCGTTGATGTCCGTCAGCCAACCGTCTGCATCATAATAGATCATGTCGACCAACGACGAGTTGAACGTGGTGTGGAATTGTATTGCCAGATTGCGGGCTTTCTCTTTTCTTCGCGCGTTTTCCGTGATGTCGCGCTGGATACCGAGCAACATCTTTGCTTTGCCGTGACTGTCGCGGTGTAGCACCGTCACATTGATCATGAACAGCCGTGGTTCGCCTCCGTCCTGTGGTGTGCTGCCATGAACCATCATCGTCTCTTCCTCCTTTTCACCGCTGCGTACGGCAATTACCGTCTTGCGGAGCTGGTTAAAGTCGTCGTGATCGAAGAACTGTGCGAAGTCAATGGGCGAATAGGTTTTCCCGTTTTCCTCCATCGCCGAAATCTGTTGAATGATCCGCTTGTTTACGTCGTAGGTCCATAGTTCGGTCTTGTTCGACCGTAGTACAAGCGCTAGTTGGGTGTTCAGTTGCCTGGTGTGATTCGTCACTTCTTTCTGTCGGTAATAAAATATTCGGTTTGTGAACACCATGGTGAACACGCTGATCATCAGAGCAGCCACAAGGTATGCGGCCAAATGAGGCGTGTCGGCAATGGTATCCATGTTCTCAGCCTGGGCATGAGCCATAGTGGCTATGGTTGATAACAGGATGACGGCCTTGATGCGGAGATGGTGATAACAGTCCATATTTATTTCAGGCAGTTATTGTTGTGCAAAGATAAGCAAAAGAGATGAAATGACAAAATATTATGAGAAAAAAAACACAAAATGGACAAAAAATTTGGAAGTTTCAAGGATTTTCCGTACTTTTGTCAACAGAAAGCTAAAACTTAATGATTATGATAGACGTAAAAGAAGTATTAAAAAAGAGCGAGGAGCGTATGGAGATGGCTGCCATGTTCCTCGAGGAAGAGTTGAATCGTATCCGTGCCGGTCGTGCTAATGTCGCTATTCTTGATGGCGTGCGAGTGGAGTCTTACGGCTCGAGAGTTCCATTGAATCAAGTTGCTAATGTCAGTGTGCCAGATCCCCGAACGATTGCCATTAAACCATGGGACCGTAAGGAGATCCGTAACATTGAGAAGGCTATTATGGACTCTGACGTGGGTATCACTCCCGAGAACAACGGCGAAGTCATCCGTCTGAACATCCCCATCCCGACAGAAGAGCGTCGTCGTGACCTTACCAAGCAGTGCAATAAGATTGCCGAGAAGGCAAAGGTAGAGGTGCGTAACGTAAGGGGTGACATCAAGGAGAAACTGAAGAAGGCCATTAAAGACGGTCTTTCCGAGGATAACGAGAAGGATGCCGAGTTGGAACTTCAGAAGATCCACGATAAGTTCATCAAGAAGATCGATGAGCTCATTGCCGCCAAAAACAAGGAGATTATGACGGTCTGATGAAAGGACTCGTCGTTAAGAATACAGGTAGCTGGTACACCGTCCTTCTCGACGATGGCCGGCTACTTGATTGTAAGGTAAAAGGAAACTTCCGTCTGCGGGGTATCCGTAGCACGAACCCCGTTGCTGTCGGCGATCGTGTGATGGTCGTTCCCAATCAGGAGGGAACTGCCTTTATCACGGAAATTGAGGATCGTCGCAATTACATTATCCGCAAGAGTATCAATCTCTCCAAGCAGAGCCATATCATTGCCGCTAACGTCGACCAGGCTTTACTTGTCGTCACTGTTATCAGTCCGCAGACCTCAACTACTTTCATCGATCGTTTCCTCGCCTCTGCTGAGGCTTATCGGGTGCCTGTGGTGTTGGTCTTCAATAAGACCGACCTCCTTGATGCCGATGCCCAGCACTATCAACAAATGCTGATCACGCTTTATGAGACAGTAGGCTACGAATGTCGTCCTATTTCTGCGGAGACAGGTGATGGTGTTGAAGACCTTCGTCCGCTCTTGGAGGGCAAAATCACATTACTCAGTGGTAACAGTGGTGTAGGAAAGTCCACGCTTATCAACCGTCTTGTGCCAGGTGCCAACCTCCGTACGGCAGAAATTTCCGATGCTCACCAGACGGGTCAGCACACCACCACATTCTCCGAGATGATTCCAATCAATGGGGGATGGCTCATTGATACGCCTGGTATCAAAGGATTTGGCACTTTTGACATGGAACCGGAAGAACTCACTGGCTACTTCCGTGAGATATTCCGTTTCTCCAAAGACTGCCGTTTCTCAAATTGTACACATACCCATGAGCCTGGCTGTGCCGTGCTTCAGGCTCTTGAAAACCACTACATAGCCCAAAGCCGTTACCAAAGCTATCTCTCCATGTTGGACGACAAGGAGGAAAGCAAATACCGTGAAGCTTATTGATGAGTGTCTACTTGACGACTTTCTTTCCACCAACGATATAGATGCCCTGAGGCAGGCCCTCAAGTGAGGTGCTACCCTGACGGACGATACGGCCATTCATGTCATAGACAGCATTGGGATGCTGGTCGGTGCGCGTAACGTCCAGAATACCATTGGCAAGTACATTATAGCAAATGGGCTCAATGACGAGTTTATCGCATTTCTCAGGCATCTTAAAACTCAGCTGTTGACCCATATATTCTTTACTGGTAGTTGATGTCCCACTCGTCTCTTGTATCCACCAACCAATCAACTCTCTTCCTTTAATGGCTTTTGCTTCAATATTGATGTTAAAGTCAGGATAGAATTTTCCGTTAAAACGCTTCTCAGACAGGCTGATGTTGTTGATGAGAACCTCCTCTAATGGGTTCTCTATCTGGCCATTGTTAATGGTAAGAGGTATAGGATTCCCTACCTTATAATAACTGCCTATTTGCTTATAGAACTCGTCAGTGCGGTACTTAAGCCAATCATTGACATGCTCCATTTCCTTCTGGTAGTCGGGATTCTTGCTGATAAGAGCCCTGTGGTAGGGATATTCATACTTAATCAGCTCATACATGGGATCCCATACCTTGTGAATGCCGGCTTCATTCAAGAAATCTCCCATGTATATTGCACAATGCTCGATGAACATATTCTTGAACTCATCAATCTCCATGAGCTGGCGGAAAAGCATGGTATATTCTGAGTCGTTGGCCCCCCACGACCAATAGTCATCATAGTTGGGGTTGTAGAACCACCAGAAGATTTTGTAGTTGTAGGGAATGTTATAAAGCCCCAATGAATAATCAACGTCTTTGGCAATCCAACGCCAGCGGCCGTCATCAGTGCGAGGACGCCACAAAATAGTGTTGTTACCCGGGAAGTCAAGATTGTTATGGTAGAGGCTCAGGATCATGTAGTCGGCGTATTCCTTACAATCCATCCACTTCTCATACTCTTCCATAGTATGGCCGGCTTGGTTGTAGAAATTCTTGAATTTGTTCAGATTCTTATCATCGCCTTCCTTCAGATCGTCCCAGTT
Organism: Prevotella sp.; assembly: GCA_016286585.1. Taxonomy (GTDB): domain Bacteria; phylum Bacteroidota; class Bacteroidia; order Bacteroidales; family Bacteroidaceae; genus Prevotella. The sequence continues at coordinate 12,568 of JAEETC010000007.1, read as the reverse complement.
TTCAATCAAATCGATGTCCTCAAGACCGTCGTAGTTCGTATAGATGTTATCTTCGTTTCCACGTTCCCTGATATTGAGCATGCTGTAGTACTCGCCGTTGATATAGACGATGGCTGGGCGCCAGGCCTGCCAGTCAATATCGGTATGCATCCCCATATGGCGTTGCACAATGGCATCACGCATAAAGAGAGAATTGAAGTCGTTTCCTGCATTACGCAGTGCCAGCGACTTGAACTCTGTGAGACCTGGCTTCTGGTCAGGGAAGAATTCATGGGAGAACCTTTTCGTACCGAAACGCTTGTTTGCGTAGATCATCAAGGTCTTCCTGGAGAACTCTCTGCTTTTGCCTCCACCGACACGCGTTTCACCAAGCTGATTAATGATGCTATTCGTGTTTTCTCCCTCGAAGTATTCAAAATTCGCGGGACGTCGCCAGTTATGATGGTTATTTAAGTTGTCGCCTTCGTTGTTGGGGAAAATACCTACCCAATCATTGTTAAAGTAGTTGTCGTCGGTAACGATAGAGATGACCGGCAACGTCAGATCACGGGGGAACTGAATATAGGAATGGGTCGTAGAACGGGGTGATAGCCATCCGTTACAGATGAGTTTCGCCCTAATGACGCTGGTTGAAGAAATCCTGATGGGTGAGGTGTATTTCCGACTGTTGGTGGAAGGCTCTTCTCCGTTTGTCGTGTAGTAGATGGCTGCCCCTTCAGGACTCCCTTCAGGCATTGACAGTTCCAGAACGATGGTACGGGCGTCTGTCCTGACGGATCCGGGTTCGCTGAAAATGGGCTCTCCGAGGATGTGGTCTCTATCGCAGATTTGTCCGATATTCGATTCTCCTGGTGTGGGCAATAACTGATATCCCCAGATATCTGCCCCGTCGGTCTGACGACCATAGGCAATGTTTGGAGCAGGCTGCTTCCCCATGCCGCCTATATAGTCGACAAGTGTGTCTCCCGAGAAAAAATAGACTTCACAATCCTTGCCCGAGTCCAGACGGAAATGGGTATGCAGATCATCAGCCTCTTTGTCGCAATAGATAATCTGATGGCCTCCGGATGGTATCGTCATTTTAGGGAGCTGCCATGCATCATTGGGATCGGGAGTAATGCCAATCTTGTAGTTCGCGAGATCAACGGTTTCACGACTGGCGTTGTAGACCTCCACCCAGGAATCAGGGAATTCATTGAGATCATCCATAATCAAGTCGACATTCGACTGCATGAGCTCGTTGATGACGAGTTTAGGATTTTGTGCGGAAACAGTGCTGATGGCACTCAAGACCACCGTCACTGTGAACAATCTTATAAGTAGATTTCGTGTCATGCCTTACGTTTGAGGGTGCAAAGATAGTTAAATTAATTTAAAACCTAAACAGATGCAATACCTCTTTTAATACTATATATACTAATTTTTGTTATATTAACACAATGCTTACTTGATGACCTTCCTCCTGTTGACGATGTATATTCCGTGAGGAAGTCCCTCAAGTGATGTAGTGCCCTGACGGATGATCCGACCGTTGAGGTCGTAGACATTGCCTTGACTGAGGTCGGGGAGGGTAGTGATGGTGCCGATGCCGTCGGGGGTGCCAACGATGGCGGTGATGGCCAGTTTACTACAAGCGGGCATCTCTAATGAGAGCGTACTGCCAGAGATCTCACGGGTTGTGGTAGAACCGCTCTTTGTTTCTGCGATACGCCATCCTGCGATGGGCCGTTCGTCGTTGTTGTTCTCAAGACGGATCGCGCGAGTGAAATAGAATTTGCCGTCAAATGAATTCTTTGTGAGGGGGACGTCGTTGAAGGTCAGTCCGACAAGGTCTTCTTCGCTATTCTCGACATTAATGGTCAGAGGAATGGGCGAGCCGAGACTGAACTGGCTTCCGATGTGCTTGTACATCTCTGCTGTGCGCTGGGAAAGCCAGTTGCGTGAACTGCGCAGTTCGTCATCATAGTTCGGCCACCATGGGTTGTTGTACACGGCGTCGCGATGGCGTTTCCATTCGCCCATGAGCAGGTTATACATGGGATCCCAGATGGCACGCACGCCCTTCTCGTTCAGGAAGTCGCCCATGTAGATGCTGAGTCTGTCGATCATCTCGCGCCGGAAGTCGGGATCCTCCATCATGTTGCGGAAGAGACGTGTAGCCGGTTCCGTGATGGAGAAACTGATGTCGTTGTACTCTTTGCTTGTGGGGTTGTAATACTGTTTGAGGATGTTATGGCTTGCTGCGTGGTTATAGAGTCCCAGGGCATAGTCTACGTCTTTGACAATCCAGCGCCAACGGCCGTCCTCTGTTCTTGGACGCCACATGACGTTGTTATTGCCCGGAAAGTCTAAGTTACAGAAGTAGAGGTTCATCGCCATCACGTTCATGTACTCCTCCAAGTCAATCCACTTGGCATATTCCTCGAGCGTGTGACCCTTCTCCTGGTAGAATTCGGTGAAGGCGTCGTAAAAGTCACTTGTGCCTTCTTTCAGTTCGCCGTTCTCGATGAGGTCGATGTCTTCCAGACCGTAGTTGGTGGCAATGTTGTTCTCGTTGCCGCGCTCACGGATGTTGAGGATGCAGTGGTAGGCGCCGTTGATGTAGATGACGGCGGGGCGCCAGGCCTGCCAGTCGATGTCGGTGTGTTCGGCCATTGTGCGCTGGCAGATGGCGTCGCGCATGTAAATGCCGTCGCGGTCGTTGCCGGCATTGCGGAGCACAACCGACTTGAAATCCGTCACTCCCGGTCGCTGGTCTGGGAAGAACTCATAATCGAGTTTCTTGGTGCCGAAGCGCTTGTGGGCATAGACGGCCATCGATTTGCGTGAGGCGTCTCTCGACCATCCTCCTGTGATGCGGGTCTCGCAGAGCTGGTTCAGCCGTGAGGGTTCGTCAGTGGCGTCGAAGAGCTCGATGTTCATGGGCCGTCGCCAGTCGTGGGGATTGTCGTGGTTGTTATTGTTGGCAAAGATGCCGATCTTCGCGTCGTTGAGGTATTTGTCGTCGATGACGATGCTGATGACGGGTATGGTCAGGTCTTTGTCGTGGAAGATATATGACTCGACGGTACTCCTTGGCGACAGCCAGCCGTTGCAGAAGAGTCGTGCGCGGACGGTTGTCGACTTATTGATGGCGAAGCCAGAGCTGCCGCATTTGCTGCTGCTGGCGGTGGGCTCTGTGCCGTTCGTGGTATAGCGTATTTCCGTACCTTCGGGGGCTCCCTCGGGCAGTGTGAGCTTGAGTCTGAATGATTTGGAGCCATTGATGACGAACCCTTTCTGGCTGAACACAGGCTCGCCGAGGATATGGTTTCCGTCACATACCTCGCCGCTGTTGGCCTTGTTGGGTGTCGGTGTCAGCTGGTAGCCCCAGTCGTTGCTGCCGTCGGTCTGGCGCCCGTAGGCGATGTTCGGTGCCGGCTGCTTGGCCAGGTTCTCTACTTTGTCAATGACCTGGCCGTCACGGAACAGGTAGACGTTACAACCCTTGCCTGATTCAAGGCGGAAAGGCGTGTGGAGCTTGGTGGACTCCTTGTCGCAGCAGACAATGACGTATTTGCCTGGTGCGACGGTCTGGCTCGGCAGCTTCCAGGCTTCTCCTGCATCGAGCACCACACCGAGACTATAGTTACTCAGGTCGATGTTGGCGCTGCTTGGGTTGTAGAGCTCCACCCAGGAGTCGGGGAAGTCGTTCAGGTCGTCCATCCAACAATCAATGTTCGACTGCATCAACTCATTGATAATCAGATGGTCGCCGCTGTTGCCGGTTTCTTCGTCGGCCAAGGCCGCTGTGTTCATCGTCAGCATCAGGGCCATGCATGCGTATCCTATTTTCTTGCTCATTTTCAGGCTCGTTTCATTTTTTCGGGCGCAAAGGTACTAAGAATATCCGAAACGTGCAAGTTTAACACCATATTAATTATAAAGGCACCCCTCGCGGGATGCCTTTAAAGCTATCTTCCTGTGTTGAAAAGGTTAAAACGATGCCTTTGTTTTATCAGACAATGCCTTTGTTTTATCAGACATTGTCTTTGTTTTAACAAACGTTGTCGTTGTTTTAACTTTACAAGGCACCTTTCTGCCATTTACAACGGCACTTTCAAACCTTTTACAAGCACCTTCCGTAAATTCTGCAGTCAGCCGATCCGGATTTCGTAGCGCGACATGAAGGAGGCACCAGGCTGCAGGTGGTTCATCAACGGCTTGTCCTTGAACTCGCCCTTGAAACCGCGCGGGTCGCCGATGCCGTACCAAGGCTCAATGCAGACAAAGGGGGCTTGCTTGCCATAAGGACTCCAGAAGGCGATGACTGGCGTGCGGAAGGTGACCGTCACCTCAGGCTCGCCATCGGTCCCCAACAGTTCGGCACGGTGCAGCTGGCACTTATGGACCTTGATGGAGTCGTTGCGCCAGGTGTTGTCGGAGAATTCCATGATGCCGTCTTCGGCCTCGATGAAGGGCACCTCGTCCATCTCGTGCGAGCCGTCGCCGTAGCTGTGGAGTGCGTCCATCGGCTCCTCGTTGTCGAGGCGGATACGGCCGTACTGGTTCTCGCCGGCCTTCATGCCAGGCACGTTGAAGGCGGGGTGACCGCCAATCTGGAAGTGTATCTCTCGCTGGTCTGTGTTGTGGACGTGCCAGATGACACCTATTATATTATTATCAAGCACGTAGCTGACGCTGAGGGTGAAGTCGTAGGGATATACCTTTTTCGTGTCTTCCGACGATTCGAGGGCGAAGCTTACCTTGCGCTCATTATGGGCGATGAGCGTAAACTTGGCATCGCGGGCAAAACCGTGGCGGGGCAGATGATATTCCTGCCCGTCGACACGATAGGTCTCGTCGTTGACGCTGCACACGATGGGGAAGAGGATGGGCGAGCGGCGAGGCCAGAACTTGGGGTCGCCCTGCCACAGATATTCCTTACCATTGGCATCCTTGATGCTCTGGAGCTCAGCTCCTTTCTCCGATACGACGACGGAGAGCTGTTCGTTTCGTAGTTCTACCATGTTATTTTGCTTTATAGATGAGTATTGAGAAGATCAAGATTTCCAGGATTAAAAGCCCTATCACTGTCAATATGGGAGTGGGCGACGGGGTGTTCATCCCCAGCATCATATAGGCTATGGCCAGCGGCACAAATAAAAGGATGATGCCTGCTATCCGAATTTGGCGGATCATAAGTTCTACCTGACGGATATTCTTGATTTTAAAGGGCATGTTGATATGTCGAGGGAAATAGGCCGTCACCATTAAGCCCAAGGCTGCTATCGTGATGATGGCGCAGGGAATGGCGATGCCTGTTGGTGAGCCGTAGGCATTAGGTCTTCCTGAAGCATCGAAATGGGTGGGCACGATGTCTGGCGCACGATGGATCATCCAGATGATGATGCCCCAGACGATGATGGCTAAGATGACGAAAGCCACTTCAAAGACCGTCGCCTCTGTGGTACGATGCACTTTGACAGTCTTCAGATCAAAACTATTCTTCTCTTCCATTCTTCTGCTTCTTCTTACATGGGTGGGAGTTTGCGTACAGCCACTATTGTTGCTGCGGTGCAAACAACACCTACAATTATTATTGCGGATGCGAAGGCCGAAACACTCATGATATGAGATATAAACAGTACTATCAGCATGGCTAGGAGCATGAACTGCAGAGCCATAATCAATATCAATGCTTTTTTCCTATTCATCGTTTTCTTCTGTTTGGGTTTGTTGTTTCTTTTTGGGCAGGCGTTTTGCCTTGCGCAGGGCTTCGGTGATGATCCATTGCAGCTGGCCATTGGTGCTGCGGAACTCATCAGCAGCCCAGGCCTCTATGGCGTTCATCGTCTCAGCGTCGACGCGGAGGATAAAACTCTTAGTACTCTTTTCTGCCATAAGTACATATTTTGTTTTTTAGACATAAGAACAAAAGAACATATTTTTATTCCCTCCTTTTAGCGTAGCCATTATGTTCTTATGTCCTTCTGTCTAAAATAATACTCTTCTGTCTAATGGTTCAACGTTCCTGTGTTCACGACGGGTTGGGCAGAGTCGTCGCCGCAGAGCACAACGAGCAGGTTGCTGACCATCGCAGCCTTCTTGTCATCGTCGAGATCCACGATATTGTCCTTTGAGAGTTTGTCGAGGGCCATCTTCACCATCGAGACGGCTCCTTCCACGATCTTCTCACGGGCCGTGATGATGGCCGATGCCTGCTGACGGCGCAGCATGACGGCTGCAATCTCAGGGGCGTAGGCCAGATAATTGATGCGGGCCTCTACGACCTCGATGCCAGCTAAGGCCAGACGCTCGTCGAGTTTCTGCTCCAACTGCTCGTTGATCTCGTCGGCACTGGAGCGCAACGTGGGTTCGTCGTGCTTGTTGTCCTCATCGTCGTAGGCATATTGGCCTGCTACTTGTCTGAGTGCAGCGTCGCTCTGTACGCGGACGAAGTTCTCCAGGGCGTTCATCAGTCCCTTGGTGTCTGAGCCGACGGCATTGGGGTTGGCTGCCATCGTCTGCGAGTCTACCTCGAAGAGGGCCTTGTAGGTGTCCTTCAGTTTCCACACGAGCACAAGGCCGATCATCACTGGATTGCCCGTCTTGTCGTTCACCTTGATGGGCTCAGCGTCGAGGTTGCGGGCACGGAGGGATACTTTTTTCGTGCCGTAGAAGGGATTGATCCAGAAGAAACCAGTCTTGTTGAATGTGCCGCTGTACTTGCCGAACCATGTGGTCACCTTGGCTTCATTGGGCTCGAGCATCATCAGTCCGCACCACATGATGATATTGATGATCAGCAGCAGGATGCTCCCGCCAAGAAGCCAGCCGCCACAAGTACCGTTGGTAGCATCAAGCTGGATGATTCCATACACAATGCCGACAATCGACAAGACCAGAACGGTAAAATTGACAAACAGCATCAGGAAGCCGTTCATCACCATTCCTTTGAATGCAAATTCTTTATTCTCCATAATGATTAAGTTTTAAAATGATATCAATTTGATATCGCAAAGGTAAGAACAATCTTTGAAATATCAATGAAATAATTACGCTTTTTAACATGATTTACGAATTAAATGATTATCTTTGCACCCGAAAAGGAAATGTAATTAAGGATTCGTGCGTACAGAATTATATATCTGTTGCCGGATGATATTGTGATAGCGTGAGAGAAGATATTGAGAATAAGCGGATAGCTGTGTTGCTGTCGGGCGGTGTGGATAGTAGTGTCGTGGTGTACGAGTTGGCACGTCTCGGCCTGCATCCCGACTGCTTTTATATCAAGATTGGTCCTGAGGAAGAGGAGGAATGGGACTGCTCCAGTGAGGAGGATCTCGAGATGGCGACGGCTGTGGCCCATAAGTACGGCTGCCGACTGGAGGTCGTCGACTGTCACCAGGCGTATTGGGATCAGGTGACGAAGTACACGATGGACAAGGTGCGTGCAGGTCTGACCCCTAATCCCGACGTGATGTGTAACCGTCTTGTTAAGTTCGGCGCCTTCCACGAGAAGCGTGGTCACGACTATGATCTCATCGCCACAGGCCATTATGCCCAGACGGAGATCGACGGTGAGGGACTGAAGTGGCTCTGTACGAGTCCTGACCCTGTGAAGGACCAGACCGACTTTCTGGCACAGATCTATGACTGGCAGCTGAAGAAGGCGCTTTTCCCCATTGGCCATTATATGAAGGACGAGGTGCGTGAGATTGCCGAGCGTGAACACCTGGTGAATGCCAGGCGGAAGGACTCGCAGGGCATCTGTTTCCTAGGGAAGATCAATTACAATGACTATATCCGGCGTTACTTAGGTGAACAGCCAGGCGATGTGATAGAGTTGGAGACCGGTCGTCGCATCGGTGAGCACAAGGGCCTGTGGTTCCATACCATCGGACAGCGCAAGGGTATGGGCTTCGGGGGTGGTCCCTGGTTTGTGGTGAAGAAGGATATAGCGAAGAATATTCTTTACGTGTCGCACGGCTACGACCCTGAGACGGCCTACAAGCAGGACTTCCCTGTGCATGGCTTCCATTATCTCACAAAGTGTCTGACACCTTGTGAGGTGACCTTCAAGATCCGTCATACGCCGGAGTATCATCCTGCTACTTTAGAGTGGACGGGTGATGGCGAATTTATCGTACATTCCAAAGAAAGGATTCACGGGGTGGCACCAGGACAATTCTGCGTCATCTACGACGAGGACCATCATCGATGTCTCGGTTCCGGCGAGATTACCGTCTAGCGGTAAACGGTGACGCTGCCGCCATCGCTCTGACAGTATTTCCGAAGCAGTTCCTGAATGAATTTGGCATTGGCGATGACACGCTCCTCATTGCCGTCATAGCCGTTGATGAGCACTACGAGATGGGTGGTGCCGAGTGTCATCTTTGTACGTTCGTGGTCACTGGTGGGCGTGCCAACACCGCCTTCTGCATCACGGTATACGGGCAGGCCTGCGATGTTGATGGGCCCTCTGCCGATGCCCTCGTAAGGTTCTTCCTCACGACCAACACCCAGTGTGAGCGTGTCGCCCACGAACTTGTCTGCATCAAAGCCTCCGATACTGTATCCGAAAGCGATGGAGGCGAGGTTCACAAGGTCCACGAGGGTGTCGATCTGGTAGAGTTCCTTACCTTGCAGCATCCGGCGGATGAGCTGTTCGCTGGCCGGACGGTAGCGGGAAGGGTCTTTGCCGCAGGCCTTGTAGACACTACGGGTGGCAGCGATGCCGGGTAGCTGTTTCAGGCTTTCCGTCGTCAGCTCCTGACGGTATTTGTTCTCAAGGGCATGAATCTCATCCCACAGGGCTTCGCAGTAGGAACTGTTTGTGACCTGTGCCTCGACAGCAGCTCCCACAAAGGTGGGGCATACACTCTCGATCTCAAGGGATACGACAATCTTCATTTCACGAACGTTCCGAAATAGTCCAGGCAGACTTTCCGCCACTCCTTGGCATTCTCCAACTGGTGCTGCATACGCTTGTCTACCTCCTGCCAGCGCTGTTCGTCAATGGCGGGCTTGGCCTCCTGCCAGATACGGCAGAAATCCTCCACTTCCTTCACACCACGGTCATAGCGGAATGTCATCTCTTCGTAGATGGTCCTGCCGCTCTTGGTACGGTAGGTCCAGGGCACACGATGGAACCAGAGCAGATAGCGTTCGGGGCAGGTGTTGACGTTGTCGTAGAGTGAGCAATAAGGCTCACGGTACTGTGAGGTGGCGTCAGAGCCGGTATGTGTGCGGTCGAAGCCGATGCCGAGGGAGTCGGCACGATGGTAGTACACGGGACACCACTCGATGGGGTAGTGGGGGATGAAACCGTCTGGCTCTGGACCATAGTGCTCGTCGAAGGCGAAGATATGGTGGAGGCCCAATGGCATCATGTAATCGACACAGGCCTCACGCGAGCGGAGCATCATCGACTTCATTGCCTCGTCGTATGAGGTGTTGAATGTTGCTTTCAGCCATTCCTCAGCGATGGTCTCTGAGGTGAGCATAGGGTTCCAGGCGAGACGTCCGAAGGCGTACCAGTTTGCCTGAGAGAAGTGATGACCGCACCAGTTCTTGTCGAGACCGATATTGGCTACGCCGGCAATACCCACAAGTCGATCGGGAGCCACGAAGCCGAAGAACTCACGCCACATCGGAGCCAGATAGACCAGATGGCGCGACTGCCCCAGATACTCCTGGGTGATCTGCAACTCTGCCATCTGTTGCGTCTGATGGATGTTGTCGAAGATGGGAGCATAAGGCTCACGGGGCTGGAAGTCGAGCGGCCCGTTCTTCGACTGTAGGATGACGTTATCGCGGAACTTGCCGTCGAGGTCCTTGAATTCCGAGACGGCCTGTTTCACACGGTCTTCTCCCTTATGGGCTGCGCCATACACGAAGCTGCGCCACATGATGATGCCGTCATAGGGTTTCACGGCATCGGCCAGTGTGTTGGCACCGTCGGCATGTGTACGCTGGTAGTCGAAAGGACCAGGCTGTCCCTCGCTGTTGGCTTTCACCAGAAAACCGCCAAAGTCGGGAATCAACTGGTAGATCTCCTTGGCCTTCGCCTTCCACCATGCCTTGACCTGTGCATTCAGCGGGTCGGCAGTCTTTACGGGCTTCCCCCCGTTGAAGCCCTTGGCCGGAATAGTCATGGGCGAGGCGAAGTTCACCGACAGGTAGACCTTGATGCCGTAGGGTCTCAGGATATCGGCTATCTCCTTCACCTTGTCGAGGTAGATGGCCGAAAGCATCTTAGGCGAGGCGTTCACGTTGTTGAGCACCGTACCGTTGATGCCGATACTGGCATTGGCACGGGCGTAGGCCTTGATGAGTTCGGTGTTGATGGGCTTGGGTTTCCACAGGTCGCTGTTCCTTCTGGTCTGCGGGTCTTCCAGGGCCCAGAAGATACTGAGTCCGGCATAACCGCGCTCAATGCTGCTGTCGAGGTTGTCCCAATGGTTCAGGATCCTGTGTTTGAAGAACGGCTTCTCTGTCTTGCCAGTAACAACGGCCATCGGGCAGTCCTGGCTCCTCAGCAGGGCGAAGGCGCCATAAAGCAGACCGTGCTCGTCTTTGGCGCTGATGCTCATCCTGCCGTCTTTCCCGTCAATCCGATAGGCTTCGTTGGGCATAGTCTGGTCAAGTGCCAGCGTCACAGCCTCGCCGTTGTAGTATTGTCGCAGTTCCTCTGCGGCCGTACATTTTACACCTGTGACTGTGGCCTTGTTCACACTCTGATAGCGCAGCCACAGCTGACTTCCGTCTTCTGCCCTTGCCGTTAAGATCAGCATGAGGGTCAGCAATAGCATGGTCGTTCTTTTCATATTCAGTAGGGTTATTCTTAGATGTTCTTGACTATGTCTTCCACCACCTTGGGAAAGTGTTCCATTTCCAGCTGGCGTTCTTTCTCGGCAATGTCGTCGACGGTGTCTTCGGGTGACAGACTGACACGGAACTGGGCGATAATCTCTCCGGCATCGCAGACGGGTGTCACCCAATGTACGGTCATGCCCGTCTCCGTCTCTCCCGCAGCCTTCACGGCCTCGTGCACATGGTGTCCCCACATACCCTTGCCCCCGTATTTCGGGAGCAGGGCAGGGTGGATATTGATGATTTTATGGGGATAGGCGTCGATGAGGAAGTTGGGCACGAGCGGCAGGAATCCCGCCAACACGATGAAGCCGATGTCGTACTTCCGCAGCAGCGGCAGCATCACCTCGGGGTCATTCAGTTCTGCCTTGGGCGTGACGGCCGTAGGAACTCCTAAACGCTCCGCCCTAACGAGGGCGTAAGCATCGGACTTATTGCTCACCACGAGCGCGACATGTACACTCTCGGAGTCAGCAAAATAGTGGATGAGGTTTTCGCAGTTTGTGCCGCTACCCGACACGAAAATCGCTATGTTCATACCAGATGTTCGATGAGGTCTGCACGGTCGCCGGGCAGCATGTCGATCACGGGGATCTCCACCATCGTGTAGCAGCCCGGCTGCAAACGCATGGAGGCACGGGCCACGTTTACCAGCACCTGACCAGTCAGGGCGGGGTTGTTGATGCTCATGTTGAACTCCAGGCGCTGGTTCTGCGTCTTACCGCTCACACCCTTGCGCACGAGGTTCACACCGTGACCCATGTCGCGCACGTCGTCGACACTCTCCACTTGGAACACGTGGGTCTCGTCAGAGGCGAAGTAGGGGTCGGCCTTGATGGCGGCCGTCACCTCGTCGAGCTTTGCACCGTCTTCCAGCTCCACATACACCATGCGGCGGTGGATGCCCTCACCGAGGGGAATGGTCATTGAGAGGGCGTTCTTCACACCTTTCTTACTACGTACGCACACGCTGTGACCCATCGACATGCCGGGGCCGAAATTCGTATACGAAAGACCCTTCGGGGCGAGGCTCTGCATGAGGGTGCGCACGATGCTGTCCGATCCCGGATCCCAGCCTGCAGCGATCACGCTTACGGTGCCGGTCTCCTGGTTCAACTTCATCAGCCGCTCGCGGTAGCCACGGATATTCGTATGGATGTCGAACGAGTCGACGGTATTGATACCCAGGGGCAGGATCATGTTGGCATATTCCTCACACGAACGGGTGGGGGTGGCGAGGATGGCCACGTCGACATCCTTCAGTTCGCGGATGTCCTTCACCACGTCATACTGGGCCAGTTCTGCGGGCTTGTTCTCTGCGCCGTTGCGGCGCACGATGCCTGCCACTTCCATGTCGGGGGCTGTCTCTAGTGCCTCGAGTGCATACTTTCCGATGTTGCCGTAACCTACGACGGCGGCTCTGATTTTCTTCATATTTCTATAAACTATAAACAGTAAACTATAAACAAAATAATGGTTGATATTTGCATTTCGCGTGCAAAAGTAATGCTTTTCGATGAAATAAATAACATCCTGACCGTAAAAATAACTAAAAACTTTCATTTTGTGACAATCTGTAAGGAATTCGGCCTGAAATACAATAAAATGAAACGAACTGCGTTTTATTACATAGTTTGTGGTTTACAGTTTACTGTTTACGGTTTATAGTTATGATTGAATATATCAAGGGCGAACTGACGGATCTGACACC